>JAISAG010000050.1 GCA_031266815.1 Burkholderiaceae bacterium | reverse complement strand
GCGAATTGTTCAGGTGCCGCTGCGAATTGAGCGAGGAAATATTGGTGTTGATAATCTGGGGCATGTCGTTCTCCTTTTATTGCTGAATGCGGCGACATTTTTACTGCCGTATTGTCAATCCGCTCGTAAATCGGTTCTGGTTTGGTTTCCGGGAACCGGCATCAATTTCAGTTACAAGCCTTTTACGGACAGCCCCCGGAAAAATTGAGGGTTTTCCTAGCTTATTTTTTTCGGACGCCATGCTGAAATCATGCAGGGAAAGCGCTTTTACCTTTTGATTATGGCGCGAATCCCGTTATAAATCAACAGGTTATGGAAAATTGCTTTTTTGAGGAAATTTGCAAAAATGCAACAAAAAAATTTCTTGAGGGCAATCAAAAAAAAGAACAACGGGGGAAAAATCGGGCAATTTTGAGCATTGCCTATTTGTTAAGCAATGCGGTGGTTTGGGGGGCAAGTCGGTGAGGAAGGGGGCGGTGGAGTGAAACAGAAGCGAATGCTCTCTGTTGCATACGTATGTGTTGGGGATGCGGCGCGCGGCGCGTCTGTGGCAGATTCCCGTCAGTCACCCTACCGCTTCTGCCATCAGACGACAAGGGAGTGTGGCGGGATGAAGAACAAGGCGCACAGCGACCAGGACATGCAGGCAGGCGCGGGAGCGCGCGCGGGGCAACGCCGCTATTCGCCTGTCCCGCTGCTTTCCGCGAGACAGGTCTGGGGATGATTCGGCATTGGAGATATACTGGTCGGTGCGCTGACAAGTGTCAGAAAACAGGCTGGCAGGAGCAACTTATGCGTTTTCCCGTTGTGTTGCACACTGACGATGGTGTTCGTTTTGGGGTGACCGTTCCCGGCCTGCCGGGTTGCTTTTCAGCGGGTGCGTCATTTGATGAAGCGCTGGATGCGGTAACGGAAGCCATTGATTTGCATCTGGAGGGCATGGTCGAAGAGGGCGGCGATATCCCTTTCCCGGGTCCTCTCTCTGTGTACCGCGCCAATCCCGATTTTTCCAATGGCGTGTGGGCATTCGTGGAGGTGGATACTGCGCGTTTTGAGGGACGCGCGGAAAAAATCAATTACGCTGCCAGCCAATCTGCTGGCAAAGATTGACCGTTATGTTGCAAAGCGCGGCTTGACGCGATCAGGGTTTCTTGCCGAAACAGCGAGGCGCGCAATGCGGTGACACTCACCACTTCCCGCAGGGGATATCAAGTAACAGACAGGAAGCGGTGCGACGGGATGAAGAACAAGGCGCGCAGCGACCAGGATATACCTCACGGGTAGGCGCGGGAGCGCGCACGGGGCAACACTGTTATTCGCCCAACCCGCCGCTTCTCACCAGCCCTGCTTCCTATAATTCGCCTGTTTCTTCGTCATCACCCCCCATCGGATCAATCAAAACCAGCTTGCGCTCGTCAACCGGTTCCAGGTACTGGTCCGGCTGGGGCAGTACTTCTCCCTTGTTGTGGCAGGATGAGACTATCCGGCGAAGCAGGATATGCCGCGCCATCCGTACCGCTTCTTCGCGGGAAGCGCCTTGCACACTGATGTCATCAAAATCCAGCAGGCGAACGCGATAACCCGTGCCCTCCTTTTCCAGCAGCGCGGGGTACGACACCAGCTTTTCTGACAGGTTCTGCCGGTTTCTGTTTCGCGGTTTTTCCAGCTTTTTCGCCAGCTTCTGCGCCCGAAGGTGGGTGTAGCGCCTGAGCATGGACAGGCTTCTGTGCCCGCTGATGGATGCCACTTCCATGGTGTCCAGCGTCCCCAGTTCGAACAGGCGGGAAATCGCTTCGTGACGCAGGTCGTGAAAGCGCAAATTGTCAATGCCCAGTTTGTCCAGCATAAAACGCCACGTGGATTGCAGCCCCGCCGTGGTGTAACTGAAAATCGGTCCCTGCTCGCGGCGGCGAAGCCGCATCACCGCGTCCCGCGCAACGGGTGACAGGGGCACATCCCGCTGGCTGCCATTCTTGGTTTGGGGCAGGTGCGCGGTTCCCCGCCTCAGGTCAACATGTTCCCACACGAGCGACAGTATTTCTCCCTGACGCATCGCCGTTTCAAGCGCCAGTACAATAATGGAATACAGGTCGGGATTGGAATGCCGGTCGGCATACCGCAAAATCATCCGGTTTTCGCGCGAGCTTAGTCGGCGAGTGCGCCCGGGCGGAAGCCGGGGCTTGCGGATCAGGGAAACGGGATTGTGCTCGCACAGGCCCCATTCCAGTCGGCAGGTTTCAAAAAAATGGGAAAGCAACGCCAATTCCAGCCGGACGCTCCCCACGGAAAGGGGTTTGCCGGTTCGCGTACTGGGTTGCTGAAGACGTTGGTCACGGTATCGCGCAATGTCCACACTGGTGACACAGGCAACTGGCTTTCCTCCCAAAAACGAGCGGGAGATTCTGTCCAGGCGATACTTTTCTTGCCGGTGGCCTCTTTTCAACTGCGATACATTCTGCCGATACTCTTCCAGTGCGGTACGTACAAGGGTTTCCTGCATGGACAAGGCTCGTCGGTCATACGCTGTTTTCCGAAAAAGCATGGCGGCATGGCATATCTCTTATGCCGCACAGACACCAACTGCTTTGCAACCTGTCCTGACCGCACACTTGCGAATACAGTCCCGGGTTATATCGCGTTTTGCCTGCTTTTACTCGCACAGCTATATAACATATATTAATATTAATTTCCGTTTTAATGCAATAAAGGAATCATATCAAGCCCTCGACGCCAAGACAAGTCCTAAACGCCAAAAATCTTTGGCAGTGTTTGATAGCGGCAACGCGGTTCGGCCCGCACGAAATCGCCGTGCGGACGGCGACGGGTGAATCGGCGGATGGATGAATGTGTTCAGAACGGAGGAGGGCAGGTGTCGGCGCGCTCGTGGGTCGGACTAAAAAAGCTGCTTCACCGTTTGATGTAGGAAAAAAGTTACCCTACTATTTCGTCGTGGACAAGATACATGCAGGACTGGATGATCAAGGTGTTATATGATGAGCGGCCTGTCCATGCCCATGTGATTCACCCCGATGGCATGGCTGTCGTCTTTCTCGGCGACAGCGTGTTGAGCGCGCACCGGAAAGTTCCGGCTGCTGTCATCAGGACCGCCGCCGCGTGGGTCGCCGCCCATGAAGCCGAAGTCCGCGCCGAGTGGTCGCGGCTCGACAACCCCGAAGACAGAGGAGAGACGCCATGAACAACACCACGACGGCTTACCGTATCGCCGCCGTTGCCGCCCTGCCGGAAAGTCGCCTGCGTGTCGAATACGTCGGCGGAAATCTCATTGAGGTTGATCTCACGCCGCTCATCGCGCACAGCCGCGCCATGCGCCACCTCGCTGACCCTTCACTGTTCGCTGCCGTTTGCGTTGGAGACTATGGATGGACTGTCGTGTGGGACAACAATGCCGAATTGAGTTCTGACCGCCTCATGGAAATGGCTCTGGAGCAGCAGGGGCGTACTGATGCCATAGAGTTCCGCCGCTGGCAGGAACGCAACCATCTGTCGCTTAATGCGGCAGCCAAGGCCATCGGCGTCACGCGTCGCACAATCAGCCAATACCGCACTGGCGCGCGACCCGTGCCGCGCACGGTGATGCTGGCCTGTAAGGGATGGGAAGTCGAGCGCGACCACGCTCCCGCTTGATACCTTCTCTGAAAACTAAAAATGCTTTGACACGATCACTGCCCTAAAACCGCCTCAATTTCAGCTAAACCGGACTCGTTCGCCCTGCCAAACAGGACTTATGCTCAAAAGCAACCTGTCCATGAAGCACACATGCCAGCGCACCCGTGGGTCGGGCGCAAGTCAGGAATCGGAGGGAAGCTGTTTTAGTGCATCGAGCATTGAGCGCTTTTTCTTCTAGCAGGTCAGGGGTTCCTCCCTTCGGGGGTTGGGTATGAAGCGCTCCATGTACCCGACGCGGCGGTTTCTGGTAAGCGCACAGCTATGCCTGAACAGCCTTCTCGCCGCGCTGAAGTACGTCCCGATTGACTACGACAGGTATGACGGCGCTTGCTGGCAGACGGTTCTACGCCGAGTGTTGTTTGAGCCACTCCCGCATGACATTGTTCACGCGAGTCTGCCAACCACGTCCGGTTGCTCGCAAACCGTCCAACACTTCTGCATCAAAGCGGATAGCCGTTTGTTTTTTTGTCGGCAGCTTGTTAGGACCTCGAACACGGCGCAACTTTGCTTGTAGAGCTTCCGGCAGGTCAGAAAAGGACATGGCGTTTTTGAACATTTCCTCCGTCCATTCCGGGTTGTCGTCGTCTAGCAATTCAGGATTGGTTTTTTTGTTCATAACGTCTTACCTCCCGTTTGTTCGCTTTGCGGAAACTGATAACGCGAATGCCTTTTTCAATATTCGCAAAAACCAGCGCATGGACTCTGTTACCAAGCCGCCCCAAGGCAAAGATGCGCGTTTCACCATAATCACGCCGATTGTCAGGGTAATACAGTGCTGTACTGAAATCGAACTTTGCCGCCTTCTCAAACGACAGTCCGCGGACACGGATATTTTTTGCGTTTTTATCGGAGTCAAAGGTGATTTCCACGCGCAAATTGTATATGCAATTTTCATTCGTGTCAATCAAATGTCTTCTGCCAGCACACCCGTGGGTCGGGCTCAACCCATGCCAACCTGTTGTATTGACAAGCTGTAGCCTTTGGGCTACAAAGCGCACGTGAAACCCGTCGTGATACTTCCTGAATTCGCGCAGTGGCTGCTTGACTTGAAAGACAGCGCAGTCCGTCGAAGGTTGGCGGTGCGTCTTCGCAAAGCCGAACTGGGCGGGTGATGTAAAACCTGTCGGCGCGGATGTATGGGAAATGCGCGAATTTTTGGGTCGGCGCATGTATTCTGTCAGGAGGGGTAAGATGATAATCGTTATGCTCGGCGGCGGAGATAAATCCACACAACGTGCGGATATTGCCCGGGCAATCGAACTGGCGGCAACCCAGGAGGATTAAACCATAACCCATAAAATCTCCAGTCTGAAACGTTTTGACATCACAGAGTATCTGGGCAGCGACGAGGCGATTGTCGAGTACCTGAATATTGTCCTCGAAGATAACGACCCCGCCTTGCTTGCCGCCGCACTCGGAGATATTGCCCGTGCGCGGGGTATGACAGAACTCGCCCGCGATACGGGACTTAGCAGGGAAAGCCTCTACAAAGGTCTTTCCGGAGAACGTATTCCATCCACCGACACTTTGCTTAGGGTGGTTCGCGCACTGGGTCTGCGCCTCGGCGTGAGCGTGGCAGCCTGAACACGAAGTCGAGGTATCGGCTTGTCGAGCGGCAAACAGCGTGCCATCACATAGCACCCGTGGGTCGGGCTTTCAGGGGGAATAAGGGGTTTTGACCACGCTTATGGCTCGCCCTTAAGGCAGGCGGGTCGGATCCGGCAGTTTGTCCAGCCCTTCCACTTTCCCGCCCGGCTTGATTTTCCGGCGGGCAAACCACCCCTTGTTCATTTCCAGCGCGTACCGTACCCACCCCCGGCTACAGTGCGATTCGGTCGTTTGCGGCACCATGTCTTCCACATTGGTAATAACGCCGTCCTGGTCAATAAAGGCGACAGACAGGGGAATCAGGGTATTTTTCATCCACATGCAAACGCGTGCCGGCGCGCCAAAATCAAAGAGCATTCCGCCGTCTTTCGGCAGCGTCTTTCTGAGCATCAACCCTCGCTCCCGCTGCCTGGGCGTTTTTGCCAACTCAACCTGTATGTGTACCGCACCCACTTTCAGCGGAACAAGGGGCAGGGGCGACTGTGCCGCCGTCTCTTTCGCTGCCATGACCGGCAGGGAAAGAAAGAGGGATAAAAGAAGTAACAGGTAACGCAGACAACGCATACGGGAACCCTCGCATTTTTTTCGGGCACATAAAATTCCGGCGCACAAAAGATAAGGGCAGGGTCGCCCCTGCCCTTACGATTGCACCGAAGCCGCTATTACTTCTTGGCGTCTTTCTTGGCTTCTTCTTTCTTTTCAGCCTTTTCAGCTTTCTTTGCAGGTGCTTTCTTTGCTTTCTTTGCTTTCTTTGCAGGCGCTTTCTTTTCGTCAGCTTTCTTTTCTACCTTGGCAGGTTCCTTGGCAGAGTCTTTGGCCGGGGCAGGTGCCTGTGCAAAAGCAGCAGTTGCAAACAGACCAGCAACCAAAACAGCGATCAGTTTCTTCATTTTCGGTTTCCTTAAGTTATGTCAAGTTGGGTTATATAATTGTCGCATCCCCGCCTTGCCACACCAGATGGTGCGTTGTCAGCAGTGATGCGACATTATATAACATCAAACTACAACACCGATACAGCAAATTACCGCAAATACAACAAATTACTTTTTGGCGTCGGTCGACTTGGTTCCTGCTTTCTTGTCGGCCTTCTTGTCAGCCTTTGCGTCGGCTTTCTTTTCTGCCTTGGCAGGTTCCTTGGCAGGTGCTTTCGCCGGAGCGGGCGCCTGAGCAAAAGCGGCAGTCGCAAACAGACCAGCAACCAGAACAGCAATCAATTTCTTCATATTCAACTCCTTCAATAGGTTGGTTTAACAGTGATGATTCTGGTGAATCACTGCCATTAACGAAACACCTTCGCAGTCGGTTGACACGACTTGCCCTTTTTTACGTTTTGTTACAGCTTCCCGCCGAAAAGCCGGCGCTTGTCCCCTCTCAAGCAGTCGCACCGCCAAAAACCGCTTTTCTGTGTATGAGAGAAATCACCCCGGAAAAGTAGAGCGCACGGGGCAATTCGTTGATGTTTAGTTTTGCAAACAAATGTTTATCGCCACATTGGTCTTGTCATATTATTGACAATACGGTTGCAAAGCCGCTACATTACACGATAAGGAGAAAATCATGCCCCAGATTATCAATACCAACATTTCCTCGCTCAATTCGCAGCGACACCTGAATAACTCACAGTCTGCACTGGCTCAGGCGATGGAAAGGCTCTCATCCGGCAAACGTATAAACAGCGCCAAGGATGATGCCGCCGGTTTAAACATTGCGGAGAAAATGACGACCCAAGTCGGCGGGATGAATCAGGCCATACGCAATTCCTACGACGGGGTGTCGCTCGGACAGACGGCAGAAAGCGCGCTGACAACATCCGGCGATATGCTCCAGCGTATCCGTGTGCTGGCGGTACAGGCGTCCAACGCAACCAACTCGGCACAGGACCGTTTGGCGATACAGAAAGAAGTGGCGCAGCTTGCGTCCGAATTGAACCGTATCGCGGAAACGACATCTTTCAATGGACAGAAACTTTTAAACGGAACGATGGGGACCCAGTACTTTCAGGTGGGTGCCAACGCGGGAGAGCTGATCTCCGCCAACGGAACCAATTTCCTGACCAGTGTGTACGGAAATAACCGCATTCAGGCAGACGAAGTGGAAGCAAAAGCCTATAGTTCCGGCGGACAGTTGTCCTCGGGAGCGGTCACGGTTTCCGGCAATCTCGGCTCGAAAGAAATTGCCATCACAGAAGCGGATACCGCAAAACGCTTCGCCGCCAAAGTCAATGAGGTAACGGACACCACCGGCGTCAAGGCGACCGCCCGGACAACCGCCGTGCTGACCGACTTTGAGGCGAATACCGCCTATACGCTGGCGCTGGCGGGCGACAATGCCAAGGATGGGAAAACGGCTTCACTCGCCAGCGTTTCCTTCACGATTGGCAAGGACCTGAGCAACGGAGACTCTTTTGCGTCCGCTATCAATGCCATTAACGCGCAATCTTCCAAAACAGGAATTACGGCCGAGTTCGATGCCAACAACAAGGGAATCAAACTGACTCACAGTTCCGGCGAAAATATCGTGGTCGGTTCGGCAGTGGGAACAACTATCTCGAATGTCAAACTGGGCAGCTACAAATCGGATGGCGATCTGGTGACCGGCGTGGCATTGACCGCCTTTACTGATGCCACAGGGGTCTTTAGCGACGGTATCGCCGCAACCGGCTCGGTAACCTACGATTCGGAAGCGAGCTTTTCCATCCAAGACGGTACAGCGCTCAAGACGGACCAGGATACCGCGGCAGGGATTACCAACGGGGCATCCTGCCTGCGGTCGGTGGCATCGCTGGATGTCTCTACCTTCGAAAGCGCCCAGGCCTCACTGGCAATTTGCGACGCTGCCATCGGGATTATCAACGGTGAACGTGCCCGCTACGGCGCACTGCAAAGGCGCTTTGAAGCAACGATTGACAATCTGCGGGTCAGTTCGGAAAACACCAGCAACGCGCGCAGTCGGATAAAGGACGCGGATTACGCGGAAGAAACGGCAGCGCTCTCCCGCGCCAGCATCCTGCAACAGGCCGGTACCGCCATGCTGGCGCAGGCAAACCAGATCCCGCAGACGGTGCTGTCGCTCATCCGTTAATCCCGTTACTCTCCTCGTCCCGGACCTTTCCAACACGGGACGAGGGGAATAACGCACCAGGCGGTTCGCCCCGGTCGTGAAAACAACCGGGGCGCCGGTACAAGGAGGAAAGCCATGGAAATCGGCAGCATTAACACCAGCGTGCCATCCGGCATATCGGATAACGCAAGGTCTGTGTCGGAAACAGCGCCACATCAGAAAGCCGCACAGGCAACGCCGTGCGCGTCAGACAAGGAGGTGGCGCAAGCCGTAGTGGACGTGCTGGCGGAATCACTCCCGCAACCAGCGGCGAGCAGCTTGCAGTTTTCGGTGGACGACGAGTCAGGGCAAGTGGTGATCAGGGTGATTGATGGGGAAACGCAGGAGGTTATCAAGCAGTTTCCGTCCGAGGAGGCCATTGCGCTTCTCAAGTCATTGACACAATTGGGGTCACTGCACCGTGTCACAGGGTAGAGGCGGCTGTGACGAGCACGAGAGTCCCTTTTCCGTATGCCCTGCTCCGCTGCCCGTGCGGGATGGTAGAATGGGGTGATTTTAGTGCCGACATGCCATGAAACCGCTCGTTCACTTTATCCACGGGAAGGAAAGCGGACCGTGGGGAACCAAAATACAGTATCTCGCCCATATCGCGCAGGAAAACGGTTACGATACGGAGAGTCTGCATTACACGCATCTTGCAAACCCAACGGAGCGGGTTGCGCTGTTGTGCCAGTCACTTTCCCTGCGTCCCGCCACATTTCTGGTGGGTTCCAGCATGGGAGGATGGGTCGCGCTGACCGCCAGCGCCCGCATTCAGGTCAACGGCCTTTTTTTGCTCGCGCCCGCCGTATATGTGCCGGACTATCCGCCCCACGCGGTGGGGTGTCCGGGAAGCGCCATTCACGTGGTACACGGGTGGCATGACAGCCTGATACCCTGCCGCAGCGTGATCCGATTCTGCGAGGAGCACCGCTGTACCCTGCATCTTGTGGATGACGAGCACCGCCTCAAGCAACGCCTTGAGCAGGTTGGCGACTTTTTCCGCTCCTTTTTGCGGACAGCAGGCAGGGAACCCGAAACGATGACAGCATAATGGCACGCACGGCACGATTGCTCGTTCTACAACAACCTCACCACATTTTGCAGAAGGGGAACAACGGCCGCCCGCTATTTAAGGAAACGGCGGATTACTCTTTCTTTCTGGATTGCGCGCACAAGGCGGCAGAGCAGTATGGCGTTGCGATTCACGCTTATACATTGCTGCCGGATCGCTTGCATCTGGTCGCTTCACCCATGCAGGCCGCGACAGGTATCGCACGGATGATGCAGTGGATTGGCAGGCGGTACGTCCCCTGTTTCAACAGGAAGTACGGGTATACTGGCACGCTTTGGGAGGGGCGCTACAAAACGACGCTGATTGAGGCGCAAACCTGTCTGTTGCGCTGCATTTGCTTCATCGAAACGCTCCCTGTCCGGGAGGGGCTTGCTGCAACGCCTGCCGATTATCTCTGGTCCAGCTATACCCACCACGCGGGACTGCGGCAAAACCCGCTGGTGCACGACCACACGCTGTACTGGGAACTGGGCAATACGCCGTTCGCCCGCGAAGCCGCCTACAACCGCCTGATGCACGACCCGTTTTCTCCGACCGAGGCAGAGGAAATACAGCGCGTTCTGAACAACGGCTGGCTGATGGGGTCTGCCGCCTACCAGCGAGAAATAGAGGCGCTGACGGGCAGGAAATGGCACATGGGTAAAAGGGGACGTCCGCCGAAACGGGCGGACACAGCGCCATGACGGGCACGATACCGCAATGCTTCGCCGCCTGCTTTCCTGATGCTGCTTTCCTGATGGTATTTTGCCTTTCATCTCTCTCTTTTCGCTACTCTGTCCCCTTTTTGAAGTTGAGATGAATTACCATTAACGATAATTAACTCTGACCCCTTTATTTGTTTGGAGGAATGAGCGGTTTCTCCGTATAATGCGCGACAGCAACCCGCAACGGTCTATCGTCCGCACCCGCTCTTCGCTTCCGGCAACATATCGTCGCGAACCATGCGGTGCCGATCCCGCCTACTGCCACAAGGAGCCTTTATGCACCCACAGGGTTTGTACCATCCTTCCCGCGAACACGATGCCTGCGGCGTCGGTTTTGTCGCCCATATCCGCGGAGAAAAAAGCCATGCCATCATTGAGCAGGGCTTGCTGATACTGAAAAATCTGGACCATCGGGGCGCCGTCGGCGCGGACAGCCTGATGGGGGATGGCGCCGGTATCCTGATACAGATTCCCGACCAGTTCTACCGCGAGGAGATGGCGCAGCAGGGTGTTGCCCTGCCGCCCGCGGGGGAGTACGGCGTGGGGATGATTTTCCTGCCCAAGGAGCACGGATCAAGGCTGGCGTGCGAGCGGGAAATCGAGCGGACTATTCGTGCAGAGGGACAGGTGGTCATCGGCTGGCGGGATGTGCCAGTTGACGATACGATGCCGATGTCGCCAGTCGTCAGGGAGAAAAAACCGGTCATCCGCCAGATTTTTATCGGGCGCGGTCCCGATGTCATGGTGACAGATGTGCTGGAACGCAAGTTGTTCATCATCCGCGAGGCGGCAGGACACGCCATCCGGGCGCTGATGCTGGAACACTGCAAGGAATTTTACGTGCCGTCCCTGTCCGCCCGCACGGTGGTGTACAAGGGGTTGCTGCTGGCGGACCAGGTGCAAACATACTACCGCGATTTGCAGGATGAGCGGTGTGTGTCCGCGCTGGCAATGGTGCACCAGCGCTTTTCAACCAATACGTTCCCGGAATGGCCGCTGGCGCACCCGTATCGCATGGTGGCACACAACGGCGAAATCAATACGGTCAAGGGCAATACAAACTGGATGCGCGCCAGAGAGGGAATGATGTCTTCGGTGGTGCTGGGCGAGGATATCCATAAGTTGTATCCGCTGCTCCGGGAGGGGTTGTCCGATACGGCCTGCTTTGACCGCGCTCTGGAATTGCTGGTCATGTCCGGTTATCCGCTCGCACACGCCGTGATGATGCTGATTCCGGAGGCATGGGAAAACCACAGCCTGATGGATGCCAAACGCAGGGCATTCTATGAGTATCACGCTTCCATGATGGAGCCGTGGGACGGCCCGGCGGCAATCGCCTTTACCGACGGCAGACAGATAGGGGGAACGCTGGACCGGAACGGCTTGCGTCCCGCGCGCTATATCATCACGGAGGACGACCTGGTCGTGCTGGCATCGGAAACGGGCGTGCTGCCCATTCCCGAATCGCGGATTGTCCGAAAGTGGCGGCTTCAGCCGGGCAAGATGTTTCTGGTGGATATGGAGGCAGGACGCATCATTGATGATGCGGAAATCAAGGATATTTATGCCAGTGCCAAGCCTTATACGGCGTGGGTCAAATCGGTGTGCATGGATTTGCATACGCTAAAGGACAAGGTGAAAAGCCTGCCCGCGCCTTCTGTCCCGCTGCTCGACCGGCAACAGGCGTTCGGATATACGCAGGAGGATTTGCAGATTGTGCTCGCGCCAATGGCGTTAAACGGGGAGGAGGCGGTCGGGTCAATGGGGAACGATTCGCCGCTTGCGGTGTTGTCCAATCGCCCCAAGCTGATTTATGGGTACTTTCAGCAGTTGTTCGCGCAGGTGACCAATCCGCCGATTGACCCGATACGCGAAGAGATGGTGATGTCGCTCTTGTCTTATGTGGGGCCCAGACCCAATCTGCTGGACGCGAATAATGTCAATCCCCCCATCCGGCTGGCAGTGCAGCAGCCGATTCTGGACGGGGAGGAGATGGAGGCCATTCACCACATTGATGCGTTCACGAACGGAAAGTTCCGCTCGCACCGGCTGGATATCTGCTATCCCCTCGCATGGGGAAAGGAGGGGATTGAGGCACATCTGGCATCACTCTGCTCGGAAGCGGTGGATGCCATCCACTCGGGACACAATATCCTGATTGTGTCTGACCGTGCAATTTGCGCGGAAAAGCTGGCGGTGCCTTCCCTGCTGGCAACGGCGGCATTGCATCATCACCTGGTTGCCCGTGGATTGCGGGCGGCAGCAGGAATGGTTGTCGAAACCGGTTCCGCACGGGAAACGCATCATTTTGCGCTGCTGGCAGGCTATGGCGCGGAAGCGGTGCATCCGTACCTGGCTTTTGAAACGCTGACCGAAATTGCGCCCGTCCTGGGGGCCGACATGACGCCGGAGAAGGCACATGCGAATTTTGTCAAGGCGATTGGCAAGGGGTTGCTGAAAATCATGTCGAAAATGGGGATTTCCACGTATCGCTCTTATTGCGGCGCGCAGATTTTTGAGGCAGTGGGGCTTTCTTCGGCTTTTGTTGACAAGTATTTCACCGGAACGGTAACGCAGGTGGAGGGTATCGGCATTTTCGATGTGGCAGAGGAGTCGCTCAGGGTGCATCAGCAGGCCTTTTCCAGCAAGATGCCGTACGGGGATATTCTGGATATCGGCGGGGAATACGCGTACCGCCGACAGGGGGAGGAGCATTTGCTGACGCCGGACGCCATTGCCCGCTTGCAGCATTCTACCCGCGCGAACAATTACAGCACGTACAAGGAGTACGCCGAAATTATCAATGACCAGTCACGTCGCCAAATGACGCTGCGCGGCCTGTTCGAGTTTCGGATTGACCCAGCGCGCGCCGTTCCCGTTGACGAGGTGGAACCCGCCGCCGAAATCGTCAAGCGTTTTGCGACGGGCGCCATGTCGTTGGGCTCCATCAGCGCAGAGACGCACGCATCTCTCGCGGTTGCGATGAACCGGCTCGGCGGCAAGTCCAATACAGGGGAAGGCGGCGAAGACCCGCGGCGTTATGAGAGTGAACTGGCTGGCATCGCCATCAAGGAGGGGGAGACACTGGCTTCTATCCTGGGGAAAGACCGCATTGTCGCCGATATTATCTTGCGGAAGGGGGATTCCCTGCGTTCCCGCATCAAGCAGGTTGCGTCGGGACGGTTCGGCGTGACGGCAAAATACCTGAATACGGCAGACGAGATCCAGATCAAGATGGCGCAGGGCGCCAAACCCGGAGAGGGAGGACAGCTTCCCGGTGGAAAGGTATCGGAATACATCGCCAGTATGCGCTATTCGGTTCCCGGTGTACCGCTCATCTCGCCGCCGCCGCACCACGACATTTATTCTATTGAGGACCTGGCGCAGCTTATTCACGACTTGAAAAACGCCAATCCGGCTGCCGACATTTCGGTCAAGCTGGTATCGGAATCCGGCGTGGGAACGGTGGCGGCAGGGGTTTCCAAGGCAAAGGCAGACCACCTGGTGATTGCCGGATACGACGGGGGAACCGGTGCTTCTCCGCTGTCTTCGGTCAAGCATACGGGCTCTCCCTGGGAAATCGGCCTTGCGGAAACACAGCAGACGCTGGTGTTAAACCATTTGCGCGGACGAATCCGGGTACAGGCAGATGGTCAGATGAAAACCGGCAGGGATGTGGCGATTGCAGCGCTTTTGGGCGCCGACGAGGTTGGTTTTGCGACTATCCCGCTGGTGACGCAGGGTTGTATCATGATGCGGAAATGCCACTTAAATACGTGTCCGGTGGGGGTGGCAACACAAGACCCTGTCCTGCGGGCCAAGTTTCGCGGAAAACCGGAATATCTCGTCAATTACTTTTTCTTTGTGGCAGAAGAACTGCGCCAGATTATGGCGCAGCTTGGCATCAAACGCTACGAGGAAATGGTCGGGCGGGTTGACTTGCTGGATACGTCAAAAGCATTGCTGTACTGGAAAAAGCAGGGGCTGGATTTCAGCCGGCTCTTTTACGAACCGGATGTCGCCCCGACGGTATTGCGCCGACACGGAGAAACGCAGGATCACGGTCTGACAAACGCGCTGGACCACAAGCTGATTGCCCAGTCGCTGCCCGCGCTGGAGCGGGCGGAAAAGGTGTCGCTGATTTCGCCCATCCGAAACAGTAACCGGACGGTGGGAACCATGTTGTCGGGCGAGGTCGCCAGACGCTACGGGCACGACGGATTGCCGGACGATACGATTCATATCCAGTTGCAGGGAACTGCGGGACAATCTGTCGGGGCGTTTCTCGCCCACGGCGTCACGCTGGAACTGGTGGGCGAAGCCAACGATTATGTGGGAAAGGGGCTCTCGGGCGGACGGATTATCCTGCGCCCGCACGCACAGTTTCGAGGCGTGCCCGAAACGAATATGGTGGCGGGCAATACGGTGCTGTACGGTGCCATCGCCGGCGAAGCCTATTTTTACGGAATCGCTGGCGAGCGCTTCGCCGTGCGTAATTCGGGCGCCAATACAGTCATTGAGGGAACGGGCGACCACGGGTGCGAGTATATGACCGGCGGAACGGTGGTGGTGCTGGGCGAAACCGGGCGCAATTTCGCGGCGGGGATGTCAGGCGGTATCGCTTATGTGTATGACCCGGACAAGCAGTTTGAAAAACGCTGCAATCTCGCCATGGTCGCACTGGAGCCGGTGTTAAGCGGAAAGGCGCAGGAAAAGACGCTTGACCGCGCTGTGTGGCACAGCATGACCCGAAACGGCAAGCGCGAAACGGATGAAGCCATCTTAAGGCGGCTGATCGAAAACCACTTCACTTATACGGGCAGTACCGTCGCAAGGCGGTTGCTGGATAACTGGACGCAGGCGCTTGCGCACTTTGTCAAGGTGTTCCCCGCAGAATACCGCGGCGCGTTGCGCAATCTGTACGCCAAAGAATTACAACCGGCAACCGCATAGGCGTGCTGTGGCACGAACTTCCGCACGGTGAAGCAGAAAGGAGCAAAAAGTGGGAAAGATAACCGGGTTCATGGAATTTGCGCGTCTGGAAGAGGACTATCTGGACCCAAAGGAGCGAGTCAAACACAACAGCGAGTTCACAATGGCGTTGTCGCCGGACGCGGCACAGCAGCAGGGCGCGCGCTGCATGAACTGCGGTGTGCCCTTTTGCAATAATGCCTGTCCCTTGAACAATATCATTCCAGACTGGAACGATATGGTGTACCACCGGACCGACCAGGAGGCGCTGGATCGCTTGCACCTGACAAACAATTTTCCCGAAATTACCGGCAGAATATGCCCCGCCATCTGTGAAGCGGCCTGCGTGGCGGGGTTGATTGGAGAACCGGTGGGTATTCGTTCCATTGAGCGCTTTATCGCGGACAGGGGATGGGAAAATGGATGGATTGTGCCAAAACCCGCAGCGCTCAAGACAGGAAAACGGATCGCCGTGATCGGATCCGGCCCGGCAGGGCTGGCGGCGGCGCAGCAACTGGCGCGCGCCGGACACGATATGGTGGTCTTTGAAAAGAATATGTATATCGGTGGGCTTTTGCGGCACGGTATTCCCGATTTCAAGCTGGAAAAGCAAATCATCGAGCGGCGTATGGCGCAAATGCAAGCGGAAGGAGTACAGTTTGTTACGCAGACGCTTGTCGGACAGGCATTCCCCGAACGCATTGCCAATCGCTCGCACCAGACGATTACGCCGAAAACCCTGCTCGCCGAATTCGATGCTGTCATTTTGGCGGGCGGCGCAGAACAGCCGAACAGGTTGTCTATCCCGGGACATGACTTGCAAGGGATTTACTACGCCATGGAGTTTCTCGTGGAGCAGAACCGGGCGCTGGACGAGGAAGGGAAAAACAGCAGCATCCTGTCAGCGAAAGGAAAACAGGTGGTGGTTATCGGCGGCGGCGATACAGGCGCGGATTGTGTCGGGGTCTCCCATCGTCACGGCGCCCGTTCGGTGCTGCAACTGGACAGGATGCCAAGACCGCCCGAGGCGGAGGACCCGCTGCTGACCTGGCCGTACTGGCCGCTCAAGCTGCGGGTCTCTTCTTCACACAAGGAGGGAGGAGAGCGCGACTGGGGAATCCTGACCAAACGGTTTGAGGGCAAAAACGGCAAGGTGGCAAAGTTGATTGCAGGACGCGCGGAATGGAAGGACGGACGTCTGCGCGAAATGCCCGGCTCGGAGTTCGAAATACCCGCGGACATCGTTTTGCTCGCCATGGGTTTTGCCGGTCCGGTATCGCAGGTTCTGGACGCGTTCAGCGTGGAAAAGGACGCGCGCGGCAATGCGCTGGCGCCAACGGATACGGACAGGGCATACCAGACTTCTGTTGAGAAGGTGTTTGCAGCGGGGGATATGCGGCGCGGACAGTCTTTGGTGGTGTGGGCCATCCGCGAGGGGCGCGATTGCGCCCGGGCAGTTGATTGTTACCTGATGGGACCCGCTGCACGACTTGCCTGACGGGACGACCGCTTCATTCTTTCGGGGCGCGCTTGTCCAGTTGGGCCAGCCACGCCAGTTTTTCCGCGATACGGCTCTCCAGCCCGCGCGGTGTGGGGCGATACCAGCCGGGTGCGGTCATGCCGTCTGGCAGGTAGGTTTCGCCCGCCGCATAGGCTTCCGGTTCGTCGTGGGCGTAACGGTATGTCTTGCCGTACCCCAGCGCTTTCATGAGTTTGGTCGGCGCGTTGCGCAGATGTTCCGGAACGGGGCGGGTCTTGTCTTTTGCGACGAAGGCTCGCGCGGCGCCATATGCCATGTACGCCGCATTGGATTTTGCCGCGCACGCCATGTAAATGACCGCGTTCGCCAACGCCAGTTCGCCTTCCGGCGAACCCAGCCGTTCATAGGTCTCGCTGGCATCCAGCGCCATACGGAGCGCGCGCGGATCTGCCAGCCCGATGTCTTCGCTTGCCATGCGAATGATGCGCCGCGCCAGATACCGCGGGTCGGCGCCGCCATCCAGCATCCGGACGAACCAGTAGAGCGAGGCATCCGGGTGGGAGCCGCGCACAGACTTGTGCAGCGCGGAAATCTGGTCATAGAAAAGGTCGCCGCCATCATCAAAGCGTCTTAACATGTCGCCCAGTATTTCCGTTAACAGGTCTGCATCCAGTTCAGTCTGCTTTTTGACTTCGGCGGCCTGTGCCACAATTTCCAGGGCGTTTAACAAACGACGGGCGTCGCCGTCCGCATGAGCAACCAGCATGGACTGCGCCGACGGCGTGATGGAAAACCCGGGCAACTCGCGTTCCAGCGCCTTGTCCAGCAAGCGAATCAGGTCCGCCTCTTCCAGCGGCTTTAACACATAGACCGCCGCGCGGGAGAGCAGCGCATTGTTGACTTCAAACGAGGGGTTTTCCGTCGTTGCGCCGATGAAGGTGAAAAGCCCTTTTTCGACATAAGGCAAAAAAGCGTCCTGCTGGCTCTTGTTAAAGCGGTGTACTTCGTCGACAAAAAGGATGGTGTGCTGCCCGAACTGGTCGCGCGTTCGTTCTGCCCGCTCGACAGCATCACGAATGTCCTTGACACCGGATAACACGGCGGACAGCGCGATAAAATCCGCAGAAAAGCCTTCTGCCATCAGGCGGGCAAACGAGGTCTTTCCCACACCGGGCGGCCCCCACAGTATCATGGAGTGCGGCTCGCCCGCTTCAAAAGCAACACGCAAGGGTTTGCCCGGCCCCAGCAAGTGGGGCTGTCCCACCATATCCCGGAGATGCGTGGGGCGAAGACGTTCGGCCAGTGGAATCGGCGCCATTTTTTTCACACAGAATAAAAGGGACAGTCTATCCGATATGAGCAAACGTTAGAAGGCAGTATCATGACGGAAAATACTATCGGAGAAAAATCATGCTGCCCCCGGCTCCCGCGAAACAAAACCTGACTGAAACAACACTGCAGAGCGCATTGCTTCACAAAGGCGCCTTTTTCGATGTGTACCGCGATGCCGTGGAGCTGCCGAACGGAAAAATCGCGCACCGCGAATATATCCGGCATCCCGGTGCGGTGGTGATACTGCCGCAAATGCCCGATGGCGCGTTTTTGCTGGAGCGCCAGTTTCGCTATCCGCTGGGACAGGCGGTCATCGAATTTCCGGCAGGCAAGATAGATCCCGGAGAGCCACCGCTGCTCTGCGCCCAGCGGGAGCTGCGGGAGGAAACCGGGTATCTTGCGGCAGACTGGCAGTTTGTTTGCACCATCCACAACGCGGCGGGCTACTCAAACGAGCACTTGCACCTTTTTTTGGCAAGCGGACTAAAAGCGGGAAAAAGCGAACCGGACGAGGGGGAATTCATTGAGACATTTTCAGCGCGCGTGTCCGATTTGCTGGCATGGGTGCGGGAGGGAAAAATTACGGATGCCAAGACGATAATCGGCGCGTTCTGGCTGGAGAAAATCGGCCTAGGGCGGTGGCACGCCACGGAACCCGCAAGCTGAAGGAGCCGCCGGGGCAGGACGCCGCGCACGCTTGCGGCGGACCAGCGGGCACAGGCCACTGTGCAGAGATTGCCGCCAACACCCTAAAAGGGAATGTCGTCATCCATGTCGGACAGGCTGTGCCGGTTGCTTTGTGCGGGACGCTCAGATTGTCCCGCCGCCGGCACGGTGGAAAAGCCCCTGTCGTCGGCGGTGTCACTGGCACTGGGGCGGCTGCCCAGCATCTGCATTTCATTGGCGATAATTTCCGTGGCATAGCGCTCAACACCGTCCTTGCCAACGTACTTGCGCGTTCTCAAGCGCCCTTCTATGTAAACCTGCGAGCCTTTTCTCAGGTATTTCCCCGCGATTTCGGCCAACCTGCCAAAAAAGGAAACGCGGTGCCACTCGGTGGCTTCCTTTTTTTCGCCGGACTCCCTGTCTTTCCAGCTGTCCGTGGTCGCGATGACAATGCTGGTGACCGGTTCATCACTCGGCAAACGCCGCATTTCGGGGTCTCTCCCCAAGTTGCCGACAATGATGACCTTGTTGATGGATGCCGCTGCCATGGGTTTCTCCTGTTTTGTCTTTGCAATGCGCCCGCCACATTGCCCCTTCCCCATTATGCCATTTCAGGCGGCAAAATGCACCGTCGTGTCTTCTGCCAATACATATTGCACTGATGATGTTTTTTCAGGAACTCATAAGGTGATTGTAACCCGAGGGCGTAATGAGGGCGTTCGGTATTGAACCAGACGAGGTAATCCAGCAGTTTGTCGTTAAAGGCATTTATATCCGTGAAGAGGAGGTCTTCGTGGTATGCAACAAA
>JAISAG010000022.1 GCA_031266815.1 Burkholderiaceae bacterium | reverse complement strand
CTTGTTGCGGCACCGAATGGGGCGTGAAGAGGCATCCTGCAGGGCGACTACTCCACCAATCCGGTAACGCTCTTGCCACTTGCGAGCCGTGCGTACACTGACACCAAAACTTGCGGCAACGGCGGATGCCGGTCGATTTTGCATACGACGTACCATTTCTTCTCGACCTTTGGGCGTTAATTTGGCATTCTTATGTATGTTCATCCCTCCTCCTCATTGAATGCTTGTGTTTGCAAACTCCAGCTTAATGAAGATTCGAGGGGTGAACAACCTATTGGAACATTACAGCTAGCAAGCCATTTCTTTAAATCGTCCACCATTAACATGGTGTGTGCATAATCAAGGTCGCTCTCCTTAACAGCATACAAGGATGCTTCTTCGAAAATTTCGTGCCTGTAACACGCTGTTCCCCTTGAATAAGCCTTTGATGCGGGCAACTGCCCTGACTTGACCGCGCCAGAGAGCGCATTTAATGCCGCTGTAAGATGTGTTCCCAATTCGTCATCTGAATAAAAAGGGACTTTTTCTTTTTGGCGCACACAGACATATTCATCGTTCGTACGAATGTCGCTCGGTTTTGCCTCGATAATCAGTGCCGCCGCATTGACCAGTGAAACGGTATCCGCCAATCGCCAATAATCCAACTCATCCATAACGCCCCCATCGCGTTGCCCTATTGTTTGGAAAGCCATGCCAGCAGGGTAGGGTTCCCTGTTTTCCCACCGTCGCGGTAGGCATGACTTATTCTGTGTGTCCCCCGTTGGGGGAAACGTGTTACTTTGTTCATCCTCAAATTGAGGAGGAATACTACCAACCTACATTTCCGGTGAATCGCCTTTGAAGCATAGGCGCAGTGCGGCATTCAAAATATGCCCATCTGTAACCCGCTACACCAGCGCGTTTCACGCCCTGTTTCATGTGAAACACTTACTTTTGTGACCGCCTGTTGAACGGCAATACCTTTCCCGTCCGCAGTGCGTCCAGATAATCCGCCCAATCCTGTAACATCTTCTTGCGCTCCTGCAAAAACAGCGCACGGTCGTATGCCGCATCTACCTGATTTTTCTGCGCATGAGCAAGCTGTCTGTCCACTACCTCATGACGATACCCCAACCGCTCCTTGATGGTGGACATGGCTAACGCCCTGAACCCGTGACCTGTCATTTTGTTCTGGTATCCCATACGGCGCAACGCCATCAGAATAGCCCCGTTACTCATGGGCTTGCTTGGTTCCCGCTGGTTCGGAAATACCCACTTGCTCCCGCCCGTCAACCTGTGCAATTCCTGCAACAGTTCCAGCGCCTGACGCGGCAGAAAAACATGGTGGTCGGTCTTGTCCGGATTGATTGCCAGCTTGCCGCGCTTCATCCGGCGCCACGGTATGACCCACTCGCCCGTCTCAAGGTTGATTTCGCTCCACGGCGTTTCAATGAGTTCAGACGTGCGCAGGAACACCAACAGCATCAATTCCAACGCAACACGGGTTGGCAAGTGGAGCCGTGCGGTGTTCCTGTCCAGTGCTTTCAGAAAAGCGGGCAATTCGTCTGGTGAGATACTGGCAAAGTGTCCTTTGGCGGCAGGCTTTAGTATCCCCTTCATGTCTGATGCAATGCTGTAGGGAACCATCTCGTTTTGCACTGCATACCGAAATACCCTCTCGCAGGTATTCAGCAACCGCTTGGCTATTTCGACCGCCCCTCTGTCCTCAATCTGACGCATGACGGCAATCAGTTGCTTTCGCGTAATTCCAGTAATGGGAAGGTTGCCTATCTCTGGAAAGACATCTTTTTCAAGCCGGTTGATGTAGTCCTTCGCCGTCTGCGGGCGCCAGCCTGATAAGCGGTTTTGATGCCATTCACGGGCAACCTTCTCAAAGGTGTTGGCATCAGCTTCCGCTTGCCCTTCCCGTTCCGATTTCTGCGCCTTCTTTCGTTCTGACGGGTCAACGCCGTTGGCGATTAGCTTCCGTGCTTCCTCGCGGCGTTGTCGTGCCTGTTCCAACGACACATCGGGGTATTTCCCGAAGGCGAGGGTTTTGCCAACGCCACCAAACCTGTAATTCATTCTCCACAGCCTGGACGTTGCCATGCCTTCATCGGACACTTGCAACCTCTTCACCAGCAGGTACAGCCCGCCACCGTCAAACAGCTTGTATGGCTTGCCCCGATGCTTGGCGTTCTTCACCTGTAGCGGCGAAAGCGGCTTAACTATCTTTGCCATGATTCCCTTCCCTGATATCTATCGGATAGATACCCTTCCATTTGGGGGTATCTCAATTTCGCCAGAAATGAAAGTACCTCAATAATACCCTCATTTTGTTGAGATAGCAATAGACAGAATGAGATGAGTTGAAACAAGAAACCGTCTGAAACGTACTGTTTTAGCGGGTTTATGGTATTTGTTGAGACAGGTTGAAATGGGTTGTTGGCGGAAAGGGTGGGATTTGAACCCACGGTACGGTTGCCCGTACTCCGGATTTCGAGTCCGGTGCATTCGACCACTCTGCCACCTTTCCTTGCTGCGCACTATGTCAGCAAAGGCGCAATTATAGCAGATGTGCCTATCCTATTTAGTACTCGTCCTGGCTGCTCTGGCGCGTAAGAAGGACAGGTCGTTTATAATGACTCTCCATGTTCAGGAACAAATAGGACGCGCATGCTTCTCAAAACTGCTGATGACGTAAGAGGAATACGCGTAGCTTGCAAGCTGGCGGCAGAGGTGCTGGATTATATTGCCCCTTTCGTCGAGCCGGGTATTACCACGGGAGAATTGGACCGCTTGTGCCACGAGTACATGATCAATGTGCAGGGGACTATTCCCGCTACACTCCATTATGCGCCGCCCGGTCATTTCCCTTACCCGAAAGCGACCTGCATATCACTGAACGACGTGGTTTGTCACGGTATTCCAGGAGCCAAGATACTGAAAAAAGGGGATATCCTGAACATTGATGTCACGGTTATCAAGGATGGCTATTTTGGCGATACCAGCCGGATGTTTTTTGCGGGGAAACCCGGGATTCAGGCAAAAAGGCTTTCCGACATCACGTACGAGTGTCTGTGGAAAGGTATTTTACAGGTGAAGCACGGTGCCTGGCTGGGCGATATTGCTCACGCTGTTCAGCAGCATGCGGAAGGGGCAGGCTACAGCGTGGTACGAGAGTTCTGCGGGCACGGAATCGGCAAGGCTTTCCACGAAGAGCCGCAGGTTTTGCACTACGGTTCGCCGGGCACATTGTCCCAGGTGTGGTCCGGTATGGTCTTTACCATTGAGCCGATGATTAACGCGGGGAGCAGAAAAATTCACGGGATGAATGATGGATGGACAGTCAAGACAAAAGATCGTAGCCTGTCCGCACAGTGGGAGCATACGGTTCTGGTAACCGACACGGGGTACGAGGTGTTGACTGTATCTCCCAATATGCCCCATCCACCTCCCTTTGTTGCAGCAAACAAATGAACGATGAAAGAAACACCGGGAGGTCATTTCAGGCAGTATCTGCTCCTTCAGCGCCAGTTAGCCATCGCCGAATTTCAGCGCGACGACAGACCGGACCGCTTGCTGAAAAAGCTGTGCAGGAATATGGACGGCGTCTTGCGTTCTCTCTGGTTCAGTGTTGGCATGCCCAACGAAAATGCACTGGTTGCTGTGGGAGGGTATGGTCGTGGGGAACTTTTTCCGTACTCCGATGTGGACATGCTGGTTTTGCTAAAGGCATCTCCCGATCCTGTTTTG
>JAISAG010000120.1 GCA_031266815.1 Burkholderiaceae bacterium | reverse complement strand
GGGGCAGGGCAGGGTGTTTACCCCACCGTTTCTAAAAGCGCAGCGTGTTGATGCCTGTGGGGGTCCCCAGCAGGCAGATGTCGGCTCCCCGCCTGGCAAACAGCCCCACTGTTACCATGCCCGGAATCGTTGTCCCTGTACCTGTAGGGGCGGCAATCTGCCGCCCGCACCGTTCAAGAAACGATATGGCAGGAAGCAGCGAGCCCGGCAAAATCCCAGGCATTGCCCAAACGCGATGATGCCGAACCGCGTCCATCTTATCCTGATTCTCGCAAACGATACGGCACGGCGCGGCACCAGCGGGCGGCAGGTTGCCGCCCCTACAAAAACCGGTCAACCATATCGTCAATACCGCCCGGTTCGTCTACCCCATCACCCGGGAAACGGTGAGGCAGGGGGCAGGGCAGGGTGTTTATCCCACCGTTTCTAAAAGCGCAGCGTGTTGATGCCTGTGGGAGTCCCCAGCAGGCAGATGTCGGCCCCTCGTCGGGCAAACAGCCCTACCGTGACCACACCCGGAATCGCGTTGATTTGATCTTCAAGCCACAAGGGGTCTTCAATTTGCAAACCGGACACATCCAGTATGGCATTGCCGTTGTCTGTCCGGTAGGGACGATTGTCCCGAATCCGTAGCTGTGGCTTTCCTCCCAGCTTCGCCAGCGTTTTGGCGATGGTGGAATGCGCCATGGGGATTACTTCCACCGGCAAGGGAAAACGGCCCAGTGTCCCAACCAGTTTGGAATCGTCCGCAATGCAAACGAATTGTGTTGCTGCGGAAGCGATAATTTTTTCCCGCGTCAGCGCGCCGCCTCCTCCTTTTATCATGGCGCCCTGCGCGCTGATTTCATCCGCACCGTCAATGTAAACAGAAAGAGGGTCGGATATCTCGTTCAAATCAAAAACGGGAATACGATGCGAACGCAGCCGCTCGGCGGTAGCGTCGGAAGACGCGACAGCGCCGACGATATCATCCTTGCGCTCCCCCAACGCATCAATGAAAAAATTGGCCGTCGAGCCGGTTCCGACGCCGATTATCCGGTTTTTCGGGACATATGCCAGTGCGGCACGCGCAACAGCAAGTTTCAGTTGGTCTTGTGGCATGGTGCACCTGTCAGGAGTATCAATGTGGCGGGCAGGGTGGCAGCAGGACGAAAAACAGCGATACTGCTACCGCAGGGAGACAGGAGTCGCCTCCTTTGTTTCGATCAGTTCAACGCGGTATCCATCGGGATCTTCCACGAAGGCAATCACCGTTGTCCCTCCCTTGACGGGACCGGGTTCGCGGGTGATTTTGCCTCCCTTTTGCCGGACGCGCTCGCACGTCGCCACAATATCGTCTGTCCCGATTGCCAGGTGTCCGTAGGCCGTTCCCATGTCATATTGGCTGACGCCGTAATTGTAGGTGAGTTCCAGTTCGGCCTGGGCAGGGTTACTGTCGTAGCCCAGAAAGGCGAGAGCGTACTGGTAGTCCGGGTTGTCGCTGGTGCGCAAAAGCGTCATTCCCAGCACATGGGTGTAAAAATCAATGGCGCGCTGCAAATCTCCCACACGAAGCATGGTATGGAGGATGCGCATTTTTCTCTCCTCGTTCGGTAAGGGGTTGAAAATGAAAACGGTCAGAACAAGGATAACAGGCGAGCGCCCTGACCGTTCAATTCCTTGCGCACGGCGGCGTAATCGGGGAAAACCTCCGAAACAATGCGCCAGAAGTGCTTGCTGTGGTTCATCTCTTTCGTATGCGCCAACTCGTGCACTATAACATAGTCAATCTGGCGGGGCGCACAGTGGACAAGCCGCCAGTTCAGGCGGATGTGCCCATTCCGTGAACAGGAACCCCAGCAGCGTCTGGCGGATGAAAGGGTGAGGGGCGGTGTCTCCATGTGCATGACGCTGGCATAATGGCGCACGCGCATTGCCAGAATGCGGGCCGCCTCCTCGCGTAGCCAGCTGATTATTCTTTCGACAAGCTGTTCGCTTGATGCACGAAAATGAACAAACAATTCCCGCGTTTTTTCGTGCAGCCGGATTTCATCCGTTTCCGCCGGAATCAAGCGCAAGGTAAGCGTATATCCCAGGTAGGGCAGAGGGGTCCCGTCGGCAGGATAAAAGGGAGAGACATCGGGTACCTGATGGAGAAAATAATCCAGTTTTCCCGTGATCCAGCGAGCTTTTTTCTGTATTGCTGTTTCGATGTCACGCATGCTCGTTCGTTGCGGTGCGGTGACAGACAGACCGCTTTGCCCGATGGAAAAACCGATGGTGCGCCGCCGGGAACGGCGGAAAAAGTAAGTCAGTATGCGGTCATTCAGGGAAATGGTCCGAAATGCGCCCGTATGGAACGATTTTCCTGCGCACGTGTCGGGCGGGACTGCCGGACTGGATGAAGCGGGAGGCCCTGGTTCCGGTCTGTTGACCGCCTCTGGAGGGAAAAGGTCCAGTTGCAGCGGAAGCCGGGTAGGGAAAAGAGGTCTCATGACACCTTTTCCGTTACTGAAGAAGCAAACGGGAAGCGGCGTATTTCGGCTTCAATCCAGTCCTCAACCTCCTGCATCAGGTCGTCCGGTGTCTTTCCGTCTGGAAGAATGGGTGCCCCAAAAGAAACCGTAATGAGGCCGGGTTTTTTGATCAGGCTGTCTTTGGGCCAGCACATGCCGGAGTTTAGCGCGACGGGGATGACCGGTGTATGCGTTTCAATGGCAAGACGCGCGCCGCTGCGGCTGTATTTTCCCGCCGTTCCGGGTTGCGTGCGCGTCCCTTCGGGGAAGACGAAAATCCAGTGTCCGTTGGCAAGGCGGTGTTTTCCATGCGCAATCACGCGCCTGAAAGCTTGTGTGTTGTTTGCGCGGTCAATGGGAATCATGCGCAAAAGCGCCAGTACCCAGCCAAAAAAAGGAATGCGGAGCAACTCCCTTTTCAGGACGAAAGTGGGGGGCCGCAGCGCCCAACAGAAGAAAAAAAAAGTTTCCCATGCGGATTGGTGTTTCGACAGCAAGATCAGCGGCGCATCCGGCAATGCATCCATCCCTTTTGTCTGATAACGGATACCGCAAACAACCTTTGCCAGCCAGACAACGAACTTGTTCCAGCACCGTGCCAGGCGAAATCGCAGGCGGAAAGGTAAAAAAAAGAGAGACAGGCACAAGGTTCCCCATATCACGGTGCCGATTGCCAGCATCAGGAAAAATATCAGCGTTCGCAAGACGTTCATCAGCGCTCACTTCGTCGCGGCTTTTGGGCGTGCGGCAGATTTATCCGTTGACGCCTTTTCCTTCCCGGCAGGAGCGGGCTTTTCGCGCGATGGCACCGCTTTTTTTGGGGTTTTTTCCTGCGAAACAGGCGTTTCGTCCGGTACGGTTTCTTGCGCCGCTGTGCGCTCCTCGTCCCGTTTAAGCAGATAATCTGCCACAGCGGATAAATCCTCAAAAACAAGCGTGTTTGGCGGAAGTCCGCCATTTTCCTGTGTCATCCGGCCATTGCCTGTCAGGACGAGGAAAGGCTGGCACCCGGCAAGGAAGCACGCCTGCAAATCGCGCAGGGAATCACCCACTGCCGGGATACCCTGCAACGCGACATCATAGCGATGCGCGATGGCGTGGAACATCCCCGCGCGCGGCTTGCGGCAGTCGCAATCGTCCGTTGGCGTATGGGGACAGAAAAATATGGAATCGACAACGCCTCCTGCGTTTTTGAGGACGGCATGCATTTTCTGATGGATGGCGTTCAAGGCAAAAACATCGAAAATACCGCGTCCGATGCCGGATTGATTGGACGCAATGACAACGCGATATCCGTTGCGGTGCAAGCGAGAAATCGCTTCCAGCGCACCAGGCAAGGGAATCCAGTCGTCCGGCGAGCGGATGAAATCGCGATGTTCCTCGTTGATGACGCCATCTCGGTCCAGAATGATCAGCTTCATTTTTTCCATTCACTTTCGGGTGCGGCGTGGCATGCCTCACAACGCGGGATTATACCTCGTGAGCGGATTGTATCTGCCAATACAGGCTTTTTCGACAACCTGGCGCGGCATACCACACCGCTTCTGCGTGTGCGGGGGCAAACGGCGGATATAGGCACCCTATCCATCGCTTATTATTGCTGTCAAGGCAAAGTTAAAATGTCCGGTATTTGGGCAAGGTTAAAATGTCCGCTTCCGGGAGTTATGTTTGGCGGGCATTGCCTGTACCTGAGGGGGCGGGTTTGCTGTAGCCGCGCCA
>JAISAG010000109.1 GCA_031266815.1 Burkholderiaceae bacterium | reverse complement strand
GAATGAACACTTCCCCTATTGGCGGGATACACCCGCTTGACTGCCCGTGTGGCGGGGGGCATCATGAACACGATACTCTCCCCTTCGGGGCGATTTACCCGGTTTGTGCTTGGGAAACCGGTTCAGGTTAACAGACAGCAACGAGAGACAGCGATATGCGTGACGTGAAAAAAGTAGTGCTCGCCTATTCCGGCGGATTGGATACCTCCGTGATCCTGAAATGGCTCCAGGACACCTACCATTGTGAAGTAATTACTTTCACCGCCGATCTGGGGCAAGGCGAAGAACTGGAGCCGGCGCGCCAGAAAGCGCTCAAGCTGGGCATCAGGCCGCAAAATATCTTCATTGACGACTTGCGCGAAGAATTCGTGCGTGATTTTGTTTTTCCCATGTTTCGCGCCAACGCCCTGTATGAAGGGGAATACCTGCTGGGCACCAGCATTGCCCGCCCCCTGATTGCCAAGCGGCTGGTCGAGATTGCGCGTCAGACGGGAGCGGACGCTGTTTCGCACGGCGCAACGGGAAAAGGCAACGACCAGGTGCGCTTTGAACTGGGCGCTTACGCCCTGCTCCCGCGGGTGCACGTGATTGCCCCGTGGCGCGAGTGGGATTTGCAGTCTCGTGAAAAACTGCTGCAATACGCCGAGAACGCAGGGATTGACATTGACATGAAACACAAACAAGGCGGCGCACCGTACTCTATGGACGCCAATCTGTTGCACATCAGTTACGAAGGGCGTCACCTGGAAGACCCGGCTGCCGAGGCGGAAGAATCCATGTGGCGCCGGACGGTCAGCCCCGAAAAAGCGCCCGACCAGCCGGAATACATTCAGATTGGCTTTGAAAAAGGCGATCCGGTTTCCGTCAATGGCAAGGCATTGTCCCCGGCGGCACTTTTAACCGAACTGAACCGTCTGGGCGGCAAACACGGCATTGGTCGCCTCGATCTGGTTGAAAACCGCTATGTCGGCATGAAGTCGCGCGGCTGTTATGAGACACCGAGCGGCACCATCCTGCTTTCCGCGCACCGCGCGATGGAATCCATTACGCTGGACAGGGAAGTGGCGCACTTAAAAGACGACCTGATGCCCCGCTATGCCACCATGATTTACAACGGATACTGGTGGTCCCCCGAGCGGGTCGCCCTGCAAACCCTGATTGACCACACCCAGGAACATGTCAGCGGCGCTGTCCGCATGAAGCTGTACAAGGGCAGTGCCGCCGTTATGGGGCGCGAATCGGCAGATTCTCTTTTTGACGCCAATGTGGTGACCTTCGAAGATGACGCGGGGGCGTACGACCAGAAAGATGCATCTGGATTTATCCGGCTCAATGCCCTGCGTATGCGCATCGCTGCCAGTAAGCGTGAAAAAACAGGATGAGTCATGATGCCTTCATGCGTTGCGCCCTTGATCTGGTTACGCAACTGCCCTCGCTGATTTCACCCAACCCGCGGGTGGGTTGTGTCATTGTTCGTGATGGGCACATTATCGGGCAGGGCAGTACCCGTCCGCCCGGAGGGAACCATGCGGAAATAGAAGCCTTAAACGATGCGGCAAGGCGAGGTCAGGACGTGCGGGGAGCCACCCTGTACGTCACGCTTGAGCCCTGCGCGCACCATGGACGTACCCCTCCCTGCGTGGATGCCCTGATAACGGCGGGAATTGCCCGGGTGGTTTTTGCCATGCGTGACCCGGACCCCCGCGTATCGGGAGGCGGGATGGCACGTTTGCAATCGGCAGGTATTGACGTTGTTTGCGGTGTGCTGGAAGACGACGCGCGCGACATGAACAGGGGCTTTTTGTCCCGCCTGGAAAAAGGGCGTCCCTGGGTCAGGCTGAAAATAGCGGCAAGTCTGGACGGCATTACCGTCCTGCCCAATGGCGAAAGCCAGTGGATTACCTCTGTCGAGGCACGGGAAGACGGACATCGCTGGCGAGCCAGAGCGGATGCCATCCTGACCGGTATTGGCACCGTGATGAAAGACGACCCGCAACTGACGGTACGGGGAGTGGATGTTCCCGCCCAGCCGCGGCGAATATTGGTTGACAGCCGCCTAAGCGTGGACCCTGCCGCGCAAATTCTGTCGGATGGCAAGGCATGGGTCTTTTCCGCCAGTCCGGATTTCAGAAAAGTGGCGCTCCTGCAAGAGCGGGGAATAGAAGTGGTGACATTGCCGGACGCCAATTGGCGCATTGACCTGCCCGCCATGATGCGGGAACTGGCGAAGAGGGAAATCAACGAGGTGCACGTAGAAGCCGGTGCGGTACTGAATGGCGCGCTGCTTCGGGCAGACTGTGCGGACGAACTGCTTATCTACATGGCACCCAGTCTGCTGGGTGATGGACGTGGTCTGTTCAGTCTGCCCGCGCCGGATAATCCGGGAGAGGGCATCACCCTCGCCTTTGACGAAATAAGCCGTGTCGGCACAGATTTGCGTGTCATCGCCCGCGTTGGACGGCAATCGGAAAAACAGGTGCCGCCCGCGTAAACCCGCCGGTGTGAACCGTCTGTGGGGAGAGAAAGCATGTTTACAGGAATCGTTGAAACAACCGGGCGCATCGTCGCCGTGCGGGCGCAGGGCGACGAAAAAGAGGCGGGCGTCCGCCTGCAAATAGACGCGGGAACACTCTCTTTGGCGGATGTCGCGCCCGGAGACTCCATTGCCATCAACGGCGCCTGCATGACGGTGGTGGAAAAGCAGGGGAACACCTTCTGCATTGATGTGTCCCGTGAGAGCCTGCAACGCACTGCGGGTCTGGACGGGCTTAACGAAGTGAATCTGGAAAAAGCGCTGAAGCTGGGCGACAGATTGGGGGGGCATTTAGTCTCCGGTCATGTGGATGGTATCGGTATCGTCCACCGCTTTGCGCCAGTCGCCGAATCGTGGGAATTGGTCATTCGTGCACCGCGCGATATGGCAAAGTATTTTGCCTACAAAGGCTCTGTCGCCGTCAATGGGGTGTCGCTGACGGTAAATCAGCTTGAAGATACCGAAACGGATTGCCTTTTCTCCATCAACCTGATTCCGCATACCCTTGCCGTGACCACCCTGAAGCACTTAAAAGAAGGCGCTGCCGTCAACCTGGAAGTGGATTTGATTGCGCGCTATGTCGAGCGGATGTTGAGTGCGGACGGGCAGAGAAGCGTGTAACGGGCGGATGCTGTCTCGCTTTGGGCGCAACCCCTGCAGGACACTCCAAACAAAAGCCCCCGCTTGCGCGAGGGCTTTTGCGTGCAACGAAAGTCCTGTATCAGAACTTGTGGGTAATACCCAACTGGAAAGCCGTCATGCTCTCACGCGTCAAACCAGTGTAATACCAGCCGGCGGCTTCGTCGTCATAGTCCGTGTAAGAAACCATGCCATAGACAGAAGTCCGTTTGGACAGGTTGTAGGTGTAACCCAGAGAGTACTTGTAAGTATCTCTTGTCCCGCCATCCGCTTTCCACTGACCGCTCCAGTCCTTCACGTCTTTCAGACGGGCATACTGGACCGATGCATCCAATTGACCGGGGCCGATATCCCATTCCAGACCGAGCAACCAGTTTTGCTGTTCACTCTTCCACGGGTTGACTCCTACTGTTATGCCCTGCGTCCCAGTGATGTTTTGGTTGCCATACTGGTTGCCAGCGCCGTTCCGGTAGCCCTTGTCCTGCGTGTGTTCATAGGTCAAAGACAAACGTGCCTGACCAAAAAATTTGTACGCTACACCGAGGTTCCAGACATAGGAATCGTTGGAATCCGCGGTGCGGCTCCAGTTACCGGTTGCCATCCAGGGGCCATTGTTGTATGACAGGTTGATACCATAACCATCGTTATCCGCGTCCCTGCCGACTACTGACGTTGCAGCAGCGTCAACTTTGGTGTTTTGTCCCAGCGAGTAGAGAGCGCCGAAGGAAAAACCGGCCCAGCTTGGGCTGTCGTAACGGGCGGTATTGCTAACCCGTGCCGAGCGCTGCGAGCTCATAATCATGGAACCCACCCCATACTGGTAGAAAGGGTCGAACTTGCGGATGGTTTCTGTCGTCAGTTCGTTCACACGACCAAAACGCACACGCCCCCAATTCTTGCTGGCAAGCCCTACGTTGGCGGCGCCGTCCCAGTCAGCACCCGTTGCACCGCCACCATTTCTGAAGGTGGGCTGGTTGGTGTTGCCCAAGGTGCCATCGTACAGGTCGAAGCGTTTTTCCAGTTCGAAGGTGGCTTTCAGCCCGTTGCCCAAATCTTCCTGACCGCGGAAGCCGATACGGTTGTTGACGTTTTCGCCCATGCGGACATCGCGCCCTGTTTCCTTGATGTAACCCGTATCAACGATACCGTAAATGGTTTGTGGCGACCGCCCGCGCCCTTGGGGAACAAGCGAATTCCCGAAACAATAGGCGCTTTGCTTGCGCAAGGGAGTCTTACGTTGTCAGTTCCCGCAACACATTCGGATGCGAATCAGCAATACGGATTAGCGTTTGCGCCGCGCCTGAGGGAACGCGCGACCCCTGCTCCCATGAACGGAGGGTTCGCACAGACACCCCCAACAGTTTGGCGAATTGTGCCTGTGTCAGCCCCGATTTGTTGCGCGCTGACACGACAGCCGGAATAGAGACAAGTGTCTTTCTGCCCGCCGTGCCCGCTTTCATCTGACGCACCGATTCCAGCAGGTCATCCTCAAACTGTTTCTTATCCATTCTCGATTTCCTCCTTCATGCGGACAAGCGTTTTTGTGCTGATATTGTCATACCAGGATTTTGTATAAACGATAAGCAAATAAATCAGTCCCTCGGCAAGTACGTTGTGGTAAATCGCTCTTACCCCGCCGCGCTTGCCTTTCCCTCCGGCATTCCAGCGCACCTTGCGAATGCCGCCGCTCCCGGGAATCACATCGCCCGCCAACGGATTGTGTGCAAGCCAACTGATAAACTCAAGCCGCTCCTTTTCCGACCATATGCTTTCTGAATAACGCTGACAGACTGGCGTTTCAACCACGGTATAAAAATGTGCCATCTCTTTATTGTGACACATAGTATTACAATGCGTCAATCAAGATGTCGGTTTGTGGGCAGCACAGACGGATGTGCTCACCAAAAAAAAGCCCCCGCTTGCGCGAGGGCTTTTGTGCAGTCAGGTTACCCTGACCGCGATGCGTTCCAGATTAGAACTTGTGGGTCATACCCAACTGGAAAGCAGTGGTGGACTCACGATCAGCCAAGCCTTCGTCCGCATCCGTGTAGGACACAAAGCCATAGACGGAGGTCCGTTTGGACAGGTTATAGGTGTAACCCAAGGCGTACTTGAGAATGGTGTCATCACTGCCGAAATGAACCCTGCGCCTACCGTATTCATCCACCTTCAGGTAGTTGACGGAAGCATCCAACTGACCGGGACCAAGATCCCATTCCAGACCCAGCAACCACGTCTGCTGTTTGGATGAAGCGCCAAGCTCAAGATCGTTACCATCTCGCACATTACCAGAGAAGTCTGCTCCCTCACCCGCTATACCCACCTTGTCGCGAGTCTGCTCATAAGCCAGCGATACCCTTGCCTGACCAAAGAACTTGTAGGCCACACCCAAATTCCAGTTGTAGGAATCGCCGGAATCTGCCAGTCTGCTCCAGTTGGCGGTTGCCATCCAGGGACCATTGTTGTAGCTCACATTCAATGCGTAACCATCGTTGTCAATTTTTGGAAGTGCACCCGCTGTCGTAGCGTTAGCTCTGCCGTCCCAACCGTCATCGTTACCTGTTCCCCTACCCAGCGAGTAGCTGGCGCCAAAGGTCAGACCTGCCCAGCTCGGGCTGTCGTAGCGCGCCGTATGGGAAATACGGGCAGAACGCAGGGTGCTTTCGATCATGCCGCCCACGCCGTACTGATAGAACGGGTCGAATTTGCGCAGGGTTTCTGTCGTCAGTTCATTCATACGACCAAAGCGCACACGCCCCCAGCCCTTGCCTGCCAGACCCATGTTAGCATTACCATCCCACTCGGTGCCTCTGTTTGCGCCATTAAACAGGTCGAAACGGCGTTCCAGTTCGAAAGTGGCTTTCAGGCCATTGCCCAAGTCTTCCTGACCGCGGAAGCCGATACGGTTGTTGACGTTTTCACCCATACGGACATCTCTGCCGTTTTGCTTGATGTAACCCGTATCAACAATACCGTAAACCGTTACATTTGATTGTGCATGAGCGATGCCGACGGTAAGACCGCAGCATGCCAATGCGATTAGCGTTTTTTTCATTTGTCTTCCCTTAAAAAAAGAGCTTGTTGAAAAATCGTAGAACCTATTTCACCAAAACTACTAAAACTTTCGGACAAGTCCTAGCTACCGGTATTGTGACCAACTTCTGACAAAATAAGTTACCTACGAGCGGTAATCAGGCAAAAAAACAACAAAATACACCTGAATATGTTGTTTTTTTGTAACAACTCACACTACTGGCACACCTAATGGAAGCGCGCCCTCGCACCAACGCCCAGCCCTCCGATTGTTTGCCCAACAACCTGATCAACGCGGGGCGGTCAGCACCGAAGACGATGGTAAGCCCAGTTCGGGTGACACAGCTGATTCTGTTGCACAAATGGTACGCACCTATTGGGCCGACATCCCCACCCGGCAAGATGGGGGCGCCGACCAGAGGACTGCCATGTATTGCGCCGATCCATCAACGGTTTACGGTATCGTTGACACCGGCTACATCAAG
>JAISAG010000055.1 GCA_031266815.1 Burkholderiaceae bacterium | reverse complement strand
GTCTGTTTTCGTCGCTGTCGCCTTTGCATTCGACATCGCATCCAGGCTGACACGTCCTCTCCACCTTCTGGCACTGGGAACAAAAGCCATTGCAGAGGGCAATTTATCTCCGCAATCGGCAACGCCATCCAGTGCAGACGAACTGGGCTCACTGATACAGTCGTTCAACAGCATGACCCGACAACTGTCCATCGCACAACAACAAACAGAGGAAAGCCAGAGTGCACTGGAGTCGGCAAAGGCGTATCTGGAATTGGTTCTCGCCCACATGTCCGCGGGAGTCATCGTGCTGGATGCCGATTTCAAACTGGTTAGCTGCAACGAAGCGGTCTCCCGGATACTCCGGCAAGACATCAGTGTGTATGTCGGCGATATGCTGTCGCAAGTAGGCGGTATCGGCTCTTTTTTGGCGAGCATCACCGCAGCCTTTTCAGACATGAAAGCGCACACGGCGGCAGAAGGCATTGGCGCAGAAAAACACTACTGGCAAAAGCAAATCGAAATAGCGGTGGAAACATCCCAATCTTCCCAGGACATCACCCTGCTGGTCAGAGGCTCATACCTGCCGGTAAAAGGCGAAACGGGCTACATTGTCGTTTTCGACGATGTGACCGAAATCGTTTCCGCACAGCGTGCCACAGCATGGGGTGAAGTGGCTCGTCGTCTGGCACACGAAATCAAGAATCCTCTCACGCCCATTCAACTTTCTGCGGAGAGAATCCCCTTGAAGCTGAGAGAGAAACTGGACGAACCGGATCGGCAATTTCTGGACAGAAGCACGCAAACCATCATCAATCAGGTGACCGCCATGAAGTGCATGGTGGACGATTTCCGTGACTATGCGCGCGCGCCACAGGCTACCCTGACACCACTGGAAATCAATTCACTGGTGGAGGATGTCGTGCATCTGTACGCGGGCAATGACATGCAGGACGCCATTACGCTGCATTTGACAGACGTGCTCCCCCGTATCATGGGCGATGCAACCCAATTGAGACAAGTCATACACAACTTGCTCCAGAACGCATTGGATGCCACTGACGAAATTCTCGCCGACACGAGGCCACAAATCGTCATCCGTACCGAAAAAATCACTTACCAGGATGTCGTCAACACCCCGTGTATTGCGGTACGCCTGTCGGTAACCGACAATGGCCCCGGGTTTCCACAGAAAATCCTCGCGCAAATTTTCGAGCCTTATTCGACAACAAAAGAAAGAGGGACAGGGCTGGGACTGGCGGTCGTCAAGAAAATCGTGGATGAACATCATGGACGAATTGATGTGCAGAACCGTATCGGTACGCACGGGGCAGCCGTCTCGGTCCTGTTTCTGCGGCTGGCGGACGAAGCGTGACAAGTTGGATAAAACGGGACAAAACGGGTAAGATGTCCTTTTCTGCTGGCTGAACAAGGGAAATGGCAACTGTTCTCATAGTTGATGACGAGTCCGGTATCCGCGACCTGCTTTCGGAAATTCTCTCCGAAAAGGGTCATGTCGTGCTGACCGCCGAGAATGCCATGCAAGCCCGCGACATCAGGATGGCTGGCACACCGGACCTGGTGTTGCTTGACATATGGATGCCGGATACAGACGGTATCACTCTCCTGAAAGAATGGGGCAGAAATGACCTGCTGACCATGCCCATTATTATGATGTCGGGCCACGCCAGCATAGATACGGCCGTTGAAGCCACTCGCTACGGGGCTATCGGCTTTCTTGAGAAACCGATAACCATACAAAAACTCCTGAAAGCGGTTGAAAGCGGGCTTCTGCGCCGAAACGCAAAAAGCGTGCCGGCTCCCCAAACACCACCGATAGCGGCAGATGCCCCCGCCCGTCCAGCCACACCCCTGCCGGACTCACCTTCTTACGCGACAACAGGGTACCAGACCGTTCCTCCCGCCCCTCACTCTCTTCTTGACTTTGACCTGCCGCTTCGGGCGGCACGCGACCTCTTCGAGCGGGTCTACTTCGAGTATCACATGATGATGGAAAACGGGAGCATGTCCCGCATCGCGGAAAAAGCGGGGCTTGAGCGAACCCACTTGTACAGAAAACTGAAACAACTGGGCATCATGCCGCAAAAATTTTCCAAAAAATAGGCGCGCGACAAGCGGCCGCAACGACAGAAAGGAACATCCATGCGATACGTTAGTCTTGGTCGTACCGGTCTCAGAGTTTCACCCATTTGTTTGGGAATGATGACCTATGGCTCGCCGAAATGGCGCCCCTGGGTGCTGGACGAGGCGGCATCGCGCCCATTCATACGCAGCGCCATCGAGTCGGGAATCAATTTCTTTGATACCGCAAACATGTACTCCAACGGGCTGTCGGAAGTCCTGACCGGCAAGTTGCTCAAAGAATATGCCAAGCGTGACGAGGTTGTCATTGCCACCAAGGTCTATTTCCATGTCTCCGACACGGATATGAGCATGGATGGCGCATCTGCCAGCCGATCCACGATTCCGCCCAACACCAGCGGGCTTTCCCGCAAACACATTTTCTCAGCGGTAGACGCCTCGTTAAAACGCCTCGGGACGGACTATATAGACCTGTACCAAATCCACCGATGGGACCGCTCCACGCCAATTGAAGAAACGATGAGGGCACTTGACGACATCGTCCGCGCGGGAAAAGTTCGCTATATCGGCGCATCCAGCATGTGGGCGTGGCAATTCGCCAAGGCGCAGCAAACGGCAAAGGAAAATGGCCTTGCGCGCTTCGTTTCCATGCAAAACCACTACAACCTGATGTACCGCGAAGAAGAACGCGAAATGCTCCCTTTATGCAGAGATCAAGGCATTGCCATCATCCCGTGGAGCCCACTGGCCCGCGGCTTCCTTGCGGGAAACAGAAAACGGGACGACCAGGACAAAAATGCCAACAACTCGGCAACCGTTCGCGCCAAAACAGACGAGATGGCGTTGCGTCACTTCTACAACGATGCCGCTTTCAACGTGGTGGACACACTAACCCGTATCGCACATGCCAGAGGATTGTCCAATGCACAGGTGGCATATGCCTGGCTATTGCACAAGGGGGTCACCGCCCCCATCGTGGGCACATCGAAACTGCAACAGCTGGAAGAGGCCATCTCGGCTGTTGACATCTCGCTCTCGACAGACGAGATCGCGGAACTGGAAAAGCCTTATGTCCCATGCCAGATACTGGGACACGTATGACCAGTTCCCCTCGTTCACGTCACGCCGCGTCGCTTCCCTTTCCTTCCTGAAGGGGAGCGGCTTGTCGCACGCTCTGCCGGCGGATCCGCTTTCTTTACTCCGCCGCCAGAAGGCGGCGCCGATTTGGGCTTTTTTTCCTCAAAACGAAACCCGGTGCTGCCATCCGCCTTCAGGACGAGGTAAGCCTTGAACGGACGACGGGTGCGATTTGAAACAAACCCTGTCAGCAGGTCCGTTGTTCCCTCGCGCAACAGCTTTTTGACCTGGTCCGGCGACATTTCCTGCTGCAAGATGACGCGCCCGACCCGAAACTGACAATTTTTACCCTTTCCTGTTTTTTTCGCCCCGCTACCAGCCTCGTCTGCCGTCCTGCCCCATGTTTTTTCACAATAATACGCCTGAGGCATTTCGTACACATTCCCACCGCACTGCGGACAAACGCCGATTGCCTCTTTTTCCGCAAAATCCGGTTGACCCGCTCCCTCCATCTCTCCTTGTTGTGCCGACTGACCGAAATCAAACTCCAGATGGAAGGTTTTTTTTTCGCTGTCGTCAACCAGACGCAGTTTGGCGGAAAAAGGTCTGCCCTGTTTGGAAATAAAACCATCCAGTGGTCCGATCTGATGCTCCCGCAAGAGGGTTTCCGCCTCATCTTTGTAAAACAACCTGCCGCTGGGCGCCTTGGGGATGGAGAAATCGCAACCGATACAAGCCAAACGGCGGTAATTTTCCCTGATACGCTTGCCGCACTGGGGACAGGGTTCCGACAGTGTAACGGGATCCACAACAGGAACCGTTGCTTCATCGTACTCCCTGGCGCGCTTGACGATTGCCTGTGTCATGGTCGCGATATCCTGCATGAACGCATCGCGGCTGATTTCTCCTTTCTCCATCAGGGAGAGCTTGTATTCCCACTCAGCGGTCAATTCGGGCAACGTCAATTCTTCAATCCCCAGTCCCTGCAACAACGTCATCAATTGAAACGCCTTGGGAGTGGGAACCAGATCCCGCTTATCCCGCAGCAAATATCTTTCCGTCAACAATCCGTCCATGATTGCCGCTCGCGTTGCGGGCGTACCCAACCCCTTGCCGTCCATCGCCTGACTCAGCTCATCGTCACTCAACTGCTTGCCTGCACTTTCCATGGCCGACAACAGCGTTGCTTCCGTATAGCGGGCGGGGGGTCTCGTCGCATTTGCACGTGCCGCCACCTCACCGACACGCACTTTTTCGCCCTGTGTCAGCGGAACAAGCAACTTGCCCCCTTTTTCGCTATCTCCTTCCGCCAGCGCATCCTTACCGTATACGGTCAACCAGCCAGCCTTTGTCATAACACGTCCCTCGCTCCTGAACGAATGTCCGCTCACTTCGGTAATACGGGTTGTCACCAGGAATTCGGCCGCGGGAAAAAACACGGCAAGAAAACGAAGAACGACCAGGTCGTACAGTTTTTGCTCCGCATCGGAAAGAGCCTTCTGTTTTTCTGTTGTGGGAATGATGGCGAAGTGGTCCGATATCTTTTTGTCATCAAATACCCGCTTGACTGGTTTGATCCAGCCCTGCTTTAGTATCTGTGAGGCATAGGGCGCGCAAGCAGAATTTCCCGCCAGGCAGGAAACCACCCCCTTGACGGTTGACAAATAATCTTCAGGCAAATGGCGCGAATCTGTCCGGGGATACGTCAGCACCTTGTGCCTGTCGTACAAAGCCTGCGCGATAGCAAGCGTATTTTTCGCGGAAAAACCGAAGCGGGCATTGGCTTCCCGCTGAAGACTGGTCAAATCAAACAAAAGAGGGGAAAGCGATGTGGTTGGGCTGGATGTCTCCGTAGCAGCGGCCAGCTTTCCCTCGCATGCGGACACAATTGCTTGTGCATCTGCTTCGCGCCACAGGCGTTCCGGGCGATTCTCCGGAAAGCGTTCATCTTTTCTGAACCGCGGATCAAACCATCGCCCATCGTATGTTCCACTCCCGCACGCAAAGGTAGCGTGAACCTCCCAATAGTCACGCGATACAAATTGGCGTCTCTCCTTTTCCCGTTTGACAACCATGGACAAGGTGGGCGTCTGCACCCTGCCCACATTGGTCAGAAAAAAACCGCCTTCCTTGGAATTGAACGCCGTCAACGCACGCGTACCGTTGATGCCAATCAGCCAGTCCGCCTCGGAACGGCTGCGTGCCGCGCTGGCAAGCGGCTGCATGTCCGCGTCACTGCGCAACTTCCCGAACCCGTCCCGAATGGCGGCAGGAGTCATGGAGCGAAGCCACAAACGCTTGATCGGTTGCCTGGCTTTGGCATATTGTGTGATCAAGCGGAATATCAATTCCCCTTCCCGCCCCGCGTCGCAAGCGTTGACAAGCGTGTCAATGTCCTTCCGCCTGATAAGTTTGTGAATCAATTTGAGGCGGGATTCCGTCTTTTTTATCGGGCTTAACGCAAACTGCGGGGGAATGACGGGAAGATGGGAAAAACTCCATTTGCCTCGCGATACCTCGTATTCTCCCGCATTGATTTCCAGCAGGTGCCCCACGGCTGAAGTCAGTACATAATCATCTGATTCAAAGTAGTCGTCCTTCCGGGCGAATCCCCCCAGGCTTTTTGCAATGTCGTTTGCGACGGAAGGTTTCTCGGCGATGATGAGCGTTTTTGCCATGATGTGATGGTCTGTCAGAGAATGATACGGAATGCCCTTTTTTCTAGAAATAACATGTCCGTAAAAACAATGCAACCCGCACAGAAAAAAACAGCCTCAGGAAACCAGTCTGCGATAAGCGCCGCCGGGCAGGCATTCCAGCTTGCCCGCCAGTTCCAGAGTTAACAGCTCGGCGTTCAATGATGCCATGTCCGCCCGCACGAGCTGACTCAATGTTTCCACGTCCATCGGAGAAAAACCGATCTCGTGCAATATTGCGTGTGCCACTGACGACAGGTTGCCCGTGTCATCCGTCGCGCGAGAGGATTCCGCCCGGGAAAGACCTGTCCGATGTTCCGGCAGCTCTTCCAGAATATCCTGCGCGGTTTCGACGAGCTTGGCGCCCTGACGGATAAGCTGGTGGCATCCCCCCGAAAGCGGAGAGTGAATGGACCCCGGAACAGCAAAGACATCGCGCCCCTGCTCAAGCGCCATGCGTGCCGTGATCAGTGACCCCGACTGTTTTGTCGCCTCAACGACCAGTACCCCGCAGGACAACCCGCTGATTATCCGGTTTCTTCTGGGAAAATTGGCAGGAAGCGCCGGTGTGCCAAGCGGATATTCTCCGACAAGGCACCCTTCTTCTGCAATGCGGTGTGCCAACGCATGATTGCGGGAAGGGTACACTTTGTCCGCACCTGTCCCGACAACCGCAATGGTGGCCGCCGCTGTCGCCAGACCGCCATAGTGCGCCGCGGCATCAATGCCCAATGCCATCCCGGAAACAATGGTCAACCCGGCGTGTCCCAATGCCTCTGCTATTTTTTCAGC
>JAISAG010000013.1 GCA_031266815.1 Burkholderiaceae bacterium | reverse complement strand
TTTGTTTGAACTGTTTTGTTTGTAAATTTTTGTTTGAACAGTTTTGTTTGAACAGTTTTGTTTGAACAGTTTTGTTTGAACAGTTTTGTTTGAACAGTTTTGTTTGAACAGTTTTGTTTGAACAGGCACGTATATCGCCTCAACACATCTGCATTAGCCGGCACGTACCACTTTCAGTCATGAAGTTGATCATGGATATTCTGGGTCGTCTGTCTCTCAGGGCGAGACTGATTGTCCTGTTCGTCCTGATAAAAGTCCTTCCCCTCCTTATGCTGGGCTGGCTGGCGTGGAGCCAGTCGTATCAGACCGCAATGGACCTGGGCAAGCAGGCGGCTGCCCTGGTTGTCATGGCGGATGCCACTATTCAGCAGGTGGGCGATACCGCAATCAACGACGCGACCGTGGCTCTGGATTTGCGGGCACGGGAAGATATTGAGCGAATAACGACGGATACGGCTTTGCGTGTTGCCGATTTTCTGTATGACCGGGATAACGATGTTCAGCTCGCCGCCCTGCTGGATCCCTCTGAGAAGAACTATCGAAATTTTCTGAAATCGCAAATGAGAGACCTGGTCGTCCACGACAAGTGGCAGTTGTCGCGGGACGAATCAGCCTGGGAGCCGATGGAGCCGGGTCAGGTAGGCACTTACGTGGCCGAGCCGGGCAGCAAGGACAATGTAAAAGACTTTCACTATCGTCCACCCGTTCATTTCAAATTACTGAAATCCCCCCTGTACCGGGAAATGACTTTTGTCGGGCTGGACGGGAAAGAACGCATCAAGGTGACGACGTCCGACCAGGTATCCTCGGCGCTGAAAGATGTTTCCGTCCGCCAGAATACCTTCGCCAGGGCAGAAAACTATTTCGCCGAACTAAAGCGCTTAAAACCGGGCGAGATATATGTGTCGGATGTGGTCGGCACATATGTTGGCTCACGGATAATCGGACGTTTTACGCCGGAAAACGCAAAGAAAAAAGGGATTCCCTTTGAGCCGGAGAAACACGCCTATGCCGGAAAGGAAAACCCGGTCGGGAAGCGTTTTCAAGGCGTCGTCCGCTGGGCAATGCCCGTTATGCAGAATGGCAGTATCAGCGGGTGGGTCACTCTGGCACTGGATCACGACCATCTGATGCAATTTGTGGACAACGTTGTGCCGACGGCAGAGCGGTACCGCGACATCAACGATGCCTATGATGGCAATTACGCCTTTATCTGGGATTTCAAGGGGCGCAGTATCGTGCATCCCCGCCATCATTCTATTGTGGGCTACGATGCGGAGGGAAACCCGGCTGTTCCCTGGCTGGAGGACAGGATTTATGACGCGTGGAAAAGCAGCGGCAAGCCTTTTCCAGAATTTATAAAGACAGTGCCGACCTTCCTCGACCAACTGCAAAGCCGCAAGCCGGCAAAGGAGTTGACGGACGCGGGACTGGTCGGGCTGGATTGCCGATATCTGAATTTTGCCCCGCAGTGTACGGGGTGGTACAACCTGGCGGATGATGGCGGATCCGGTTCCTTCCTGATTTTGTGGAGTGGATTGTGGAAATTGACGACGGCTTCCGCCATTCCATATTACACCGGTCAATACAATCCCGCGGTGCAGGGGAACAAGCGCGGTTTTGGTATCGTAACGGTAGGCGCCAATGTTGCGGATTTCCATCGTGCGGCAACTGAATCCAAGGTTCGTCTGGATGCCATGGTCGCAAGGGCGGATCAGGTCATGGCAGAGCACGGGAAAAGGGCAGAACAGACGGTAGAAGAGGACATGAGAACGACAGCCTACAGCTTGTCGCTTTCTACTCTGGTGATGGTTCTTTTTGTGGTTGTCATTGCCTTTTGGATGGCTTCCTTCCTGTCTTCCCGGATTCGCTGGCTCAATGATGGCTTTACGCGCTTTCGGCTTGGAGAGCGCAAATTCCGCTTCCTGGTGGAGAATCGGGATGAAATTACCTCACTTGCCGTTTCATTCAACGAAATGGCAGACACGCTGGATGACAATCTAACCCGGCTGCGGGAGGAAGTGGATACACGAACGCTGGCAGAGGAAGAGCTGCGGGAAATCAAGGACAATCTGGAAGCGCGCATTACCGAGCGGACACGGGAGCTTTCCGAAATCAACGGCTTGCTGCGTGATGAAATTGAGATACGTCGCGCGGCAGAAGCCAAGGCGCAGCATCTTGCCGGGCATGACCCCCTGACGGGGCTGGCGAACCGTATGCTGTTTAATGAGCGGCTCCAGAAAACGGTGCATCAGGCAAATCGTTCCGGCAAACATGCGGCGTTGCTGTATGTGGACCTGGATCGCTTCAAGCAGGTCAATGACACTCTGGGCCACGCCGTGGGAGATGCCCTTTTGGTGCGTGTCGCGGGTGTGTTGCAACAGCGTGCCCGCAAGACAGATACCGTTGCCCGTCTTGGCGGCGACGAGTTTGCCGTCATTTTGACTGATCTGGCAGACCCGGGCAGTGCGGCGGTATTTGCGCAGGAAACGCTGGACAGCCTGGCAGAGCCCATTGTGCTGGGAGGGCATGAGATGCAGATATATGCCAGCATCGGTATTGCCACCTTCGACGGGGGTGACGAGCAGGATAATGTGGAACAGATCATGATGCGGGCGGACATGGCTATGTACCAGGCGAAATCTGCTGGCGGAACCCGGTTCCAGTTCTTTGAAAACACCATGCAGGACAAAATGCGTGCGCAGATGCAACTGGAAAACGAGTTGCGCACCGCACTGGAGCAAAAGCAATTCCTCATTTACTACCAACCGGTTTACAGTGCCAGCACCGACCGTGTGACCCACATTGAAGCGCTTCTTCGCTGGAATCATCCCACGCAGGGCATTTTGACGCCCAAAGACTTTATGGATGTGGCGATACGTGCCGAATTGATGCCGCAGATTGACGAACTGATAATGCGCACCAGCTGCGAGCAGGCGAATCGGTGGTTGACCCGCGGGAAGCAGTTTGGCCGGCTTTCCCTAAACATCATGTCTGATCGCTTGAGGTCTCCGGGCTTTGTGGATTATGTCAGCGATGTGCTGGATCGGTCCGGCTTGCCGCCGGAAAACCTGTCCATGGAGATTGAGGAACAATCGCTGGTCCAGGGTGAGAAGTGGGTTGTGAGCAACATGGAAAAACTCCGCAGTATGGGAATTGAAATCATTATTGACAACTTTGGTGTTGAGCTTTCTTCCTTGCAGGGACTGATTGAGCATCCCATTGATGCGCTCAAGATAGACCGCGCGTTTGTAAGCAGTCTGGGGCAGACCAAGGCGGATGCTATTGCCTCGACCATTGTCGCGTTGGCGAAGACACTGAACATCAGCATCATTGCGGAAGGGGTGGAAACGCAGAAGCAGCACGACTTTCTGGAAACCATTCAGTGCGACGACATTCAGGGGCACTTCCACGCGCAACCCATGCCCGTGGACAAGATGGAGGAGTATTTGCGTCAGGGAACGACTTCCGGCGGCGATGATTCCGCTCCTCGCAGCGAGTAGGGGGCCTTGCTCGCGTCTATGTCCAGATACTGCCAGTCTGATTGCAGGATGGGATGCTTTTTGAATCCCTGCACCCAGGGACGTACCAGCCAGTTTCTGACCCGCGAGACGTGAACGACCCAGGCTGTGTCGGCTTCCATCTGACGGCTCATTTCGATGTACAGGCGGTTTCTTTGTTCGCCGACGGGTAATTTCATCGCCTGTTCATAGAGCGCATCAAAGGCGGCGGATCGGTAGCAACCGTGATTTCCCTGACCCGCGTTGGGACCGTATAACAGTTGGAGAAAATTTTCCCCTTCGGGGAAGTCGGCGTGCCATGCGCTTCCCCACATCATTAGTCGGCATTCTGTTGCCGCTTTCACGTTGTCGGCGAAATTGCCTACATCGAACTGGGCGCGTATGCCGATTCGGTCCAATCCCCGCTTCCATATTTCCGACACGGTTTTGGCGCTGCTGCTGGCTTCGGTGCGTATTTTCAGGAGGAGCGGACTGCCATCGGGCAGCGTGCGGTAACCGTCCGCCTGGCGGCGATATCCGAAGTGATCAAGCAGATGGGACGCCAGTTCCGGGTCGTACGCGATACTGCTCCGATAAGATGGGTCGTGCCCGGATACGCCCGCCGGTACGGGCATTTCGGCTTTGATAGCCTGTGCGTTGCGCAGCAGGCGGATTTCCTCTTCCACGTTGTACGCCATTGCGATGGCACGCCGCAATGCAATTTTTTCCTTGCTGAATCCCCCTGTGAGCGGATCTTTGAAGTTGAAGGTCGTAAAGGTTATTTCCGGTTCGACCATCCGGTAAACACGAAGATGTTGTGCTGCGTACGCCGGTTTGAGCGTATTACCGTCCATTACCAGTGGCGCGGCCAGTTGCGGCAGTTTGTCAAAAGCAATATTCCCTTCCTGAAAAGCCAGCCAGCGGGATTGTTCTTCCTCAATAATGGCGATGTTGACTTTTCCGATGCGGGGCATGGTCTTTCCGCTCATGTCTCGTATCAGGTCCGCGTCCGCAGGGTCGCTTGACGCCGCAAAGCGCCAGATAAAGCCGCGGTATTGCGGATTGGCAAGCAGGACGATTTTGCTGCGCGGTACGTATTGGGCGAGCCGGTAGGGACCGGTGCCGACCGGATGCAAACGACTTTCATGACCATACCGTTCTATCACTTCGCGGGCAACGGCGGCAAGTCCGCCGTAGGCAAGCACATACAGAAAATTGCTATCCGTTTTTTTCAGGCGGATGCGCAAAGTGTAGCGATCCGGTGTTGCCAATCCCGCCAGCGGGGTGTCGTAATCGAATCGCCCCGTTTTTTTCGCGCGTGCCGCCCGTTCATCCAGTCCCACAATTTTTCCTGCAACGAAGTGGGCGGACGGCGAGCGATTTTGCGGATCCATCAAGCGCATGATGGCGTAGGCATAGTCCCTTGCGGTCAGTTCGCGGCGCTTTCCGTCAAAGGCAGGGTCGGGCGTAAAGTAGATATGCTTTCTCAGCCGTACCAGCACGGTCTTTCCTCCATCCCGTATTTCCGGCATGGATTCTGCCGTCAGCGGCGCCAGTTTGGCGGGGCGCGCAAGGTAGTCGTAGGTCAGGAGTGTTTCAAAAATGGCGTCTGATACCCACCCGGAATAGTAGTTCTGTGTCCGCGCCATATCAAACCCGTCGTCTGCTGCTTCAAAGACAGTGTGGATGGCTTTTTGAGGATCAGATGCCAGCGTATCGAAGACAGGAAAAAACAGGGCAATACCCAGACAGACCACGCGGGTAAAGCGATTCATTTTTTTTCGTGCAGAAATCACATTGTCTCTCTGTTTTTGTGTCCAGTATGCTACAAATTGAGGCAAAAAACGACGAATGTGACCAATTGTGCCCGGAAAACGGCAATCCGGGCATGGTTGTCCTATATACTCAGCGGGAGGTTGCCGGAAGCATCCCGTTGTCGGGGGGTTACGATCACCGGGACCGGTGTACCTCGGGTTTGCCGCCGTTTTCGTTTCAACCCCAGCAAGGTGCTCGCGTGGTGGACAACAAATCGGAGCAGGTTCGGCACAGATTGTTTATTTCTGTTGCCGTGTCACTATCCATCGTCTGGATGGTTTTGTCGTGGTTCGGTGCCTCTGCCTATGTCGATAGGGAAACGGAGCGTGCGGTTTCCGTAACGAGTGTGCGGGCACGCGGTTCCGCCGAGGAGTTGGGGGCCGCGGTTCAGGGGTTGTTCACCGTAATGCATGTGGTCCCCCGCCTGGTTGCCAACAATCCAAAAGTGCGCCATGCGCTGTTGTCCGCAAAAACCCATCCCCTCCCTGCCTATCCTCCCGGCAAGAACCGTCAGGCAGAACGCGCCCGCTCTCCTGATTTGCGCAAGATGGACCGTGAGGTTGCCGAAGAAGTGAAAGCTGCCGGCGCGATCGCCTTCGTGTGGGTTATGCAGCCCGACGGGGTGTCCATCATTGATACCAATGGCAGCACCATTGGCGTCCGTTTTGCGGATCGCTCCTATTTTCGTTCCGCCATGGCGGGTACCCCTGATATACAGTACGCTATGGGTCGTACGACCCGAACGGCAGGGCTCTATTTCCCCGCACCGGTTTTTTGGGGTCGCGATATCATCGGGGTCGTTGCTGCCAAGCTCAATATCGTCCAGCTTTCCAACTGGGTTTCGCGGACAAATGGTTTTGTGGTTGACCGATATGGCGTGATTCTTTACAGCGCCGACTCCAAATACGAGATGATGGTGCTGCCTGACGCCACGGTTAATCAGCTTTCCGACGCAGAACGGATGGACCGGTACAGCCGCCTGACGTTCAAGACCCTGGATATTCGGCCCTATGACGCCCACGGCAGCGCGGAGATTACTTCCCATGTAAAGCTGATAGGCGATACCCCGACACCTTACTTTGTTGAAACATATACCCTAAAGGATGGCGTGTTACGCCTGATTACGGCAACAGAAAGTCCAGAGCTTGGCGCGGTGTGGGTCAGGAAGAAAATCTTTTTTGCCGCGGCAAGCGTAGGGGGTATTCCGCTCATTATTCTGGGCGTGGCTCTTGCTTACCATCTTATGGCGCTGCAACTCATGCGCAAAAGCCGGATTCGGGATGAGTTGATCGCGCATCTTGCCTCGCACGACGCGCTGACCGGTCTTTACAGCAGAGCGCTGACCGACCAGCTTATCTCGCAGAGCATTGCCATCGCGCAACGAGACGGAAGGAAATGTGCCATCATGCTCATGGATTTGGACTTGTTCAAGGACATCAACGACAGTTTTGGGCACGAAATTGGCGATAACGTGTTGCGAGAACTGGCTGTTCGCATCAAGTCCGTGGTGCGCAAGACCGATATCGTGATCCGGCACGGCGGCGACGAGTTCATTGTTGTACTCAACGACGTCAAGGATCCGGTTGATGTCGCCCTTGTTGCCTCAAATCTGCAACATGCTGTCCAGCAGCCTTTCCTCATCCAGAACGTTTCCATGGTTTTGTCGGTCAGTATCGGCATTGCCCTCCATCCCAGTGATGGTGACAATGCTTCCCTGCTGTTGCGCCATGCCGATACAGCAATGTATTTCGTCAAAGGAAAAGGGCGCGCGGATTATTCGTTCTATCAGGTGCAAATGTCCGTTGATCTGCTGGCCAGAAAAACACTGGAAGCGGAGATGGCGCGCGGAGTGGAAAACGGGGAATTTTTCCTGCAATACCAGCCCCAGTACTCACTGGAAGAGGGGCGCATTATCGGTTGCGAAGCCCTTATCCGCTGGAATCATCCCACGCGCGGAGTTGTCCCGCCCATGTCGTTTATTCCCGTTGCGGAGCGCGCGGGATTTATCGGCGTGTTGGGAGACTGGGTGCTCAACGAGGCCTGTCGGCAAGCCATGTTGTGGCGTGAGGCACTGGGCACGGATATCTCTGTTGCGGTTAATTTGTCCGGCGTGCAGTTCCAGCACACCGATTTGCTGGAATCCATCGAGCGTGCCATGCAGACGAGCGGCATCCCGCCGCACATGCTGGAGCTGGAGATAACGGAAACGGTGATGATGTCGGACACAAAATACACCTGCCAGTTGATACAGCGCATGAAACTGCTGGGTATCCGTATCAGTATTGACGATTTTGGCACAGGCTATTCCAGTCTTGCCTACCTCAAGAAATTTGATGTGGATGTATTGAAGATTGACAGGTCCTTTGTTGGTGAAATGGAAAAAGATCCCAACGATCTCGCTATCGTCAGTGCGGTCATCAACATGGCGAGGAGCCTTGATTACAAGGTGATTGCGGAAGGAGTTGAAAACCGCGCGCAGTACGATGCCCTGTCCGATCTTCGCTGCCACATCATTCAGGGGTACTGGTTCAGCAGACCGCTGTCCGCAGACGACTTCGCCGCGTTCTTTATCCGGCATCGGGAATCGCAGAAGGAATCGTCGTTATAGCCGTCGGCATGGTCCTGCCGCTTTGCTTTCATGGTGCAGACAAGGCGGTAAATAGCATATACTATCAGTCTGATAGGATAAATCGGTACCAATATGCAAATAGAAACCTTGTTGGCGCAGGCGGGGATGCGGCGGGACCCTGCAACCGGGTCGCTTTCCGTCCCCATCTACCAGACCGCCACCTTCAGTCATCCGGCACTGGGAAAAAGTACGGGTTACGATTATTCCCGTTCGGGTAATCCGACTCGTGCCGCCCTGGAATCTGTCATGGCTGAAATGGACGGCGGCGCGCAAAGTTGCGCTTTTGCCTCAGGACTTGCCGCACTGGACGCGACCCTGCGTGTGCTCCCCGCCGGGACGCGGCTCGTTGTCAGTGAAGACCCTTACGGCGGCACGGTACGGCTGGTGGAACACTTTTTCAGGCAGTGCGGCCTGGAGCCTGTTTATGTGGATACCGCCAATACCCGCCTGGTTGCGCGTGTACTGAAGAAAGGGCGTGTCAGTGCCGTGCTGCTGGAAATCCCGACTAATCCGCTGCTGCGGGTTGCCGATGTCCGCGCATTGGCACAGCTTGCGCATCAGTACGGGGCGCTCCTCATCGTGGACAATACGTTTTTGACGCCCTACCTTTTCAGGCCGCTGGATCACGGTGCAGATATTGCTGTCTATAGCGCTACCAAATACCTTGGGGGGCATAACGATGTGGTTGCGGGTATCGCCACGGCAAAATCCGGCGAGTGGGGGGAAAAGCTGGCCTATACGCAAAACGCGACAGGCGCGCCGCTGGGGGCGCAGGATTCATGGCTACTGCTGCGCGGCCTGAAAACACTGGCTGTGCGCCTGGAACGTCAGCAGGACAACGCCATGCGTGTCGCCCGTTTTCTGGAGACGCACCCGCATGTCCGGCGCGTCTATTATCCGGGGCTGCGTGCCTCTCCCGGGCGCAGGCGGCTCAGCAGACAGTCCCGTGGCTATGGTGCCATGGTGTCCTTTGAAGTGGACAGGGTGGAGCGCGTTTCCTCCATCCTGTCCGAAGTGCGGGTTTTTTCTTTTGCCGAAAGTCTGGGAGGTGTTGAATCCCTGATCACATACCCCATCGTGCAGACCCATGCCAATATGGACAGCGCCCTTTGTGCGCGGTTGGGAATCAACGACCGGCTTCTTCGCCTGTCTGTCGGCATTGAGAGCAGTCACGATTTGATTCATGACCTGTCGCGCGTTCTGTCATGACATCGCGTCGCCCGGCGGCGGCGCAACGTCATGACGGGCGCGTTCAATTGGTGAACAACGCGGTGGAGAGGTAGCGCTCTCCCGTGTCGGGCAGTAAGGCAACAATGGTTTTTCCCTTGTTTTCCTGCCGCGAGGCGAGTTGGGTGGCTGCCCACAAGGCTGCGCCGGAAGAAATGCCCACCAGTACCCCCTCAATGCGCGCGATTTCCCTGCCGATGTCCAGCGCGTCCTCGTTTTTCACACGGATGATTTCATCGTAGATTTTTGTGTTCAGCACCTTGGGGACAAACCCTGCGCCGATACCCTGAATTTTGTGGGGGCCGCTCTTGCCGCCGGAAAGAACAGGAGAAGCGTCCGGTTCCACTGCCACCACCTTGATTCCAGGCTTCTGACGCTTTAAATAGTCTCCCGCACCGGTGACGGTCCCCCCTGTTCCTACGCCGGAGACAAAAATATCCACTTCGCCGCCCGTATCCGACCACACCTCGGGACCCGTCGTTCTGAAGTGGATGATCGGGTTTGCCTGATTGTCGAACTGTCCGGGTACAAAACTGTTGGGAGTGGCTTTTGCTAGTTCGTTTGCCTTTTCGATAGCGCCTTTCATTCCCAGCGCCCCGTCTGTCAGCACCAGTTCCGCGCCGTATGCCTTCAACAGGTTTCTGCGTTCCACACTCATTGTTTCCGGCATGGTCAGAATCAGGCGATAGCCACGGGAAGCCGCTATCATTGCCAGTCCGATACCCGTGTTGCCGGATGTCGGTTCGATGATAACCGAACCGGGCTTTAATTCGCCCGCGATTTCCGCTGTTTCAACCATGCTCAGCGCAATCCGATCCTTCACACTGCCGGCCGGATTGAAATATTCCAATTTGACCAGCACACGCGCGCCCAGCTTTCGATTCTCGCTGTATCGTCTCAATTCCAGCAAGGGCGTTTTTCCGATTAAGTCCGAGATACTGCTATATACCTTTGACATACATTTCTCCTGAAAGAAGGCGTACCTGACATCTACAGCGCTGCACGGGAACCCCGCGGGGCACAATCCTGCGAGGGGGTGATTGACACTAAAACCGATTTGAATAATATGAATACCACGGAATGCTAAAGAAAAACCGCTGTCCTGTCAAGGCAAGCGCTTTTCCGGGAGAGAGCTTGTCAGATGGAAAAATTCAGCGGCATCCTGGCGCGATACGATTCGGCGATATTCTCCAACGTGAGGCCATCCAGATAGGTATTCATCGTACTGTACAGGCCTGCCCAGAATTCCTGCGTCATACAGAGCATTTCGTTGGGGCAGGTATCTATTCCTCCTTTCAGGCAATTGATGGGCGCAAGATTGCCTTCCGTGGCGCGCAGCACGTCTCCCGCGGTAATCTCGGACGGTCTTCTGGCCAAGCGATAGCCGCCCTGTGCGCCGCGGGTACTGTTAAGCAATCCCGCACGATTCAACTGCGGCACGATTTGTTCCAGATACTTTGCGGAGATGTCCTGTCTGCGCGAGATATCCTTGATAGAAATGTAGTCGCTGGTATTGTGTATGGTCAGATCCAGCATCATGCGCAAGGCGTAGCGTGATTTGGTTGAGAATTTCATGGCAGCCCCTTATATCCCTGTAATATACTAGGAATGATAAGTCGGATGCATTCCAAATGCAAGTCTTTTTCATCTGTGTGACAATGTGCCTGTTTCAGGCGGTTCTCGACTAAGGTTGTGCGAGCGCATATAATGTTCGCGTACCGGGCGGGCGTAGCTCAATGGCAGAGCAGAAGCTTCCCAAGCTTACGACGAGGGTTCGATTCCCTTCGCCCGCTCCAGTATACCGGTGGGCGCGAACACGTTCTGCGGCGCGTTTGTTGTAATTTTGCTGCAAAGATTTTTTGGGCTATTGACAGATATTTTTTTGTATGGGATAGTCTCGTTTCTGCGCGCCGCGGACAAAGCGCTCTGTGGTGTGGAAGGGTTGTTCTTTAACAAGATAACAGATGATAGGTGTGGGCGTTTGTTGCTCTGTGGTCGCTGGTTTTTGGACTGGCGATAAAAGAGAAGCAAACGCTCACTCAGAAAGCAAAAAGAAGGTTTAT
>JAISAG010000150.1 GCA_031266815.1 Burkholderiaceae bacterium | reverse complement strand
ATGATGGGGAGTGCGTAAAGCCAGACAAAACAGAGAAGGACACAAAAAGAGCACACCCAGAAAGTCGCAGCGCCTTCCACACTTTTTCTGCCCGCGTTGATTTTGTGTTTTCCCCATTTGCGTCCGACCAGCGCCGCACCGGTATCGCCTATCAGCATGGTGGAAAGCGCGATGGCGGCAATACGATATTCAAACAGCAGGGCGCACATGAGCGCCGCGGCGAGAACGTGCGGTGCGCCGCTTAACTGAAACGTTTCGCCCGTTTCTTGCGCACGGAGCAGACGACCGAAAAATCTGCCGTATGTGGCGGTGAAAAGCCGCCATTTCCGGTGGTTGCCATACTCCACCGCTACCAGAATAAGTAACAATGCGCCGAACAGTATCACATTCCACGTGCGCGGAATGGTGGTCAGCGAAACGACCATCCACAACGAGCACAAGTGAATGGCTTTTCTGAGCAATTCGTGGCGGTAGCTGATTTGTTCCGGCATGGGCGTGGGTGGTTTACGATGTCTTGTCCGACAGTGCCATCCGTGCGAGCAGGCACTCTGCGGCGGTGTCCAGACCGAGCCGTTTGGCACTGGAAAAAAGTTGTGCGGAGAAGGGGAAAGGGGTTCCTGCCTTGTCCACATAGCTTTCCAGTATGCTGCGTGTTCGGTTCAGCGTTCGGTTCGCCACGCTCCGGCTGAGCTTGTCCGCTTTGGTCAGCAGGCAGTGTACGGGTTTTCCGGTTGCGGCGAACCATTCGAGCAACTGGGTATCCATCGCCTGGAAAGGATGCCGGGCATCCATGACCAGAACCAGTGCACGCAGTTGGGCGCGGGTCATCAGGTAGTCTGCCAGCAGGGTTTGCCAGTACTGTTTTGCCGAGCCGGATACTTCGGCGTATCCGTAACCGGGGAGATCTACCAAAAACGCGCGGAGTTGCGCCATTTGTACGGGGTCGCGCCGATGCTGTCCCACTTGCGCGCCGCCGATGGAAAAAAAGTTGATGTGCTGCGTCCTGCCGGGTGTTCTGGAGGCATAAGCCAACTGCTTTTGCTGGCACAAGGCGTTGATGGCGGAGGATTTTCCCGCGTTGGAGCGTCCCGCGAAAGCGACTTCGGGCACATCTTCCTGCGGCAGGTCACGCAGGTGGTTGACGGTGGTGTAAAAACGGGCTTGCCAGAACAGGGACATGGTCAGGGCACAATGCGTTCGGTTGCAAACAGGTCTTCTGCCGTTTCGCGGGGGCGAATCAGGTGCGCACGACCATTGTCTACCATGACTTCGGCAGCTTTTCCCCGGGTGTTGTAGTGGGATGCCATACTCATGCCGTAGGCGCCAGCGGACAGGATGGCAAGCCTGTCTCCTTCCCGGACCGTCAGCGCACGGTTTTTTGCAAGCCAGTCGCCGGATTCACAAATCGGTCCGACGATGTCATAAGTCTGTGGATTGCCGACTCTGCGCACAAGAGGAAGTACGTCATGCCAGGCTTCGTACATGGCGGGACGGAGCAGGTCGTTCATGGCGGCATCCACAATCAGGTAGCGTGTCGCCGCGTTGCTTTTTTCGTATTGTATTTCCGTTAACAGGATACCGGCGTTGCCCGACACGGAGCGCCCGGGTTCCCATATCAGGCGGATGGGTTTGCCCTGGTGGCGGGTTTGCCGCCAGCGCCGGACGATATCGTATATACGGGCGATGTGCTCGCCAACAGAAATAGTTTTTTCATCGCGGTAGGCAATGCCCAGTCCGCCACCCAGATCAAGGTGGCGCAGGGAGATGCCTTCTGCTTCCAGTTGGTCGCACAGGAAAATCAGGCGGTGCAGTGCGGCAACGAGAGGCGCATCGTCCAGCAGCTGCGAGCCGATGTGGCAATCAATGCCGATAATTTGCACGTGGGGCAGATCGCGCGCGATGCGATAGCAGGAAAGGGCTTCTTCGTGCGGGATGCCGAATTTGTTTTCCCTGAGCCCTGTCGAGATGTAGGGGTGCGTGTGCGGGTCTACGTCCGGGTTGACGCGAAAGGCAATGCGTGCCACCTGCCCCATGTCGCCGGCGATGCGGTTGATGCGGTGGAGTTCCGCAAGTGATTCCACATTGAAGCACAGGATATCCTGACTGAGTGCATACCGGATTTCGTTCGCCGTTTTTCCCACGCCGGAATAGACCACTTTTTGAGGGTCTGCACCTGCCGCCATCACGCGGGCGAGTTCCCCGCCGGATACGATGTCAAACCCCGCGCCCAGACGGGACAGCAGGTGGAGTATGGCAAGTGTTGCGCTGGACTTGACCGAATAGCAGATTTGGGCGGGCGCATCGGGATACTGGTGCGCCTCGCAGGCGCGGGCGTAGGCAAGATAATGGTCTGTCAATGCGGCGCGGGAGTAGACATACAGGGGGGTACCATACTGGTCGGCAATATCCGTGAGCGGCAAACCCTCGACACACAGTGTGTCATTTTGATAGGAGAAGTGGTGCGTCACGGTTTTTCCCGGAGGTCTTGTGTGGCAGGAGTCTTTGCGGGCGGCTCGGTTTTGTCGGATGGTGTGCTGGTACGTTGCGGGTGCGGCGCAGGCGTTTTGCTGTATTTTTCCGGCATATAGAGCGCACCCATTTGACCGCATGCACTTACCATAAGCGTGGCAACGCACAGGGCAACAAGGCGGGGCATGTTATTCACACAGGAAAAGCGGGTTGGCATACGCGTCTGCGGTGCACGGGAGAGAAGCCGTAATTATACCGTGCGGGGGCGTTACACGGCAAAGTCTTCTTCCCCGTCGGGTTCCGCAACTCCCGCTTACCCGAAAAAGGAACAAGGAACTTCACAACTAGAAGATGTCGTCCTTGATGTCGCCGGGTTCTTCCCCGTCCGGTTCCGGTTCCCTGTGTTCGACGCCCACATTGCTGACAATGGTGCCCGGCGGATTTTCCTTGTAGTGGTAGTCCCCTGCGATGGACACAACACCTGCCGGGACGGTGCGGGCGACGATGGGTGCATCCTTTAATGCGGTGCGCATGAAGTTGATCCAGATGGGAAGCGCCAGTCCGCCGCCTGTTTCACGGTTCCCCAGATTTTTGGGCTGATCGTATCCTATCCAGGCAACACCCACGGTGCGGGGTTGGTATCCGGCGAACCAGGCGTCAACCGAATCGTTGGTCGTCCCCGTCTTGCCCGCCAGATCCGAGCGGTTCAGCGCCAGGGCGCGCACTGCCGTTCCATGCCGTACCACGTCCTTGAGCATGCTGTCCATGATGAAAGCATTTCTTTCATCAATGACCTGCGGGGCGCCGTCGCCCGCTTTTCGGGGTTGTGCCCTGGCAATGACCCTGCCCTGTGTGTCCGTGATGTGGGAAATCAGGTAGGGGTCCACTTTGTAACCGCCGTTGGCGAAGACAGCATATGCTGTTGCCATTTGCAGGGGCGTTACCGAGCCGGATCCCAGTGCCAGTGTGAGGTAGGGCGGATGCTTGGCGGCATCGAAGCCGAAGCGGGTCGCGTATTCCTGGGCGTACTGGGGGGTAATCTGGTCGAGTACCCGAATGGAAATCATGTTTTTTGATTTCATCAATCCCCGGCGCATGGTCATGGGACCTTCGTATCGGGCGTCATAGTTCTTGGGTTCCCACGGCTGCCCGCCGGTTTGCGCGGCACTGAAGAAAATCGGGGCATCGTTGATGATGCTGGTCGGGGCAAAGCGTTTTTCCAGTGCGGCGGAATAGATGAACGGCTTGAACGAAGACCCCGGCTGCCGCCACGCTTGTGTGACGTGGTTGAATTTTCTGCGGTTGAAATCGAATCCGCCTACCATTGCCATGATGGAGCCGTCTGCCGAGTGAATGGCAACAAAGGCGGATTCGACCAACGGCATCTGGGTAATACTCCATTTTTCCGTTTTACCCTGGGTGACACGAATAATGGCGCCACGACGGATTTTGCGGTTGATATTGGCATTGGCGCTCAGCGCGCTTGCGACCAGCGTTAACCCCTTGCCCGTAATTTCAATTTCTTCTCCCGACACCAGTACGGCGCGCACCTGCCTGGGAGCGGCTTCCAGGACAACAGCGGACAGCAGGTCGTCGCTGTCCGGGTAGTTGGTCAATTCTTCCTCAATGGCGTTTGCGGCATCTTCGCGGGCGTCCGGTATTTCGAGAAAACCTTCCGGTCCGCGGTATCCGTGGCGTTTATCGTATTCCATTACGCCGTCCCGCACGGCGCGGTAGGCGGCTTTCTGGTCAACGCTTGATACGGTTGTATAGACATTCAGCCCGCGGGTATAGGTTTCTTCCTTGTACTGTTCGTACAAAATCATGCGTGTCATTTCCGCAACATATTCCGCATGAATGGCAAACTCGTTCGTTTTGTTCCTGACTTGAATGACTTCATCCATCGCCTGCTTGTACTGGTCGTTGTCAATGTAGCCCAAAGAGAGCATACGCTGGAGAATGTACTGCTGCCGCGCCTTGGCTCGGGTTGGATTGGCGACAGGATTGTTCGCGGAAGGTGCTTTGGGCAGTCCGGCAAGCATGGCCGCTTCGGCAATGGAAACGTCCTGCAATCGCTTGCCAAAGTAAATCTGGGCAGCGGCCGCAAAGCCAAAGGCGCGTTGTCCCAGGTAGATCTGGTTCAGGTATATCTCGAAAATCTCGTCCTTGGAAAGCGCTTTTTCTATCTTCCATGCCAGCGCCGCTTCATACATTTTTCGTTTCAGGGTTTGCTCGCTGCTCAAAAAGAAGTTTCGGGCGACCTGCTGGGTGATAGTGGAGGCCCCCTGGCGGCTGCTGGAAAACAGATTGTGGATAGCGGCGCGGGCGATACCCAGAAAATCAATGCCGCTGTGTTGATAAAAGCGGTCATCTTCAATGGCGAGTACGGCTTTTTTGACCTTTTCAGGAATCTGGTCGAAGCGAATCAGGTTGCGTCTTTCCTCACCGAACTCTCCGATGAGAATGTCATCTGCGGTATAGATGCGCAGGGGCATTTTGGGGCGGTAGTCCGTCAGCCTGTCCAGTGGGGGCAGGTTGGGAAAAATAATGACCAGGGCAAAGAGGATGATCAGAAATCCCGCGATACCCGTTCCGACACCCGCTATGAGGAGGTTCGCGCCCAGGCGGAACCACCACTGGGCGTCCCGCTTGGGCGGGGATGCCGCCTTTTTTTTCCAGGGAAATGGCATGGTGATGCGTGGGGCAATGAGAGTAAATGAAACCAGCATTATCCTTGAAACCGCTTCGCGCGTAAATGTGGTGGACAAGGTGTTTTTCGGGGTGCCGGGAAGAGACACGCCGCGTGCGGGGTGCGCGGCACGGGGCAGTAGCGTACAATGCCGCTTATGAGCAAAAACGTATTTCTTGTCGGGATGATGGGGTCGGGAAAGACGACGGTGGGACGTGCGCTTGCCAAACGGCTGGGTTTGCGTTTTATTGATTCGGACAAGGAAATTGAATCGCGGACGGGGGCATCCATCCCATGGATATTTGAAATGGAGGGCGAGGCAGGCTTCAGGAAACGGGAAGCCGAGGTCGTGCGTGACCTGACAGCCCGCAAAGGCATTGTGCTGGCGACTGGCGGTGGTGCGGTCATGGATCCCGATAGTCGTCGCCACTTGCGCGGCAGAGGGACGGTGATATACCTGCGTGCCACAGCAAGCCACCTTTTCGCCCGAGTTGTGCACGACAAGACAAGACCCTTGCTGCAGACCGACGATCCGCTCAAAAAGCTGGAGGAGTTGTTGCGGCTGCGTGAACCGCTGTACGACGCGGTTGCCGACGTGGTGATTGAAACAGGCAATCAGAATGTGCATGCCATGGTACACATTATTGCGGACAAATTGTCCGCGAAATGGCGTATCAAAGGGATACAGCCGGGGTCGGCGCGCGGGGGAAAGGCAAAGTCGGGAGGAAAGGCAACAACGGGCGCGTTTGCCCGTCTGCGGGTGGCGTTGGGGGATCGCGCTTATCCAATCCAGATTGGACCGGGTTTACTCGGCGATGGCAGATGGGTTGCCAGAATGGTCAAGGGGAAAAGCGTGGCGGTGGTTACCAATACGGTTGTCGCACCGCTTTATTTATCCCGGTTGACGGATACTCTGCACGCAGCGGGCAAGCAGGTGGTCAGTATTGTTTTGCCGGATGGCGAACAGGAAAAAAACTGGCAGAGCCTGATGACGATATTTGACGTCCTGCTGGAAAACCGTTGCGACAGGGGAACGACACTGCTGGCGCTGGGTGGCGGCGTGATTGGCGATATGACCGGATACGCCGCTGCCAGTTTTATGCGGGGCGTACCCTTCATCCAGGTGCCCACTACCTTGCTGGCGACGGTGGATGCTGCGGTGGGCGGCAAGACCGGCATCAATCACCCGATGGGCAAGAACATGATCGGCGCATTCTACCAGCCTGCTGCGGTAGTTGCCGATACGCTGACCCTGCACACGCTGCCGGACCGGGAGTTGTCCGCGGGGATTGCCGAAGTGATCAAGCATGGCGCCATTCTGGATACAGCATTGTTCGACTGGCTGGAAATCCATATGGAGGCGCTGATGGCACGGCACAACGCGGCACTGACGCATGTCATTCGGCGTTCATGCGAAATAAAGGCAGAAATTGTCCGGCAGGACGAGCGCGAAGAGAGTGGTTTGCGGGCAGTACTGAATTTTGGGCACACCTTCGCGCATGCGATAGAAGCCGGTTTGGGATTTGGTGTTTGGCTGCACGGGGAGGCGGTCGGGTGCGGTATGGTGATGGCAGCAGACCTTTCCTGCCGCATGGGCTGGCTGTCTGCGGAATCCGCCGGGCGTATCCGGGCGCTGGTCGCACGGGCGGGTTTGCCGACGGTTGCGCCTGTCATGCCGTTTGCACAATGGATGAATCTGTTTCAGGTGGACAAGAAGAATGCGGGAGGCGATGTGCGCTTTATTCTTTTGCGGGCGCTGGGGTCTGCCGTGATGACCCGTGTGCCGGAAGAGCCACTGAAAGAGACGCTGGAACACTGCTGCATGAACAGCACGTCGTGATGACACAGGGGACGACGATGGCGACCGTGTACGTGACAGGAACGCTGGCGTCGTATGCGGCGCGGGCGGATCGTTCGCGCGGGCGGGTGCACGACGAGCCGCCGCCGACGACCCGTACGTCGTTTCAGCGCGACCGTGACCGCATTATCCACTGTGGGGCATTCAGGCGGTTGGAGTACAAGACGCAGGTTTTTGTCAACCACGAAGGTGACATGTTTCGGACACGGTTGACGCACACATTGGAAGTGGCGCAGATAGCCCGTTCTGTCGCCCGCAACCTGCAACTGGACACCGATCTGGCAGAAGCCATTTCCCTGGCGCACGATTTGGGGCATACCCCGTTCGGGCACGCGGGTCAGGAAGAGTTAAACCACTGCATGCGCGACTATGGCGGGTTCGAGCACAACCTGCAAAGCCTGCGGATTGTGGACAAGCTGGAAGAGCGTTACGGCGCGTTTGACGGCTTGAACCTGACCTTTGAAACCCGAGAAGGCATTATCAAGCACTGTACGCCGGAAAATGCCCGCACACTGGGAGAACTGGGCAAGCGCTTCATTGAAGGCGGCAGCCCCTCACTGGAAGCCCAGCTTGCCAATTTTGCCGATGAAATTGCGTATAACAACCATGATGTGGATGATGGCTTGCGGGCGGGATTGATAACGGTTGCGCAGTTGCAGCAGACGGACCTGTTTGCCCGCCACTGGCATGCAGTCGATGCGGAAATGCCGGGCATCAGCGCGCGGCGCATGATACACGAAACCATCCGGCGCATGATCAGCGTGCTGATTTTTGATTTGACGCAGACCTCTTTAGACCGGATACGTGATGTGGCTCCCGCCGATGTGGACGATGTGCGCAGCGCCCCGCCGCTGATTGCCTTTTCCGAAGCGATACAGAAGGAATCGTCCGTTCTGAAGCAGTTCCTGTTCGAGCATGTGTATCGGCACTATCAGGTCAATCGCACCATCAGCAAGTCCCGCCTGATTCTGCGGCGGCTGTTTCAGGCTTTCGTGGAAAATCCGTCGCTGCTGCCGCCGGACTTCCAGACAGATACCGCATCGGACGCGGTACAAGCGCGCCGGGTTGCCGACTACATTGCCAGCATGACCGACCGTTATGCCATGCGGGAGTACCGCAGACTGTTTGAGGTGACCGAGGTCTGATGCGGTCAGGACGCGAGGCCGTGAGCGCATGAGAGGCCCCTACAGTCAGGCGAATGCGCGAACGGCGACGCTGCTATGCGCACGTATTCGTTGCTTCCTCACCAGGGCAACCCTTGACGGATAGGCGCGGGAGCGCATGACGTACGGTGTTCGCCCGCATTCGCCGTTTCCTTTCCGCATTTATGTAAACAAGATAAACAATGGGGGTGAAAATTATCCAGCGCTGCGTTGACCGTCAGTGATTTATAAACTACAATTAATCATCGTGGAAATAAAGCAAACGGAGACATTCAGGAAGTGGCGCACCGAATTGCGCGATAAACGAGTAAGAGCGATCATTGCGACGCGAATTTCCCGGCTGGCAGAAGGCCTTGCTGGTGATGTGCGTCCTGTTGGCTCCGGGGTATCAGAGCTTCGCATTCACTACGGTTCCGGGTATAGGATCTATTTCAGGCAAGAAAGAAATGCGCTGGTCATCCTCCTTTGCGGCGGAGACAAATCAACGCAAGAACGGGATGTTGGC
>JAISAG010000136.1 GCA_031266815.1 Burkholderiaceae bacterium | reverse complement strand
ATCACCCAGTGCGGCGCCGGAAACGGTCGGCGGACCATCCCAGAAGCCGGTCGTTGCGGCAGCGCCACCAGAGCACTGTGCCACGTTCTCAAACACCTTGTAATGCTCGTTGGCATGACCTTCAGCATATCCCTTGACTGACGCGAAAATCAGACGGGGGTTCAATTCGTTATGGATGCGATCCCAGGAAAAGCCCAAACGGTCAAATGCGCCCGGCGCAAGATTTTCCACCAGCACATCCGCGCCCTTGATCAGTTTTTCCAGGATCTTGGTACCTTCGGGCGTTTTGGCGTTCAGCGTCATGGAACGCTTGTTGCCGTTGAACATGGTGAAGTACAGGCTGTCCTTTCCTTCAATGTCTCGCAACCACGCACGGGTCACATCACCGGACCCGGGCATTTCAATTTTGATTACGTCCGCGCCAAAAAAGCCGAGCATCTGCGTACAAGCTGGTCCCGCTTGCACATGGGTAAAATCAATTACCCTAATTCCATCAAGTGCTTTAGTCATAATTCCCTACTTCCTTGTTAGTGAAACTTCTGTGTTTTCAACCTCCGTTACGCGGTCAGTTCGATCGCGTACGACCAAAAATCCAGCCACGAGTATGGCAGGGTGAAACTACCTGGACAGGACTACGGGCATCTCCCGCAACACGGGGAGAGCACAACAGATTTCATACGTAGCCCACCCATTCTACCCGATAATCAATTTAAATCAATATGATTTGTCATACATTGGAAAAACGGCGTCGTTTGGGAGCGGTTTTGTCCAGGCAACATGGCGATGCTGTGATTGAGAAACGATGATGCCAGAAGTTGCCCGAGACGCAACGCCGTGATGTACCCGATGCCTTTACAGGAAAACGCGGAATGCGGGATGAAGCGCAAGGCGTACGGCAACACAGGAAATGGCGAGGCAAGATGCAGCACAAGGCGTGCGGCACGCAGTGACCGAGACATACCTTGCAGGTAGGCGAGGGAACGAGTACCGCTGCAACGCAGTGACGCGCCTACATTCGCCGTTTCCACCAGGATATTCTCAATGGATAGGCAAAGAAGTGAACGAAACGCAACCGTCAGGTACTGCTCTTTCGTTTGGGGCGGTCAACCAGAACAGGGATTTTGCATAGGGAAAGCACCTTCGTCGTGACACTGCCGAGGATAAACTGACCCAGACCAGTGCGCCCGTGCGAACCCATGAAAATCAGGTCACACCCCAAGGCTTCTGCCGCTTGGGCGATTGCGCCAGCGGGGCTGTCCGAAAAAACAAAATGGCTGGTGTAGGAGACATCGGCCTTTTCTGCCGCGTCCCGAATGGGTTTGAGGTATTCTGTCCCGATTTTGCGCATCAATCCCTGATACTCTTCTTCCAGCGGGTATGTCGCGGGAATGATTTCGATATAGACCGGATACTGATATTCCGGCGCGACATAGATGCCAACGGCCTCCGCCCGGTTATCCGCGGCAAACGCGATACCATCCAGCGCGGCGGACAGCGATATTTCGGAACCATCGGTCGGTATCATGATTTTTTTGAACATGGCAACTCTCTCTTGGTCAAGGGACAGACAATCCGGTTGAGCATTCATCACACCTCGCATTATTGATGAAAAGTGCGCAAGATGCAATGCGGTGGGCGTGTCCCACTCGCTGTTTCTTGAGCACGGTATGCGGGCGCATAGCGGTGTTATGTCGTTGTCCGTGCCTTCGCTTATCCATTGGCATGCCTCGTGGGAAAACGGCGGGGCCTGACGCGCAAAGGGCAGACGAAGTGGTCATCATTGCTCGAAAAGCAAGAAATGGTGCGTGTTTTCGGCGTTTATTCCAGTTCTTCAAGCCGGATGCGGGTGACACTCCCCGCAACGGTACGCAATTTTTCGATTTGCGCGATGGCGGCATTGATGTTTTTTTCCTGGGTTTGGTGCGTCAGGATGATAATGTCCACCAGCGTCTCTCCTTCCCGGGGTTCTTTTTGCAAAAACGCGTCAATGGATATGCTGTGGTCAGCCAGCAGGCGGGTGATGTCCGCAAGTACGCCGGGCTGGTCCTTCACTTTCAGGCGGAGGTAGTAGCTGGTTGTGACTTCCGAGATGGGGAGGATGGGCGTATCGCGCATGGCATCCGGCTGAAAGGCGAGGTAGGGGACGCGATGTTCGGGATCAACGGCTTCCAGGCGGGCAATGTCAACCAGGTCTGCAATGACGGCCGAGGCGGTCGGTTCAGCGCCAGCACCCTTGCCGTAGTACAGTGAAGCGCCCACGGCGTCGCTCTTGACCAAAACGGCGTTCATTGCTCCTTCTACATTGGCAATCAGGCGTTCCGCGGGAATCAGCGCCGGATGGACGCGCAGTTCTATACCGTTTTCCATGCGCCGCGTAATGCCGAGCAGTTTGATGCGATACCCCAATTGTTCTGCGTAACGGATATCCAGAGAGTCCAGGCGCGTAATGCCTTCGACGTGGATTTTGTCAAACTGTACCGGAATACCGAACGCAATGGCGGACATGAGCGTTGCCTTGTGGGCAGCGTCAATGCCTTCAATGTCAAAGGTCGGGTCTGCTTCGGCGTACCCCAGCGTTTGCGCCGCTTTCAGGGTTGTGTCGAAATCAAGCCCTTTTTCGCGCATTTCGGAGAGGATGAAATTGGTTGTGCCATTGATGATGCCGGCTATCCATTCAATCCGGTTGGCTGTCAGTCCCTCGCGCAGCGCTTTGATGATGGGGATACCTCCCGCTACCGCCGCTTCAAACGCGATGATTACTCCCTTGTCTTTCGCGGCGCGGAAAATGGTATCGCCATGCACCGCCAAAAGGGCTTTGTTCGCGGTGACGACGTGTTTGCCATTGGCAATGGCTTTCAGGACAAGGTCTTTTGCGGCATCGTATCCGCCAATCAACTCTACGACAATGTCAATGTCCGGGTTGGTGACGACCAGATTACCATCGGAGACGACTTCGCATTGCCCGCCCACTACTGCTTTTGCCCGCTCTGTATGATGGTCGGCCACCATGGTAATTTTGATTTCTCTGCCCGCTCGTCCCATTATTTCGGACTGGTTGCGGTTTAAAACATGCCATGTGCCCGACCCCACGGTGCCAATGCCCAAAAGTCCTACCCTGATCGCTTCCATGTTGCGTGGTTTCCTGTCGAAAAATGTTTACGCAATACGCAGTTTGCCGTTTTGTCCCGTGCGGGGGCGTGCCGCTCCCGACTGGTGCCGTTTGCGGTAATTGTCCAGAAATCGTGCGATACGCCCGATGGCGATTTCCAAATCGTCCGAGTTTGGCAGGAAAACAATCCGGAAATGGTCTGGCGCAATCCAGTTGAACCCGCTTCCCTGCACAATCAACACTTTTTCTTCTTCCAGCAGTTGATAGGCAAACTGTTTGTCGTCTGCGATGGGATACATGTCTGGATCCAGCCGCGGGAACATGTAAAGGGATGCCTTGGGTTTTACGCAACTGACACCGGGAATGTCCGTCAACAGGCGGTGTGCCATGTCACGTTGCCGATACAGTCGTCCTCCGGGTGCGATCAGGTCGTTGATGCTCTGATATCCGCCCAGCGCTGTCTGAATGGCGAATTGTCCAGGAACATTGGAGCACAGGCGCATGGAGGCCAGCATGTCCAGTCCTTCAATGTAGTCTTTGGCGTCCTTCTTGTTTCCGGAGACGATCATCCACCCCACCCGGTAGCCGCAGGAGCGGTAATTTTTGGAGAGTCCGTTCAGGGTAATGAACAGGACGTCGTCTGCAAGGGAAGCGATGGCGGTGTGAACGGCGTCGTCATAAAGGCATTTGTCGTAAATTTCATCAGCGAATATGATCAGTCCGTGTTCGCGCGCCAGGTTGACCATTCCTTGCAGTGTCTCTTTCGTGTACAGCGCACCGGTGGGGTTGTTGGGGTTAATCACCACAATGGCCTTGGTACGGGCCGTGATTTTCTTGCGCATGTCGTCCAGATCCGGCTCCCATTCGCGGTTTTCGTCGCAGATGTAGTGCACCGGTGTACCGCCGGACAGAGAAACGGCGGCGGTCCACAGCGGGTAGTCGGGCGCGGGTATCAGGACTTCGTCTCCCTGGTTCAGCAGGCCGTTCATGGACATGACGATGAGTTCGGATGCGCCATTGCCCAAGTAAATGTCGTCAATGGTCACGCCTTGTATCAGCCTTTCCTGCGTATACTGCATGATCGCTTTTCGGGGCGCGAACAGGCCTTTTGAATCCGTGTAACCCGCCGCGCCCTGCATATTGCTGATCATGTCGCGCACAATTTCGTCGGGGGGATCAAAACCAAACACGGCCAGATTGCCGATGTTCAGCTTCATGATCTTCTGGCCTTCCTCTTCCATCTGGCGGGCCTTTTCCAGGACAGGTCCCCTGATGTCGTAACACACATCAAGCAATTTGTCCGATTTTCTGATTGGCTGCATACTCATTCCTGAAGGGCAGTGACTATCCGTCGCCGCACATTGCACGAAAACATACCCCCGCATTGTCGCACATTTCCGCGCGACACTTTTGCGAAGTGCTCCTTTCTCCGTGCAGTTTACACCCGACCCTGAATCCTGCTATCGTTGCGCTGTCCGGTTTTGTGTGGTGGCAGATTACCCTTTGCTCACCTGATCGCTGTCCTGTGGTGTCGCCGAAACATGCAATTGCTCCCCCTGTCAGCCAGCCAGATTGTTCGTGCTTACGATGAGAACAGCATCCTGATTGGCGAAACCCGATATACGGGCAGTATCTGGCTGCTGCCGGACATGCTTCCGCTTCCGTGGGAAGTGAGGGCGTTTGATGCACTGACTGTCCGCAATTTTGATGTTATTCTGTCGCGCGCCCCGGATGTATTGCTGGTTGGCACGGGCAACACCCAGCGCTTTTTGTGTGATGCGCTGCTGGCAGAGTTGCTGGCGTACGGCGTGGGCGTGGAATGCATGCCAAATCGTTCTGCGTGCGGGACATTCAACCTGCTTGCGGGCGAGGGAAGGCGGGTCGCGCTGGCGTTATGCACGAGCCACGGATATTAGCCGCTTTTCATATTAAATCATCATACGCGAGGAAATTCATGTCTGAATCCACTGTCACGCTGAATGAACCTGTATCGGATTTCAATCTGGATACCGCAGACGGGGTGATCACCTTGTCCGCGTACAAGGGGAAAATGCTGGTACTGTATTTTTATCCCCGGGACAACACCCCGGGATGCACGCAAGAAAGCATTGATTTTCGCGATGCCCGTGATCAGTTTGCCAAACTGGG
>JAISAG010000096.1 GCA_031266815.1 Burkholderiaceae bacterium | reverse complement strand
ACCCTCGCTTTCAGGTTGTTGTTCTGCACTTCTCCTGTAAGCAGAACCCGCTTGTTAAAGCTGGTTGCATTCACGTGCCCCTGCTTTCCGACGATGGCGTCCGCCCGGGACTCCGCCGTGAAACTCAGCACTTTGTCATCTGCCTGGGTCCCCAGCGTTCGCCTGTCCGTTGCCGCCATGGTGCCGGTTACCCCCCCGCCAACGAACATGACCGGAACGCAGGCCCCCAGCATGGCTGATACCAAAAGGCAGGCAAGTATCTTCGAGAAAGAATGTCCCGCAATCGTTTTGTCAAACTCCTTGTTCTTCACTGTGCTCCCCTGGCAGCGCCATGCATACGCCGCTATCATGCATTTGTCCTCGTTTACGCAGTCTCAATCACGTTTTTCAGCCAGCTCACCCTGTCACCATCCAGTGCGACCACATCAAACCGGCACGGACACTCCCGGTTGACGTTCTGCAGGAAGTGCAGTGCCGTTCGTACCAGTTTTTGCTGCTTCCCGCGTGTAATGCTTTCCGCTGCACTGCCATAAGTTCCCGGGCGGCGTTTTCTTACTTCGACGAAAACCAGCACATTGCTTTCCTGCATAATCAGGTCAATCTCCCCCAGCCTGCAACGGTAATTGCGTTGCAGGAAGCGCAGGCCGCATCGTTCCAGGTATGCCAGGGCCGCGTCCTCCCCCTGCCTGCCAGACAAGCGCTTGTCCTGTCGGGTTGTTGTGCGCGACATGTTTTTTTCCAGAGAAGCGTATCACATTCTCGCCGGTTCACTTGTGTTTGCATGCCGTGTCGCGCACAATCATGGCAAAGCGACAGAGCGACGGCAAATGACAAAGCAGCACCCGACAGCGGACATCATGCAGGATGTGGCAAGGCAGCATTTCCCCGCATCCGCATTATATGTGATAGCGACGCCGATTGGAAATCGGGGCGATATGACCTGTCGCGCCTTGTATTGCCTGGCAGTAGTGGATGCCATTGCCTGCGAGGATACCCGTGTAACGGGGGCACTGCTGGCGCAGTACGGGGTGAAGAGGGAACTGGTGACATTGCATCGGCATAACGAACGGGCTATGACGGAAAGGCTGCTCGCCCGTTTGGCAGAAGGAAACCGGATTGCCTTGTTGTCTGATGCGGGGACGCCCACCGTATCCGATCCGGGCGCCCGGCTGGTGGATGCCGTGTTGACCGCCGGTTTTCGCGTTGTGCCCATGCCCGGCCCGTCAGCCGCCATCGCCGCACTGTCTGTTTCCGGCTTTCGGGACGATCATTTTTACTTTGTCGGCTTTCTCCCTTCAAAAGGCGTTTCCCGTGAGGCCCTGCTAAGAACCCTGTCAAGAAAAGCCGCGACGTTGGTCATGTATGAGGCGCCGCATCGGGTTGCGGGAACACTCCAGTCACTGGCGCGCGTTTTTGAGCCGGATCGCCGGATTGTGATAGCACGCGAAATGACCAAGTTGTTCGAGGAAGTACACCGATGCCCTGTTTCGCTCGCCAGTGATTGGCTTATGGAAGATCCCAACCGGGAGAGAGGGGAATTTGTCTTGCTGGTGGAAGGCGCAAAACCCGATGCGCGACAGGAAGGGCAGGAAGCAGAACGCATCCTTTCCCTTTTGCTGGAAGATTGCCCGGTCAGTCAGGCGGTGTCACTGGCTTCCCGCATAACCGGCGTTGGGAGAAAATCCCTGTACGAGCGGGCCTTGCAGATGCAAATCCCTCTTCCCGGGTAATGAGAGGAACTCCGCCGCCGAATGCGCGGGAAACTTGCCCGTACACTGCAGGAACAAGTGTTCGCCAGATGGCGGTCGCAAGAGGTGACAGGCAGGGGTATCGACAGATAAAGAGGGTTTTCTCCCCTTTTTGCGGGCGGATTTGGTTTTGGGCTCGTGATAGAATGTGCTATGTGAAGAGAGCGCCTGACGTTCGTTCGGATACACGGCATGACGACAAAGCAGGAAAATGAGGTTGTCCTGGACAGGGAGGACAGGCTGGATTCCCCCCCTCCGTTGTGCCAGGTAGTTTTGCTGAACGATGATTTCACCCCGATGGATTTTGTTATAGAGGTACTGCAAACGTATTTCCGCAAGGATGTGTGGGTTGCCACGGAAATTATGCTGAAAGTACATCATGAGGGGAGAGGGATATGCGGCGTTTATCCGAAGGATGTCGCTCGCACAAAGGCAGAGCAAGTGCTGGAGTACGCCCGTAGTCAGGAGCATCCGCTACAGTGTGTCGTGGAGGAAGTATGATCGCGCAGGAATTGGAGGTGACGTTGCACCTGGCCTTTGTTGAGGCTCGCCAGGCGCGCCACGAGTTTATTACCGTCGAGCATCTGCTGCTGGCGTTGCTGGACAACCCTTCTGCATCGGAGGTTTTGCAGGCGTGCAACGCGGAGATGGAAGAGTTGCGGAAGATGCTTTCCAGTTTCATCAGGAACAATACGCCCGTGGTATCCGGGAGTGCGGAGGTGGATACCCAGCCCACGCTCGGGTTCCAGCGCGTCATCCAACGGGCGATCATGCACGTGCAGTCCGTTTCCAGCGGCAAAAAGGAAGTTAATGGCGCGAATGTACTGGTGGCTATTTTTGGCGAGAAAGATTCGCACGCTATTTACTATCTGCACCAGCAAGGGGTAACACGGCTGGATGTTGTCAATTTCATTTCCCACGGCATCCGCAAGAACGTTCGGCCGGATGCGGCAAAGGCGACCGAAAGCGCGGAGGAAGTGCAAGGAGATTCCTCATCCCAGCAAAAAGAGAGTCCACTGGAGCAATATACGCAGAATTTGAACAGACAGGCGGTCTCCGGCAGGATTGACCCGTTGATTGGGCGCGAAGACGAGGTTGATCGGGTCATTCAGGTGTTATGCCGAAGGAGAAAGAATAATCCTCTGTTGGTTGGGGAGGCGGGAGTGGGAAAGACCGCCATCGCGGAAGGGTTGGCGTGGCGCATTACCCGGGGAGATGTGCCTGAAGTGCTGCAAAAAGCGGTGGTGTACGAGCTGGATATGGGCGCCCTGCTGGCGGGCACCAAGTACAGGGGAGACTTCGAGCAGCGCATGAAGGCTGTGCTCAAGCAGTTGAGGGATGATACCCATTCCATTCTGTTTATTGACGAAATTCACACCATTATTGGCGCCGGTTCCGCATCAGGGGGAACGCTGGATGCTTCCAACCTGCTTAAGCCTGCACTCTCAAATGGGCAGATGAAATGTATTGGTGCCACTACCTTTACCGAGTTCCGCGGGGTTTTCGAGAAGGACCACGCGCTGGCGCGGCGCTTCCAGAAAATTGATATTCACGAGCCAACCATTGAGCAGACCGTTCAGATATTGCGCGGACTGAAATCCCGCTTTGAAGATCATCACAATGTCCGCTATTCTTCCTCCGCGTTGACGACAGCGGCAGAATTGTCTGCCCGTTTCATCAATGACCGGCATCTGCCGGACAAGGCGATTGATGTTATTGACGAGGCGGGCGCCGCACAACGCATTCTGCCCAAATCGAAACAGAAGAAAACAATAGGCAAGGCAGAAATTGAGGAAATTATTGCCAAAATTGCACGGGTGCCGCCGCAGTCCATCAGTCAGGATGATCGCACCCGCTTAATGACGCTGGATCGCGATTTGAAGAATGTCGTGTTCGGTCAGGACGACGCGATTGACGCGTTGACGGCCAGTATCAAGATGGCGCGCTCCGGGTTGGGCAAGACAGACAAGCCCATCGGCGCCTTTCTTTTTTCTGGGCCAACAGGTGTGGGGAAAACGGAGGTGGCCCGTCAGCTGGCTTTTGCATTGGGGATCGACCTGGTGCGTTTTGATATGTCGGAGTATATGGAGCGTCACGCGGTCAGTCGCATGATTGGCGCGCCGCCGGGGTATGTTGGTTTTGATCAGGGCGGGCTGCTCACGGAAGAGATTATTAAGAAACCGCACTGCGTGTTATTGCTGGACGAGATTGAGAAAGCGCATCCCGATATTTTCAGTGTCATGTTGCAGGTGATGGATTATGGCACCCTGACGGACAACAACGGGAGGAAAGCCGATTTCCGCAACACGATTATCGTAATGACAACGAATGCGGGTGCGGAAGCTCTTCAGAAACCGCCTATCGGGTTTACCTCCCGCAAGCAGGTCGGGGACGAAATGGCGGAGGTTCGCCGGTTGTTTACGCCGGAGTTTCGCAATCGTCTGGATGCCATTATCAGCTTTTGTCCGCTGGACGAGGTCATTATCCTGCGCGTGGTGGACAAATTTCTGATACAGCTCGAAGAACAGTTGCACAGAAAGAAAGTGGATGCCATTTTCACTGATCGGCTTCGCGCTTTCCTGGCAAAGAAGGGATTCGATCCGCTTATGGGCGCGCGTCCCATGTTGCGTTTGATACAAGACCTGATCCGTCGGGCATTGGCGGACGAACTGCTGTTCGGTCACCTCGTGCGCGGCGGGATAGTGACGGTGGATCTGGATGAGAACGAGCAGGTTGCGCTGACGTTTCCCGATGGGTTTACGCCAATGTCCGAGCGGGAAAATCTGACTGACATGGCGGAAGTGGAATAGGAGGCGCCTCGCCTGTCAGCGATAAAGCAGGGGCTGATGCCGTGATTTTCGGCACGAGGCAGACAGGGGCGCGCCGCCCTGTTCCTGTGCTCAAAGAGCAGGGAAAGCGTGCCTGGTAGGCAATTTCTTACACCACCAGATCGATTTTCTGGATGACTCCCACGCCGCCGGTTTCTTCCAAAAAGATGCCTGTGGAACGAATCTCGCCGCGCAAAACGTTGTTTTGGTCCTTGATCGAAAAAGGGGTGTCGATGTGAGCGAGGCTGATTGCACCGACATTAGCCGTCTTCAGGCTTTTGAGTTGCTCCCCCGCGCCGGGTTCCCAGATGCAGAGGCGTGAATAAGCGCTGTCGCTTTCGTCAATCCAGCCGTTGCCGTTCTCATCCAGTGCAGACAACTCGCCAAAACCATCTCCTGTAAGTGCGCCGAAGAGTTCGCTGCCGTCATTTGCCTTGCCGTCCTGATTGCGGTCGAACACCAAAAAACCGTTGCCGGGTTTGAGTGCGGCGATATGGTCCATTTCACCGTCAACATCCAGATCAAATTGAAAATGCGTGCCGGCAAGTTCAACGGCAGTCCCCGAAAAGTTGAGTACCAATGGATCTTTCGGGGCAGCGCCTGTGTGGATGCTGATACGGCTTTCCTCATAGAAGCGGCGGGACATGGATATATTCAGCGTAAAATCGAGCGCATATCCATCGGCAGTACGCACCATCCCCTGCGCGGAAAAAGTTGTGGTCTCTTCCTCGAATCGGTATTCGCTGCGCTCGTATATCCGGGCGCTCTCGCCAGTCAGCTCGCGGTTGCCAGACGGGGTGTTCGGCGGGGCTTTTGACGACACATCGCATAGCTGCACTTTGCGCCCGGTAAGCATTTCGACGATGGCGCGCATCACGGAAAGGCGCGGGTCGTTGTCTATCGGGTCGCTTTGCTCTGCCTGCGTCGCTTCTGCATCCAGCGCGTGCCGGGCGGCGTCGGAAAGCTGCACCAAGGCGGAAGAGGCATTTTCGGTATGTCGGGAACCTTCCACGGCAATATGACGCGATTCTGCCCATCTTCCCAAGGATTCCTTTGTTTCGCTCTTTTCCACAGCAACGTGGCTGGAAGCGAATTCGATCTGCGTATTGGTTATTTTCACGGGTGTGAGCCTCCGAGGGGCATACCCCGTTTTCGGCAGAATGGCGGGTTTCTTGAGTTTGTCACCGCAAAAAAGCGGACTGCTGCCCGTTATGCATGAACCGCGGATATGCGGGGCGAGATGTGCCGACTGCATGAAAAGAAAGCGAAGTCTCTCCCTGAAGGAGAGTGTGCGTCATGATGTACCCGGCGGAGGTTTTGCGCTGGTTTTGTTTGTGTTGTCGTGCGGCGGTATAATGGGTGCGCAGCGTGTCTGCAGGCGGTATCCCTTGAACGGAAAACATTGACAGGAAGCTCATTATGCACCAACGCGAAATGGTTTTGCCCAATGGCGTGACGATGCCGACACTGGGGTTGGGGACCTGGTTTATGGGAGAGTCTGCTTTTTCGAGAAAAGATGAAGTTGCCGCGCTTTCCCACGGCATTGCGCTGGGGATGACGCTCATTGATACGGCGGAAATGTACGCAAATGGCGGCGCGGAATCCATAGTCGGAGAAGTGATTGCAGGAAAGCGCGACAAAGTCTTTCTTGTCAGCAAGGTGTTGCCGGGAAATGCCAGCCGAAAAGGCGTGATTGCCTCCTGTGAACGCAGCTTGTCGCGCATGAAGACAGACTATGTGGATTTATACCTGTTGCATTGGCGCGGCAGTCACCCGCTGGAAGAAACTTTTGACGCTTTTCGCGAATTGCTGTCCGCAGGTAAAATCAGGGCATTTGGCGTATCCAATTTTGATACGGCGGATATGCAGGATGTCGAGCGGGTCGCCGGGGGACAGATTTGTGTCAACCAGGTCTTGTACAATCTGGCATCCCGCGGTATTGAGTGGGATTTGCTTCCTTGGCAGAGAACGCACGGTATTCCCGTTATGGCGTATTCTCCGTTGTATCAGACCCGTCTGTTACGGAGCAGGGACCTGCAAAAAATCGCGACCGATTTGTCCATCACGCCAGCCCAACTGGCACTGTCGTGGCTGTTGCATCAGGGAGTCGTTCCCATTCCCAAATCATCCAATATCGCGAGGATAGAGGGAAACAGGAAAGCGTGGGATATTGACCTGAGTGCGGAAACATGCAAGAAGCTGGACGCTGCCTTTCCGCCGCCTTCCGGAAAAATGCCCCTGGATATATTGTAGGCACGCAGGTGCGTGCTTAGTCCGCAATTCGTTCGTTGTCGGGCAGAGCGGCCTTGAAGAGACCGTTTCTAACCATTTGCCGTATGGTACTGATGGTGTCCAGGTCGGCAGCGTGGTAGGCTGAGCGCCGGTAGTCGTTGTAGCGCGATTCGGGACCCTCTTCCGGGGAAGCGTCCTGGTAGGAAAACCGTACAAAGAGTTGGTTGGGGAAAGGCTCTTCTATGGTCACGGTCAGAAAAGATTCCGCAATCTCTTCCTGCGCGGGGACGACGAACCGAATCTGTTTGGGCGTGTCATACCAGACGTGATCATGGACGGTCAGGTTTCCGAACCGGAGACGCCGCGACAGCGTGTTGTGCGAGCGGGACAGGATGTCGCAGGTGTCCAGTTGCGGCATGAAGAGGGTCGGTTGCTCCGCCCGTAAAACCAGTCCTCGCCATAGTTGCACCCGCGTAATCGGTGTCACGAGTGAGTCACGCGGGTTATTGATTTCGACCAGATGTTCAAATTTCATGACCGCCTGTCTGTAAAGCGCCCCTTCTCCATGGGAAAGCCTCGAAGGAATTCGCGGGTGGACAGTCTTTTTCCTCCGGGCTTTTGTATCTCCGTTATTCGCAGCAGACCTTCGCCGCAGGCAACAACAAGCCCCTCTTGCGTGTCGGCGCATACGATTTGTCCCGCATTTTCTCGATGTGGCGCTGGGAGGGCTTCGGCGTGCCATATTTTCAGGAGAGTGTCCGCATAGTGCGCCTGGGCGCCGGGCGTCGGGTTAAATGCCCGCACTTTGTTTGCCAGCAGAGAGGCAGACAGTGAAAAATCCAGAGTGGATTCTTCCTTTGAGATTTTTTTTGCGTAACTGGCGTACTGGTGTGTTTGCGGGGATTCTGTCAGGGAGGCGAGCCTGTTCAACGCCAATACAATCATCTCCCCGCCGAGTGTCGCCAGCCGGTCGTGTAGGCTGTTCGCCGTGTCTTGTTGCGTGATGGGGACGGATTGTTGCAGGAGTATCGGTCCTGTATCCAGCCCCGCGTCCATTCGCATGATACTGATGCCCGTCGTTTTGTCGCCTGCTTCAATTGCCCGCTGTATCGGGGCGGCTCCCCGCCACCTCGGCAGGAGCGACGCGTGAATATTAATGCAGCCATAGCGCGGTATGCCGAGAATATCGGGCGGAATCATCAGCCCGTAGGCCACGACCACCATCGCGTCTGCCTGTATCTCACGCAATAGTGTTCGCATGGCTTTCTCTTCATCGGTTGGCGGGTTGCCCTGGCGAAGAGAATGCGGTTGCTCAAGTGAAATACCCTGTTGCAGGGAGAGACGTTTAACGGCAGATACCCGTAACGGCATGCCTCGACCAGCGGGGCGGTCGGGCTGCGTCAGTACCAGCGGGATGTGTTTCCCCGCGTCAATCAGTGCCTGCAGGATGGTTGCCGCAAATTCGGATGTCCCCGCGAAAAGGATTGTCATCGTTGCCTCATCGGTGAGCGCACGCCCATTCGCTTTTTCCCTGATGGCGGCGCTTTTCTTCCTTCTTTTCGCATTTTGCTTTTGATGCGATTACGCTTGAGAGGGGAAAGGTAGTCAACGAACATCTTTCCTTCCAGATGGTCAATTTCATGTTGCAGGCAGACGGACATCAACCCTTCCGCCGTGATCTCAAACCATTCTCCGAATTCATTTTGCGCACGGACACCGACCTGCGCGGGACGCTCGACTGGCTCATAAATACCGGGGACAGAGAGACATCCCTCTTCGTGGAGTATCTTTTCACCATCGGTTGTGATAATGGCAGGATTGATAAAGATCTGCGGCGTCTGGCGCTCCTCGGATACGTCAATGATGATGACGCGCCTGGCAATGCCCACCTGGGGCGCGGCGAGACCAATTCCCCGCGCGTCGTACATGGTCTCTGCCATGTCGTCCAGCAATCGCATGAGCTGCGCATCGAAAAGTGAGACGGGCTTTGCCACCTTGTTCAGGCGGACATCGGGATATATCAGAATCGGTAAGAGAGCCATATTACACGCGCTGCTCGCAAACCGCCGGAAGCGGCCTTGCCAGCTTCGGGGATTGTGGGCAAAATACGCTACCATCAGCAGGTGGCGCGATACCAAACAAGGCAACGTCTGCCACGACGGGTGAGTGTAGCACAATTGCGCTTGCCTCGTGCGGCGCCTCTTTTTACGTATCAACAAGACAGGATGGTAATGGCAGCGGCGGCGACAGGTGAAGAGTGGGCGTTGTGGTTAAGGTTGGCACAGACGCCTCGTGTGGGGAGCGGGGCGGCGCGTACCTTGCTGTCCGCTTTTGGGTTGCCCGGCAATATTTTTGCGGCGTCGCTCGGACAATTGCGGCAGCATGTGCCTGATGAAACAGCACAGGCGCTGCGTGCTCCGCCATCCGGTGAACTGTCGCTTTTATGCGAGCAGACGGCAGCATGGCTGGCGCAATCCGGCAATCACATACTAACATTGGCGGATGCGGCATATCCCGTTGCGCTGCTATCCATTCCGGATCCCCCCATCATGCTGTATGTCAAGGGGCAGGTGGCGTTGCTGTCTGCGCCGTCATTCGCGATTGTCGGGAGTCGACGGGCCAG
>JAISAG010000079.1 GCA_031266815.1 Burkholderiaceae bacterium | reverse complement strand
AGTGACACCGCTGTAGAGGCTTCCGCCGCTGATGTTAACGATATGGCCCGTGGCATCGCCGTTACCGTACCAGCTGTTTCCGCCGATGACACCGCTGTAGAGGCTTCCGCCGCTGATGTTAACGATGTTGCCCGTGGCATCGCCGTTGCCGTTTCCGCTGCTTCCGCCAGTGACGTTGCCGGTACCGCTGGTGCCGACGCTTCCGCCGCTGATGTTGACGGTGTTACCCGTGGCGTGACCGCTAGAGCTGCTTCCTCCGGTGACACCGTAGCTGACGCTCCCATCGCTGACGTTAACGATGTTGCCTGCGGCATTGCCGTCGCTGCGTCCGCCGGTGACGCTACCGACATTGCCGGTGCCGACGCTTCCGCCGCTGATGTTGACAGTGTTACCCGTAGCGTGGCTATAGCCGTATCCGCCAGTGATGCCGCCGAAGCCGCCTACGCTTCCGCCGCTGATGTTAACGATGTTGCCTGTGGCGCTGCTATCGTTGCTGTGTCCGCCAGTGACATCGCCGCTGGTGTTGACAATGCCGTCGCTGATGTTGACGGTATTGTTCGTAGCGTTGCCGCTGCCGCTACGTCCGCCATAGATCCGACCGAGACTGCCGCCTACGCTTCCGCCGCTGATGTTAACGGTGTTGCCTGTGGCGTTGCCGCTGTAGTTGTCTCCGCCGGTGACACCGACGGTGACGCTTCCGCCGCTGATGCTGACGGTGTTGCCTGTGACGATGTTGTTGGCGGAAACGCTGTATCCGCCATAGACATCGTGGTCGGCGCGCCCACTGCTGATGCTGACGATGTTGCCTGTGACGATATTGTTGACGGAAGCGCTGTATCCGCCATAGATGTCGCTGCTGACGTTGCCGTTTGTCAACTCAACCGTGTTCTTTTCGATGGTAGTCGCGCTGGAAGCGCTGTATCCGCCAAGGACATAGGTGGGGTCGTTGGCACCGCTTGTATTGCTAATGGTAAGGGTGTTGTTGCTGAGGTTGTCAGTAAGGTAGTCAGTGGGCGCGAAGGTATTTTTACCAGCTGTGAACCCCGATGGCGCGTATTGCAAATCAGTGGCGCTGCCCTCGTATTTTCTGTTCTCTGCCAGTGCGGGTACCACCACTGTGCTGCACAGGCCTGCAATCAGGCAGGCGAGTATGGAAACGGCGAATGCGGGCGAATCGCTTGGGAGCCTTGTGCTGCCCATGGCGTGCGCATTTTTATGTGAGGGGGACATGGAACACATTATTTTTTTGTGATTTTCCGTGGAATTGCGTGCTCAGCGTGTTCGAGAGATGTCCAGGGCGTTTGGACGGTTCGGAGAGGAACATTTTTAATCCGTAAGGCTGATTTTAGCGTGATGTGTCGCCAAAAAGCGATATTTGCGCGCAGGAAAAACCAAAAAAAACACTGAATGCGAGATGCAGCACAAGGCGCGCGGCACGAGTAGTTGCCCTCGCTTTAAAAATTGCGTGCTCTCCCCGCCTTGCGCGCACCGAAAAATGGCTTGCGTTTTTTTAACAGTTAGGTAAAAATTTGTTCACTATACGTGTATAACGGCGAAGGCAAGATGATGAGCGACACAGGAAAAACAGTGTGTGTTCCTGCCGCCCGGGGGAGTGATGTTTTGGCTGAAATTTCCTGTTTGCTTTTCGCATCACATGCTGCGCACGCACTTTTCGCCAGAAACGGCGCATTCCTGTCCTCTTTTTCCGGCTCCTTCAAGAGACAAGATCATCTCGGCGTTATAGCCAAAGGGCAATGGTCGTGAGAGAAAAATTATTCTCCTTCGGCGTGTTGGGTCTGGTTTGCTGCCTGTCGTTCACGGGTATCGCTCATGCGGAAAACGCAGCCAAGGCCTTGAGCGTGGTGCCGGGAGCAAGCCTGACACGCAACGGACAAACCCCGCCGCTGGAAAGATTCTCGCCTCTTCACCGCGCTGACACGGTCAATACCGGTGCCGCGGGCCGGGTGCGCCTTGCCGATGACAGCACGGTGGATCCGGGCGCGAACAGCAGATTTAGAGGGATGTGCGGCGAAGCAGCAGTGGGACTGTGTTCCCCGCGTATGCGGGGGTGATTCTGCCATCCTGAAATCGGGCACGGAAAAAATACTGTCTGGAAATCAAGCTTGTCCGCCCGAAAATCAAAGCCACTGTGCCGTTATGGGTGACAAACGAACAACGAAGGGTTTTTTGAGGAAGAAAAACATGGGCAAAATGAAAATTGGGGTGCGACTTATTCTGGGTTTCACCGTGGTGCTGGTTTTGATGGCGATTGTGGCGGGTTATGGGACGTACGCGTTATCGGTAGTGGCGGGTGACGTGAAAAAGATGATGAAAAACGATGTGGCAGTGGAAGGGTATTCCCGTGAAATCACACGGAACGTGGAAGCCTTCAGCCTGACAGCCTACTCAATGGGAACATCGAGGAATGATGGGAATTATCAGCACCACAAGGAAACGCTCCCCACGTTTACCCGGCGCATAGATCATTACACCAAACTGGTTGACGAGGTCTCACCCATCATGAAACATGAGGAGAAGGCGTTATGGGAAGCCGCAAAGCAGGAGCGTGTGAAGTTTCGTGCCCATGTAGCGGAAACGATCAGGCTCCGCGATGCGGGAGAAAAAGACAAGGCGCTGGAATACGCGGCAAAAACGATATTGCCAGGGAGGGAAGCCTATCTGGCAGGGTATGAAAAGTTCACCCATTATCAGACAATGCTGTCGAAACAAGCGACAGAGGGTGTCGAGGCGGCTTATCTGACGGGGCGTACCATCATGCTGTCTCTCGCCGTTGTTGCCATTGTGCTGGGGTTGCTGATCGCCTGGCGCCTTACCAAAGGGATTACGGCTCCGCTGAACGAAGCGGTGTCAGTAGCCAGGTCGGTGGCTGAGGGAGATTTGACCCGGCGCATTGAGGTGAAGTCAACGGACGAAACGGGTCAGCTGATGCAGGCTTTGCAGGATATGAACCGCTCTTTGTTCGCTACCGTGTCCAATGTGAGGGCGAGTGCGGATACCATAGCCACCGCTTCTGCTGAAATAGCGGCAGGGACAATGGACCTGTCGTCCAGAACAGAAGAACAGGCAAGTTCCCTGCAAGAAACCGCCTCTTCGATGGAAGAGTTGACTTCAACCGTGAGACAAAACGGGGACAATGCCAAACAAGCAAACCAGTTGGCTTCGCAATCGGCAGAAATAGCCGTGCAGGGAGGTGAGGCTGCCAGGAAAGTAGCGGACACGATGTCAGAAATAGATGCGTCCGCGAACAAGGTTGTGGACATCATCAGCGTGATTGACGGGATTGCATTCCAGACGAACATACTTGCCCTGAATGCGGCGGTTGAAGCGGCAAGAGCGGGTGAGCAGGGACGCGGTTTTGCGGTAGTGGCGACCGAGGTCAGGAGTTTGGCGCAACGCAGTGCGACAGCGGCAAGAGAAATCAAGGATTTGATTGGTGATTCGGTCAATCGCATTCGCACGGGCAGCGAACTGGTTCAGCAATCCACGGTGACGATGCTGGAAGTGGGAGAGAGCATTCGCTACGTGAATGACATCATGAGTGAAATATCGGCGGCAACGCAGGAACAGGTGACGGGCATCGAGCAGGTGAACCAGGCGGTATCGCGGATGGATACCGTATCGCAACAGAACGCGGCATTGGTAGAGCAGTCTGCTGCGGCGTCGGAAAGTTTGCAGGATCAGGCAAGAACACTGGTGCAGGCGGTGGGTGTATTCAAGACGGGCACTACTGCACCGTTGGCGCCGCCCCCTAGCGGTGACGCTCCTCAATCTGCAGGGGGGTCAACTGTGAAGAAACTGGCGGGGTCGTCTCCTGCCAGGCCAACGGCGAAGCGGTCAGCTTCTGCCGCAGTAAAGCCGGAGTCGCCGGTGATTCCTCCCGAGAGGAGTGCTGCTGACGGAGATTGGGAGGAGTTTTAACAGAACGAAACGCGGATCAGGAAAGGAAGGAAGCCGGATGCCCTCCGTTCCCCTGTCGTACGCAACCAGCTACCCCATGATGGGAGCGGAGCCAGGGCACAGCAGGAGTGAGGGAGCGGCATGGACGACAAAGAGCGTACCGGTGACGCCATTCCGCGTGTGTGCGGGCGTCACGGACAGTTATTTTTTTGATGCCCTCGCGCCGGGCTTGTGGCATCATGTGAAGGAAGATGTCGAGCGGGAAGGAGAGGCGGCAATGGATTCAGGCGAAACAGAACCGGCATGTTACCGCAGTGCAGCAAGGAAGTTTCGCGCACTTTTTCTGATGACATGTATTGTGGCGGGAGGTGCAAGCATCGCTCAGGATAGCGGGCAAGGAGGAGAGCAGGCTTCGTTGCCTCCCCCGGTTAACAGGACTCCTCCCGCATCGACTGACCCGTCGCTTGCGCCGGTATCGCCCTCCCCCGCACCCGCAAAGGATGAGGCATCCGCGCATCAGGAAACATCCACACATCAGAAGGGTGCGGTGCAGAGTGTGCCGGTTGCGCCCGTCAAAGAGGGCTCCGATACGGAACAAGGGGGGTGTTCCACCACCGGGTCTGCGGGCAGTGAAGGGAGTTCCGACGCGCAGTTCAAAAAGGGGTTGATGTATGCCAAGGGCGATGGCATTCCCCGCGACTACGCGCTTGCCGCGGAACTGTTTCAGCAGTCCGCCTCCCGGGGGTGCGTGGATGCGCAGTATTACCTCGGGGTGATGTATGAAAACGGGATGGGCGTGCCAAAAGACAATGCCAGGGCGCTTGCCCTGTACAAGCAGGCAGCGGATCACGCTCACATCCGCGCCACAAACCGGCTTGCCTGGTTTTACGCCAGAGGCATTGAAGTGACGCAGGACTATGGAAAGGCCGTTGCCTTGTATCTGCGTTCCGCCGAACGGGATGACCCTTACGCCCAGGGCAGGCTGGGCAGGATGTACGCGAAAGGGCTTGGCGTACCGCCGGATTACGCGGTTGCCTTTGACCTGTTTTCAAAAGCGGCGGCAAAGGGTGATGTGTATTCCCAGAGTTATCTGGGGTCGCTATATGAACAGGGAAAGGGCGTGGCGCTCAGCTATGCCGAAGCAATAAGCTGGTACCAGCGGGCGGCGGAAAAAAACAATGCGTTTGCGGAATACCGCCTTGGAGTCCTGCATGAGGAAGGGCGCGGTGTCAAAATAAACAAGGCGGCGGCGCTGGAATGGTACAAGCGGGCAGAGAAACACGGGAACGATTCCGCCAGAAACAGGTTGTTGCGGCTGGAGGTGCCGGAATCCGGTCAGGTGGCAAAGGCGGCAAGATAGATTTTATTGATGTGGCAAAGGGGATGTGATGAGAAAAGTAATGTTTCCATGCGGCGGTGCGGGTAAGAAAAGAGCGGGGTTGGGTATATTGCTGGCGTTGGGGATGTCGGTACTGGTGCCGGTGTACGGAACGGAAGTTCGGGATGAGCCGCGCTACGGCAGTGTGTACGCGCCGGAAGGCGCGCCGGAAAGTGCGCCGGTTCCCCTGCAAGTGGCGCAACTGAAAAAACAGGCGGCGGCGGGTGATGCGAAGTCGCAGGCAGTGCTGGCGTTTTTGTATCTTCAGGGGGTCGGGGTCGAGCAAAATGAGCGAAACGCGCGCATCCTGTTTGAAAAGGCGGCGGCACAAGGCAACGCGTTTTCCCTGACAGCGCTGGCGGACATGTACGCAAGAGGACGTGGCGTGGCGCGGGACGACGAAAAAGCCGCGTATTTTGCGAAAAAAGGGGCAGAAGCAGGCGTCCCCAAGGCGCAGTTGATCTTGGCGTATTTGTACGAACACGGTACGGGCGTGGCGCGGGATCTGAAAAAGGCATTCGATTGGTACACCCGGTCCGCCGAAGGGGGGGAAGCATTCGCCATGTACAGAATCGGGTTGATGTACGAAAAAGGTTTGCATGTAGAGAAAAATCCTGCCAGTGCGCGAACATGGTATGAAAAAGCCGCACGTTACGGCAATGTGTACGCTCAGGAAAAAATGGCTGTTATTCAGACGCAAGGCAAATAACTTTCCCGTTTGACCGTTTGTCTGGCGCAGCAGATGTCTCTCCCCGGCGAGGCCGACGGGATGCGGGGGTTGTTGCGGCGCTTTTGTGATAGGGGACATGCTGATGAGGCGAAACGGCACCAGGTGGGTGTTGCTGGTCATTCTGGCGCTATCGGCGTGGGCCTCTGCGAGTTCAGACAAGAACACATCGGACGGATACGCGCATTTGAACAGAAAGGCGTACGGTCCCGCCATGGAAGCGTTCAGAACGGGGGCGAGTAACGGTTCTGCCAGCGCCACTTTCATGCTGGGCAAAATGTACGCGGACGGACTGGGCGTTGCCGCTGATGCGGCAGAAGCGGCAAAATGGTTCCGAATTGCTGCCGAAAAAGGCTATCTGGACGCAAAATACGCACTGGGCACAGCATATGCGGAAGGGGTTGGTGTCGCACGCGACGACATGCAATCCTTTTTGTGGTTGCACGCCGCCGCGGCAGCCGGACACGCACAGGCGCAGTTTTACCTCGCCGGCATGTACCTTTCAGGGCGGGTCGCGGAGAAAAACGATGGAAAGGCGTTTGCCTGGTGTCATCGCGCGGCAGTGCAAGGAAATGTACAGGCACAGTATCTGCTCGCCTCCCTGTACATGGACGGGATCGGCACCCGGAAAGACGGTGCGCAGGCGGTGCAGTGGCTGGAAAAAGCGGCAGCGCAGGGTTATTCTCAGGCGCAGACACTGTTGGGGTCACTATACGCCACCGGGCGGCATGTCCCGAAAGACGGACAGAGAGCGGTGAAATGGTATCGAAAGGCAGCCGATCAGGGCGACGCCGCCGCACAGCGCTATCTGGCATCCCTGTATGCGGTGAGACAGGGAGAAAAACAGGGCGCGGCAAGATCTCTGGAATGGTATCAGCGGGCGGCAAAACAGGGCGACGCGGAATCCCAGCGTGAGCTGGGAGTCATGTACACCCTGGGGCGCGGTGTCCCCAAAGACTATGCCAAAGCGGCAGACTGGTATCTCAAGGCCGCTGCACAGGGGGACGCGAGAGGGCAGTACGGGCTTGCCGCTTTGTACGCACGCGGGGCGGGGGTTCCAAAGGATGAAGCCAGGGCTGTGGAATGGTACAAAAAAGCCGCCTTGCAAAATCTGCCGGACGCGCAATATGCCTTGGGACTGATGTACGACAATGGACGGGGAACATCCAGGGACGACGCGGAAGCGCTCTACTGGTATCACATCGCGGCGCGCAATGGGGTGGCACGCGCACAGTACCGTCTTGGGATAATGCTGGATTCGGGACGGGGAGCGCCGCGCGACACCGCTTCGGCGACAAAATGGATTCTGAAGGCTGCCGAGGCAAATGTGATAGATGCCCAGTTGAACATCGCCAATCGCTATGCGAACGGCGTTGGGCTTGTCAGAAACGACGTGATGGCTGCGGCGTGGTATCAGTTGGTCGCGGAAAAAGGAGACGCGCGTGCAGAATACGGTATGGGGGTGATGTATCTTTGGGGACGGGGAGTGCACGCGAACGATGTGCGTGCGGCGGAGTGGTTTCACAAGGCGGCGGAAAAAGGCGATTTTCGCGCCCAGCACATGTTGGGCGCGCTGTACGAGGAAGGAAGAGGGGTAAAGCAGAGTTACGAAAGGGCCGAGATGTGGTACGCCAAAGCCGCCGCGACGGAAAATGAACGGGCGCAGCGTACGGGACCCCTTGAAATGCCGCGTGCAAAGTGGGCGCAGCAGATACACACGGTTCAATGGACACAGCCGGAATTGCTGGAAAGGGAGGCGCCTATCACCTCAACATCTCCCCTGGCGCTGGCGGACCCCACGCCTGAGTCTGCACCCGTTGAGCCGGTAGTACCCGTTGAGCCAGTACCGCTTGGGAAGGACACTATCGTTCACCGGGCGGGAAAAGCGGCGGGGGAAGCAGCCGCCAGAACACAAAAGCAGCTAAAGAAAAGCGACAAAAAGAGCGCTGCCGACAAGCCCCCCCCCTCCAAAGAAAGTGTTCCGCTGAGTCCGGGACAGTTTATCGCGCAGAAAGTCGCCCGGCGGGAAGCGGAAGAAAGGGAAAAGGCGAAGAGAGAAGCGGCAATGCGGAATCTGGGTGATGAGGCGGCAAAGGTGCGTGCGGAAATCAGCACCATCCGCGAGCGTCAGGCAAAAGAGTCTGGCGGGAAGCGCCCCGGATAGCCTCTGTGCCGGGAGCGCGGGTGCGTTCGACGCATCGTAACGTGTCCGCCAGTGGGCGACGCCTATCGCCAGTATTCGGGGGATTCTCCCTGTCCGGGCGCGTCAGGTGCAGTCGGTGATGCGGGAGAAGTGGGCGCATTGTCCGCGGATGTGTGTTCAATCGGTTGCGCGGATGGTTTTCTCCTCGCCCGTGCCTGGTATTTCTTCTTTTCGGCTTCGGGTAATTCCTGGTATGCCTGCCACGCTTCCGATTTGTTTCGGAGGTGCTGTTCTTTCATCTCCAGGTAATTGCGCCGGACTTCCTGGCGTTCTTCGGGGGTCATGTTGACCCATTCCTTTAGTCGGCCTTGCAGACGTTGCCGTTCTTCCTGCGGCATTTGCTCCATTTTTTCAGCCAGTTCCAGCCATTTTTTTTTGCGTGGGGCGGGGATGACGTTCCAGTCTTTTTCAAGGGGAGCCAGCAGGTCACGCTGTGCTTGCGTCAGCTCACGCCAGTAGGGGTGAGTCGGTTTTTTGCCCTGTTTTTCCCCGGGAACGAATCCAAACCATTCCATGAAGCCGGAGTCGGCGCCCGTATTGGTACTGCGAACATTCAACCCAATCGCGGCCAGTGCAAAAAAGGCGATAACAACCACCAGAAAGAGGCACACACGACGGCTGAACCACGCTGTCATGTATTGTTCCTGTGCGTACGGTCAAGGGAGTAGGCGCGGAATCCGCCATCCTTGTACGCGCTGGGCGGCAGTTCATCACGCAACACCTCCACATCAATGGTGGCAATTTGCTGCATCCGCCGTTGATCTTCGTGATACATGATGCCTGCCAGCCCGACCACCAAAAGCAGAACCGGCAGGGCGCCCGCCAGCTTTTCCTGCCACGAGAGCGGCGTGCGGAACATACCGTTCGCATTGCCCGCAAACAGCCGCCGGAAAACCGTCAGATAAGCTGGTGCCGTTTTTTTTCGGGAGACGGCCAGTTTGCGGGCACTTGCCAGCCTGTCGGTAACGTGTTCCGGCAATGCGTGCTCGCGCTCGCGCAATACCTGACGCACGAGGCGAACTACGCTTTTTTCCTGCTCGTTCATTGCCCGATCCCTTTCGCCTTCAATATCTTCGCCAGTGTGTGAACTGCCCGCGAGCAGTGTGTCTTGACGGTACCCTCGGAACACTGCAAAGCCGCTGCCGTTTCCGCAACATCCATATCATACAAGTAACGCATCAGGAATGCATCCCGTTGACGTGACGGCAGATTTCCCAGCGCCTTTTCGATGATCCCGATGAGTTGTGTGCGCTCCATCTGTCTTTCGGCCGACTCCGCCCATCCCCCTTCCTCTTCCCCATCCAGCACGTCCAGTACGTCAAAATCATCTCGTTCCGCTGCGTCAGACAGGGAGGAGAAAAGGCGGATCCGGCTGTTTCTGACATTCTCACGCCGAAAATAGTCATTGATGGTGTTTTGCAGAATGCGGCAAAACAGCATGGGGTACTCGGAAACAGATTTGTCGCCGTATTTTTCTGCCAGCTTGAGCATGGCATCCTGTACGATGTCCAAAGCCGCTTCTTCCTTCTTTACTGCGTAAATCGCCTGTTTGAAAGCGCGCCGTTCGATACTTGCCAGAAAATCGGAGAGTTCTTTGTCTGTTGCCATGCCAAGCGGGCGAAAATAAGGAAACGGGAACGTTTTCTTTCATTTCGGTGAGCGGTACAATCGGGCAACCCGTCACACCGCTCTGCCTGAGGGAAAGCCGCAGCGAGCAATGGCGGGAGTTGGGACTTCCCCATCATACAGGAAAACGCTTTCCCTGTTGTACTCGTTTTCGAAAGAAATCGTGATTTCCCCGCATTCAGGTGTAAAATGACGGGTTCGCGGGAAGAGCGCCGGTCTGTGCCGCGCGTACGCGTTTTCCGGTCTGGTGGAAGTGCTGCGGGAAACCTGTCCGGTCAGTTTCCGGTGGAGTGGGAAAGGGAAAGGGATGAGTGTGGAAATAAACGGCTCCGAGATTTTGGTGCGATGCCTCGCCGAAGAGGGTGTTGAGCACGTTTTTGGTTACCCGGGCGGTGCGGTGCTGTATGTGTACGATGCCATCTATCATCAAAACCGGTTTCGCCATATTCTGGTGCGCCATGAACAGGCGGCGATTCACGCCGCTGATGCCTATGCGCGCAGTTCCGGCAGGACGGGAGTCGCCATTGTCACATCAGGTCCCGGGGTTACCAATACAGTGACAGGGCTGGCGACTGCTCACATGGACTCAATCCCGCTGGTCGTCATCAGCGGGCAGGTTGCTACCCATTTCATCGGACAGGACGCCTTTCAGGAATGCGACGCGGTTGGTATTACCCGTCCCTGTGTCAAGCACAATTTTCTGATCAGTGATGTGCGCGAGCTGGCGGCGACCGTCAGGAAAGCTTTCTACATCGCCAGAAGCGGTCGTCCCGGCCCTGTTCTGATTGACCTGCCCAAAGATATCAGCATGCAGGTTTGCCGTTTCAGTTATCCCGAGCGGGTTGAGATGCGTTCTTACCGGCCGATTGAGAAAGGTCATGCCGGGCAGATTCGCAAAGCGCTTCAGGTGATGTTGCAGGCGAAGCGTCCCGTGATTTATGCGGGCGGCGGTGTCATCCTTTCCGACTCGGCGCCGGAATTAAATCAATTGGTTGACAAGCTGGGTTACCCTTGCACGACTACATTGCAAGGCCTGGGGGGGTACCGGGCATCCAGCAAGCAGTACTTGGGGATGCTGGGGATGCACGGGACATACGAGGCAAATTGCGCGGTGCAGAACAGCGATGTGCTAATAGCGATAGGCGCTCGTTTTGACGACAGGGTTATTGGTAATCCCGAGCCTTTTGCCAAACAGGATCGCCGGATTATCCACATTGATGTAGACCCCTCTTCCATCTCCAAACGGGTCAAAGTGGACATTCCCATTGTGGGTAACGCAAAGGATGTGTTGCAGGAAATGCTGTCCCAGTTGGGAACACCCTACACGCCGAACAATCCCGGTGCCTTATCGGCGTGGTGGAATGAAATTGAAGGCTGGCGCAAAAAGTCGTGCCTGGCCTACGAGAAAACCGATCAGGTCGTCAAGCCACAGTTCGTCATTGAAAAATTGTGGGAGATAACGGAGGGGGACGCGTTTATTGCGTCCGATGTGGGGCAGCATCAGATGTGGGCGGCGCAGTATTATGGTTTTGACAAGCCGCGCAGGTGGTTCAGTTCCGGGGGGCTGGGGACGATGGGTGTGGGTTTGCCGTATGCGATGGGTGTGCAAATGGCAAACCCGGGGGCAATTGTGGCATGTGTGACGGGAGAAGCGTCGTTTCAGATGAATATCCAGGAACTGGCGACTTGCAAACAGTACAACCTGACCCCCAAAATCATTCTGCTCAACAATGGGGTACTCGGTATGGTGCGTCAGTGGCAGCGTATTGATTATGCCTCGCGCTACTCCGAATCCTATGTCGCCGCTCTGCCGGATTTTACCCGACTGGCAGAGTCTTACGGGCATGTCGGCATGAAGGTCGAAAAAGCGGCGGACGTGGAAGCCGCCCTTCGGGAGGCGTTTGCGATCAAGGACAAGCTGGTGCTGGTCAATATCCTGATTGATTCGACGGAAAATGTCTGGCCAATGGTGCGTCCGGGCAGAGGATTGACCGAAATGCTAATGCGTTTGGAGGATCTGTAATCATGCGCCACATCATCTCTATTCTCATCGAAAACGAGGCTGGCTCGCTGGCAAGGGTTGTGGGGCTGTTTGCCGCGCGCGGATACAACATCGAAACGCTGAATGTTGCGCCGACGGAGGATCCGACGTTATCGCGCATGACCATCGTCACAGTTGGCTCAGATGAAGTGATTGAGCAGATTACCAAGCACTTGAACAGACTGATAGAAATTGTTAAGGTCGTCGATTTGACTGACGGGCATTTCGTCGAGCGGGAAATGATGCTCGTCAAGGTGCGCGCGGTCGGCAAGGAGCGCGACGAGATCAAGCGGACGACAGATATTTTCCGCGGGCGTATTGTAGATGTGAGCGACAGGGCCTATACCATCGAATTGACGGGGGACAAGTCCAAGCTGGATGCCTTTCTGGATTCCGTTGACCGTACGGCTATTCTGGAAACGGTGCGAACAGGCGGGTCTGGCATCGGTCGGGGAGAGCGTATTCTGAAAGCCTGATTTTCGGCAGGACCGCTGAAATGCCTTGTGCGGACAAGGGGTGTCAGCGGGTGAAAGGAAAGACTTACTCTATTTTTAAACGAAACAAGGACGGACCATGAATGTTTTTTACGACAAGGATTGTGACCTCTCCCTCATCAAGAAGAAAAAAGTAGCGATCATCGGTTATGGGTCGCAGGGTCACGCCCACGCGCAGAACCTACACGATTCGGGCTGTGACGTCACGGTCGGCGTGCGCCGGAACGGGGCATCCTGGAGCAAGGCTGCTGCCGCCAAACTGAAAGTTGCCGAAATCAACGCGGCCATTCAGCAGGCGGATGTTGTCATGATCCTGCTGCCCGACGAAAATATCGCAGACATTTACAATCAGAGTGTTGCGCCCCATGCAAAGCAAGGTGCCGTGCTGGCTTTTGCGCACGGGTTCAATGTGCATTACGGTCAGGTAATACCGCGTCCCGACCTGGATGTTATCATGATTGCCCCCAAGGCGCCAGGGCACACGGTTCGCGCCACCTACCTGCAGGGGGGCGGGGTACCGCATCTGGTTGCGGTTTATCAGAACAAGTCGGGCGTGGCACGCGATATTGCCCTGTCCTACGCCATGGCAAATGGCGGCGGGCGCGCGGGCATTATTGAAACAACTTTCAGGGAAGAAACGGAAACAGACCTGTTTGGCGAGCAAGCTGTTCTGTGCGGGGGCGCCGTCGAGTTGATCAAGGCAGGTTTTGAAACACTGGTGGAAGCAGGTTACGCGCCGGAGATGGCCTACTTTGAGTGTTTGCACGAGCTGAAACTCATTGTTGACCTCATTTACGAGGGCGGGATTGCCAACATGAATTATTCCGTGTCGAACAATGCGGAATACGGCGAGTATGTGACAGGACCCAAAATTGTCACGGACGAGACACGCCGCGCCATGCGTGCGTGCCTGAAAGATATTCAGACAGGCGACTACGCAAAAAGTTTTATCCTGGAAAGCAAGGCGGGCGCACCCACGCTTATTTCCCGACGCAGACTGAATGCAGAACACCCGGTTGAACAGGTCGGCGCGAGGTTGCGCAGGATGATGCCGTGGATTGCCAAAAACAGGCTGGTAGATCAGAGCAAGAACTAGTTGCCTGCTTGTTGAAGAAAGGAAGTAGTGATGTTTTCGGTGTGTTGTCGCCTGCTTTGGGTGATCTTGTTCGGGGCGGGGTGTTTTGTTCCGGTTTCGTTTGCCCAGGGAACAGCGCCAGCTGGTCCGGCGCGTCCTTCTGCCGTTACGCGGGTAGCGACATTCAAAGGTGTACAGGTGACCGGCGTGACCGTCAGCAGTACGGGGCGGATTTTTGCTTGCTTTCCCCGCTGGCGCGAGGGGATTCCCTTTTCGGTCGTGGAAGTGATGCAGAATGGCACGTATCGCCCCTATCCCGATGAGCAGGCAAACGGTTGGGAAATGGGGAGAAAACTCGAATCAGGGCGTTTTGTCGCGGTGCAGTCGGTGCTGGCACACGGGAAATATCTGTATGTACTGGACACCATGAATCCCCTCTGGCGGGGAGTTGTCGCCACCCCGCGAGTGTATGTGTTTGACCTGAATTCGAACAAGCTGGCGCGCGTCTATCCCTTGTATTCTGTCACGAAAAAGAACTCTTATGTGAATGACCTGCGGGTGGATGACAAAAACGGAAAAATTTATTTCACGGATTCTGGAGAGCCCGGCCTGATTGTGTTGGATACCCGCACGGGGACGGCTGTTCGGGTGCTGGATAATCATCCGTACACCCGTGCGGAAGTGAATCACCTGAATTTCAAGGGGAAGCGCACGCCATTTCGTGTGCACGCCGATGGCATTGCCCTGGATACGCGGCGCAACATTCTGTATTTCCATGCGTTGTCGGGGTATACCTTGTACGGTATACCCACTTCGGCGCTGTTACTGGGCGGCGTGACGGAAAAGGAAGTGATTACCGTCAGGACGCCGGCGCCGGACGGCATGACTTTCGATGCGGCAGGCAGACTTTACATGTCCGACCTGGAAAGCGGGAAAATTGTGTACCTGACTTTTTCGGAAAACGGGAAGGCGCAGATACGAACACTGCTGGAAGGCGAAGATGTAAAGTGGGCGGATACCTTCAGTATCCACGACGGTTGGCTGTACTACACCAATTCGAGGATTGATGAAGTGGGAAAGAATGGTGTGCGCGATATGGAATTCAGCATCAACCGCGTTCGTTTGCCGAATTGACGGCGCACAGTCTCATGTCGCCGGAAACACTGGTTGCCTACTTGCTCGCTTCTTTTTTGCTGGCGATTGCGCCGGGACCGGATAACCTCTTTGTGCTGACGCAATCCGCCCTGTCTGGCGGTCGGTCGGGCATCCTGGTCGTACTGGGATTGTGCACGGGATTGATTGTCCACACTGCGGCAGTCACGTTCGGAGTTGCTGCCATTTTCCAGTATTCCACGCTGGCATTTACCTTGCTCAAGCTGGCGGGCGCAGGGTACTTGCTGTATCTGGCATGGGGTGCCTTTCGCGCGGGGGCGGTGACGGTAAGCGCAGAACACGCTGCGCTCACGTCGGCACAGCTCTATCGTCGCGGCATTGTCATGAATGTGACGAACCCCAAGGTGAGCATCTTCTTCTTGGCCTTTCTCCCCCAGTTTGTGGATCCGTCACGCGGCGCGGTCTCCTGGCAGATGAGTTGCCTGGGACTGATCTTTATTCTGGTAAGCTTTTTGGTATTCAGCGCGATTGCGCTGATGGCTGGCCAACTGGGCGGTTGGCTGAGCCGCTCGGAGCGGGCTCAGAAATGGATGAACCGCATTGCAGGAATCGTGTTTGCGGGGTTGGCGGTCAAGCTGCTTCTGACGCAACGGTAGCTACGGGCAATCCGGCGGGTAATGTGCCTTATGCGCTCCTCTCGAACTCCCGCATATATTCCACCAGTTTCTCAATCCCCGCCATAGGCATGGCGTTATACAGTGATGCGCGGATGCCTCCCAGTGAGCGATGTCCCGCCAGCCCCAGCAGACCGTGCCTTTCTGCGCCGGACAAAAAAGTTTGGGTCAGGGAGGGGTCAGACAAAAAGAAAGGAACATTCATGCGGGAGCGGCAATGCGGGCGGACGTGGTTAATGTAAAGCGCACTGGCATCGATACAGCGATAAAGATGTGCCGACTTGGCAATGGCACGCCTTTCCATTTCATCCACACCGCCTTCCGCTTTTATCCACTCCAGAACAAGGCTGGCAATGTAGACAGCGTGGACGGGCGGCGTATTGAGCAGAGAGGATGCATCTGCCAGTTTGCGCCAGTCAAATACGGAAGGGCATGTCACCTGCGCTTTTCCCAGTAACGCCTCCTGCACGATAACGACGGAAACGCCCGCAATGCCCATGTTTTTTTGCGCGCCGGCGATAATCGCGCCATAGCGCGCCACATCCGGTACGCGGGAAAGGAGATGCGACGACATGTCCGCAACCAGGGGAATACCATTAGTCTCCGGCGTAAAAAAGAATTCCACCCCATGAATGGTCTCGTTGGTACACAAGTGGACATACCGCGCAAAAGGGGTCAGTTCCCATGACGATTGGGGAGGGATATCCGTAAAACCGGTATATTCCGATGAAACGGCGAGATGGGGCCGAAGATATTTCTGCGCTTCGGTATAGAACCTGCCCGACCACGCGCCGGTATGCACGAAATCGGCAACATCGTCCGGTGCGGCCAGGTTCATGGGAATGATTGCCGCAAGCGCCGTAGGTGGCGCCTGTGTGAGCAGAATGCGGTAGTCGGCGGGAACGGCAAGCAATGTGCGCAGATCCCGCTCAACTTGTTCAAAGAGCGCGGCAACTGCGGCGTGGCGATGGGATATTTCCATGACGGAAACCCCCGTCCCTCGCCAGTCGAACATATCGTCCTTCGCTCTGTCGAGGACAGGCAGGGGCAGGGTTGCGGGCCCTGCGGAAAAGGAGAATGGGCGTGTCATGCCGTTGACGGCGCACTGCCTTCCTGTCCGCTACCCTCCGCTGCCGCGTATTCCTCTTCATTCGCGTCTGATTCCAGAATGCGTTGCAAACCGGTCAGGGTATCACCCGCTTCCAGACCTATCAGTGTGACTCCCTGCGTGGTTCGCCCCATCTCCCTGATTTCTGAGACCCGGGTACGAATCAGTACGCCGCCAGACGTAATCAGCATGATTTCGTCCTTTCTTTCCGCCAGTGTTGCCGATACCACCTTGCCATTACGCTCGCTGGTCTGGATGGCAATCATCCCTTTGGTACCCCGCCCGTGGCGGGTGTACTCCGTAATGGGCGTTCGCTTGCCGAAACCGTTTTCGGTCGCGGTCAGTACAGATTGGGATTCGTTTTCGGCGACCAGCATGGCAATAACGCGGTTGTCCTCGTCCAGGTTCATGCCGCGGACCCCTCTCGCGACTCTTCCCATGGGACGCACATCGTTTTCGTCAAAACGCACGGCTTTCCCCGCGTCAGAAAACAACATCACATCATGCTTGCCATCTGTTAATGCCGCTCCGATCAGAAAGTCGCCCTCGTCCAGCGCAACGGCGATGATGCCGGCTTTGCGCGGATTGGAAAATTCGGGCAGGGCTGTTTTTTTGACAGTTCCCCGGGAGGTTGCCATAAAGATGTAGCGGTCATCAGGAAAGTGGCGGTTTTCTCCTGACAGGGGCAGAATAACCGTAATTTTTTCATCTCCCTGCAAAGGGCATTTGTTGATGATCGGCTGTCCGCGGGAAGCGCGCGAGCCTTGGGGTACTTGCCACACTTTCAGCCAGTACACTCTTCCCCTGTTGGAGAAGCACAGGATGAAGTCGTGCGTGTTGGCGACGAATAACTGGTCAATCCAGTCATCCTCTTTCATGGTTGTTGCCTGTTTTCCGCGCCCGCCCCGTTTTTGCGCACGGTATTCCGACAACTGTTGCGATTTGATATACCCTGCGTGCGACAGTGTCACAACCATATCCTGCGGCGCAATCAGGTCTTCCGTTTCCAGATCAAACGCATCGTGTACGACTTCGGAGCGACGGGCGTCCCCACCGGCGTACTCCGAACGAATATGTCGCAGCTCCTCGTCAATTAACGTGGTTACGCGGGTTGGCGTTGCCAGAATGTTCAGCAGATCGGCAATCAGGGACATGACGTCGCCGTATTCTGCCAGTATTCTGTCCTGCTCCAGCCCAGTCAAGCGTTGCAGGCGCATTTGCAGGATTTCCTGTGCCTGTGATTCCGATAGGCGATATCGTCCGTCTGTTTGCAATCCGTATTCGGGGGCAAGTCCTGTTGGGCGGAACAGGGCAGCGCTGCCTTCTGCTGCCTGCCCTTTGGCGTTTCGGTCAAGCATTGCCCGAACAACGGCAGAATCCCACGTTCGCTCCACCAGCGCCTGCCGTGCGACGGGCGGCGTGGGTGCCGCGCGGATAATAGCGATAAAATCGTCAATGTTGGCAAGTGCCACGGCAAGCCCTTCCAGAACATGCCCGCGTTCCCGCGCCCGTTGCAGTTCATACGCTGTTCTGCGCGTTACCACTTCGCGGCGGTGGAACAGGAAGCACTCCAGCATCTGCTTAAGATTCAGCAGTTTGGGCTGTCCGTCCACCAGGGCAACCATATTCATGCCAAAGGTGTCCTGCAACTGGGTCAGCTTAAAGAGATTGTTTAGCACCACATCGGGAATTTCGTTTCGCCTGAGTTCAATGACCACCCGCATCCCCGACTTGTCCGACTCGTCCCGTACATCGCTGATTCCCTCAATCTGCTTTGCATTGACATATTCCGCGACCCGTTCCAGCAGGTTTCGCTTGTTGACCTGGTAGGGCAGTTCGTCCACGATGATGGCGTAACGTCCTTCATTTCCTCTGCCCGTCATCTCCTCAAAATGGGTTTTGGCGCGCATGACGACTCTGCCGCGCCCGGTGCGGTAGCCGTCATGGACGCCCGATATGCCGTAAATAAGCCCGCCTGTCGGGAAGTCCGGCGCGGGGATATGGCGGATCAGTTCGTCGATGCCCGCATCCGGGTGATGAAGCAAATGCAATGCGCCGTCAATCACCTCGCCCAGGTTATGCGTCGGGATATTGGTCGCCATTCCCACCGCAATACCGGAAGATCCGTTGACCAGCAAGTTCGGCAGACGTGTCGGCAGAACCGATGGCTCCATTTCCTTGGCATCGTAGTTCGGGACAAAATCCACCGTTTCCTTGTCAATGTCCGCCAGCATTTCGCCAGCGATTCTGTCCAGACGGCATTCCGTGTAGCGCATGGCGGCAGGATTGTCTCCGTCAATTGAGCCAAAATTGCCTTGTCCGTCTACCAGCGTGTTCCGAATGGAAAAATCCTGCGCCATTCGAACCAGTGTGTCGTAAATGGACTGGTCGCCGTGCGGGTGGTATTTCCCCATCACATCGCCCACCACGCGGGCACATTTCACGTAAGGGCGATTCCAGACATTGTTCATTTCGTGCATGGCATACAGGACACGGCGATGCACGGGCTTTAGTCCATCCCGGACATCGGGCAGGGCGCGTCCCACAATAACGCTCATGGCGTAATCGAGATAACTTTTTTTCATTTCCTCTTCGAGGGAAATGGGGA
>JAISAG010000073.1 GCA_031266815.1 Burkholderiaceae bacterium | reverse complement strand
TGAAGTTCTGGCGCGGCATTGCGACACGCTACGCCAAAAATGCTGCTTCTTTTCTGGCTGCTGTACAAATTCGATGTATCGCTATCTGGATGAAGGTCTTGTGACGACACCCTCTAGCGAATATGCTGGAAGCGAGAACAGATGCCGAAGCCATGCGCATGCTGGCGCAAGCAGATTTGTTCCTGCAAACGGGTGAGACGGTAAAAGGTAGGAGAGAAATCAGAGTTGGGGGTGAAGCGGCTGTTTACTCACAGTCTGCCATGAAGTCGGTGGAAGCGAATGTCCGGCGTGGACGGGAGGCAATGAATCGCGCCTTGCTTGAGAAAACGAGTGTACACCGCGCCATGTTCCGTCAAGGGATGGGATGGGTTGATTTTGTTTGGGGAGATGAAGGGCGTGTGACGTCAAGCGGAAAAACGCGTGGCAGCATGGGCATATCGCACATCGTCGCAGAACGGATGCGCAAAGATGGATTATCCCACCAGGAGGTTATTCGATTCTTGGCAGAGACCGTACCTGAAATTATTGCAAAAGGGGCAAGGATTAGGGCGGACAGAATAGGAGGGAGCGAGAACCTGGTCGTTGGACTTAGTGGGAGCGAAGTAATTCTTGTCAAAAGGGATGGAGGTAACGCATGGATATTGAGCGGGTGGAAGCCGTATCCCGATGCATCAAGGGCGGCGTCTGACACCCAAAACACTATGCACAAAACCGCTGACACTGGCGACGGAAGTGTGGGAGCGGGACACGCTTCTGCCTCCAACGTATCAGAACCCTCCTCCGACAGTCAAGAAAAAAATACCCCATCCCTTTTCTCCCGCATGGGAGACGATGCGGTACCGCAGGAATCAGCGCCGCAGGCGGCATCAACATCCAACGCAACGCGCCTTGTTGACTCTGAAACGGGGGAGATTGTTGGGCGGGGAGAGGTACAGGCGACGGTACATAAAAACACCGGAGTTCCCGTGTTTTCGCGCGGGTCGGATCAGGCACGTGAGCGCGCGCTGAAAGCGCCCGGAGAGGTATCGCGCCAGCCACCAGGGCAACTGGATGAATCCAATCGCATCCCATTCACGGGTAATGAATTGGGTGATATCAATGCCCCCATTCAAGAATTGAAGATGAGAACTGCTGGTTCACTACGACGCCGGTTTGGCAAAGACGCCAAAGGAAACCCGCAAACGAAAGAGGTGACTGTCAAGTCAGACGGCGCGAAAGTCATCATTGGGTGGCAAGGCATCAAGAACGAATTGGCGAAAACAGGAAACCCTGTCTCTCTGATTGCCGCAACCAGACTGGATGATGTGATACAGAATGGGGCGTATATTGGCAGTGAACGACCAAAACCAGAGCGCCTTGGCGTAAAGGAAGTGCACTTTTACGATACCCCCATCAGAGTGGGGGAAAGAAATCACGTCGTCAGAGTGACGATACGGGAAACGAATGAGGGGAAACGGTACTACTACCATGCTTCTGTGGAGGAATCCCGGGAATCCGCGCCTGTTGGCGATTCTGGTAATATGCCCGGTTCAACACTATCCAGAGTACCAGGCGCGGATGGGCTTGACGCCACTGGTTTCACTGTACCGCAGGACACCCCGTCCGTCAAGGAAAACGACAGCGCACAGAATGGGGAAGAATACTACCAGCGAGGGGACAGTGCCACACCCCGGCAAGGCAGCCTTACTCGCGGGCAAGTCGTCAACATAGCCAACTCCACACTGAAAGGAATGAAGCGCGCACCGTTCGTTGCGGTGGTAGACCGTGTTGCTGACCTGCCTTTTGGCGCACCAGCCGACGCGCGCGGGGCGTACCGGGACGGCACCGTGTACGTGGTGGCGCAAAATGCCGCCAGCATTGAAGGAGTGAAGGAGACGGTGTTTCACGAAGTGCGGGGGCATTTTGGGCTGCGCGGCTTCTTCGGCAACGCGCTGGACAATGCCCTCGTTGGCATCAACAACGCCAACCCGCGCATTCGTGGGCTGGCGGACACGTGGATAGCGAACAATCAGGATGTTGTCAGCAACCTCAAGAGCCGTTACGGCTGGACGGACAGGAATGTGCGTGCGTTGGCGATTGAAGAAGCCATGGCGCAGATGGCAGAGAGCGGTCAGACCATCACCGGCATCCAGCGTTTTGCCGCAGCAGTGCAAAGCCTCTTGCGCAAGATGGGAATGAGCCGTCTGGCGAATATGCTGGAAGCGAGAACAGATGCTGAAGCCATGCGCATGCTGGCACAGGCAGACTTGTTCCTGCAAACGGGCGAGACAGTAGAATCGCGTTCCAGCCGTGAGACGAAGGAGGTGCAGGCGTATTCGCGAAACAATACTGCCCGTGAACTGCGCATTAATAGCTCATCTACCACAAGGCAGGATGCAGAATCAGCGTTGTTAAAGATCCGTGGCAAAAACCTGAAGAATCTGGAAACAGGCATTGTCGTGCAAATCAATAACAACCAGGCGACCAAGCTGGTGAGCAATGTTGCCGCGAAAAAGAGCGTTGACAACGGATTTTCCCGTGAACAGCATTACTCGGTTGTATCCAATATAGAAAATCTGTGGAAACACGCCACGCAGATCAACGAGCGCACTGACAGAAACAATGCCCAAAATGTGCTCTCAATAAAACAATTCGCCGTGTCACTCACATTTGACACTGGACGCGGCGAGCCTGCTTTTGCCATCATCCTTGCCAAAGAAACGGGAGAGCACGGACATCGGGCTTACACGCTGGAACTGCAGGAAATAGAAACGCTCCGTGGTATGTTAGGTACGTTCCCGTTGCAAGACAACTCGCGCACCCCCTCACAGAGCGTTGAGAGCATGGTACAGCACATGCTGAACAAAATCAATACAGATGACAACACTCCACCCCCCTTTTCCCGTATGAGAGATGAGGTGGCGCTACAGGAATCCATACCACAAGCAGCAACAACACTCAACAAAGCGCGTGCCCCCGAAACGGGCAAGATTATCGGTCAGGAAGGGGCGAACCTTCGCTATCAAGTGGAACGCAGGGACGCCAACATAAGGGCGCTTGAGGGCTTAAAGGCGCTTTCTACAAAGGAATTGCTCGGGCGATTGAAAAATGTTGAGCAGTACGAACGTGCATATGGTCTGGACGAGCGCTCGTCACGCTTTCGCAAACGGATCGATGAGGCCCTTGCCGGACGGGGGGTGCCGGAGAATGCAGAAGCTGAACCTGCTGTGTTTTCTCGTGAGGCGGACAAAACGCGGGAACGCACACTTAAAGCGCCCGGAGAAGTGTCCCGTCAGCCACCAGGACAACTGGATGAAGCAAACCGGATTGCTTTCGCCGGAGATGAAATTGGTAGTTTTGATCGGCCGATAGGTCACTTGCGGGTGAGGGCGGCAAACGAACTACGCAAGCGGTTTGGTGTGGACGAGAGAGGTAACCCGAAAGAGACGCATGTCACGGTCAAATCTAACGGCGATGACATCATTATTGCGTGGCAGGGGCTAAAACATGGTATCGGCACGACTGGTAACGAGATTTCACTCGTAGCGGTGACCAGACTGGATGAGTTGATACGCAACGGCACATATATCGGAAGCGAGAGAGACACGACGGGGGGCCGTGGCATCAAAGCGACTCACATATACGATACCCCTGTAACGGTCAAAGACAAGAGGTACACTGTTCGCGTACTTGCCAGAGAAACGAAGGAAGGCAAACGATACTATTATCACGCCAGCGTGGAAGATATCCGGAACCCTATCGCTGGACTCTCTGGTGAGCTGTCCGGTTCAGAGTCAGCCAGAACAACAGCGACAGGGGGGCTTGACGCCACTGGTCCTACTGTACCGAAGGACACTCCGTCCGTCAAGGAAATGTCTTCTGCCAATACATATTGCACTGATGATGTTTTTTCAGGAACTCATAAGGTGATTGTAACCCGAGGGCGTAATGAGGTCGTTCGGTATTGAACCAGACGAGGTAATCCAGCAGTTTGTTGTTAAAGGCGTTTATATCCGTGAAGAGCAGGTCTTCGTGGTATGCAACAAACTCTTGCTGGATGGTTCCGTTAAAGCGTTCTGCATGGGCATTCATTTTAGGTGTTTTGGGGTATGTCAACCATCGTTTGACCTGATCTTTGGCGAGGTGTTCATCAAATGCCGCATTAAACTCGCTGCCATTGTCCGAGAGGACACACTTAACGGGATAAGGGAAGCAGGCCTTGGTGAGTTGCCATAACACACTGGATTGCCGAGAACTCTTGCTCCTTGAGGCAAATGCCAGTGCAAAGCGGCTGTGAATATCGGTAAACGTACTGATGTAGCGGCGTAATCCATGCCGCTGTATCTCAATGGTGTCCACCCCAACGCATTCTCCAGGGTAGCT
>JAISAG010000045.1 GCA_031266815.1 Burkholderiaceae bacterium | reverse complement strand
CCCAGTGCTCCGCCATGCGCTCGGTAATTTCACGTGCGATCTGAAACGCCGTTTCTTCATCAAGCTGGAGACGTTCCACCAGATAGTGCGAAATCTGCATAGCCAAATCCAGAAGAAGTTCTGACCCTTTCCTCTGGAACAGGCATTTGCCATCCGCACTCTGGAAGCCGTCCATGTCAATGCGCCCTCTCAGCAATTACGGATAGATGTTCGTATGCCGTCCACATGGGATCGAACGAGGGGAATTGCCTTGCCTTGGCGTACACCGCATTCAGGTCGGCAAGCTCTTCGGGAGAAAGCGGTATCTTGCCTGTTCGGACTGCGCCAGCGACCTCGTGAGCCAGTTCATGCACCTTGCCCGGCAGAACGCGCATCGCCCATTTCTTGAGGGTTTCAATCATGGTAAGCACTTGATCACCATCCATCCACTGCAAGGCATCAACGCCGGTAATGCGTTTACAATATGCGCCTAGCGCTGCTTCATTCGGATTTTTGACCAGACCAAGCTGGTGCAGAAAGAGCCACAGCGCCCGTATTTTCCTTGCTTCAGGAAAATCAGCCAGTGTCCGGGAACACGGTGTAGCAGGTTTGCGTTGCCCGGCTGTCTTGTTCTTGTGGCGCACCTTGAAACCACATTTTTTCATGTGTTCCAAAGTGTGTTCCAACTCTGGAATCGTCATGTCGGCAGACGATTTTTTCTTGCCCACTTTGAACAGAATGTCACGGTAAGTGTCGTCATTCATGCGCAAGTCACGCTTTGCTACATGAATCAGACGGACCAGTTTCTGACGAGGTGAAGTCTTCATGCCTTATCCAGTCCGTGTTGATCGTTGAGCCTGTCTTTTACAAAATCGACAAGCCAGCCTGCATAAACAACCGCTTTTCTGTAATCCTCTATGCCGCCTTTGCGTTCTGCCCGGATAAGATGTTTCAAGATATTCCCTTTCAGGAATGCTTTGAATTCTTCCGGGGACAACTGGGTGCGCAGTATGTCGATGGGCCGATGCTGCCGATTGGGTAATACATAGGGAGAACGAAGGGGCATGTTTTGAGGCTGTACGGGTTGCACATCATCAGTAACATCCTCCAGGACAGAAGTGACCGGTGCCTGTGGCGCAGCATGAGTACCTGTACCTAAGCACCAAGTGAAACCGGTATATTTCAACACACCTCTTTTCACGGCATTGGAAAGGTACTGTGATGGGTGGTATGGTTTATCAATGCCGATAGCCCTGCGCATAGCGTCATTGTCCACTTTCCCATTGTCTTGCAAATAAGCGATAGCCATTTCGACTTTTGTAAGGCCTTTCCTGTTCCGCCTCGCCGCTGATTTTGCCTGCGGTGGCGTTATTACTTTTTCGTTGTCGCTACCCTCTTCCTGCAACATCCCGTGCGGCGCACCGTTTAGACTTTCTGACGACGCGCGTGCAGAATCTGAATTGCGTGTCATCTCAAGGTCTGATTGGTCTGACAGGACAGCAATGACGCGGCTGGGGTGAATGGCGAAAATCTGTGAAAGTTCCCTGTCTGTGATACCCGGGTTTCTTCGGATCGCATCAATCAGTTTTTCCCGTAAATCCATATCTCTCTCCCGTTCTCGGTATGTTGGTCTCCACGCAAAGCCATCACGTCACATCTTGCTCAAAGGGCTGGATGATGAAGTCTTCTACGCCGGGGACAACCTTCACGCCGGGGATGGAACTGACCACATTCGGCTCGTTGAGCATGGCCTCCTTGTTAATTTCCTCCTTTGAGCGGATGAAGCGGGTAAGTTTCATGCGCTTCAGCGCTTCCAGAATGCCTTCTATCCCTCGCAGACTGATAGATGAGGGACGCTTCCGCCAGTGGACGGTACCGGTAATAAGATTCGCCGTCTTGTTTTTGCCTCCCTGTGTCAAATCATTCCGGTTCGCCTGGCACCATATCTGTACGCCTGTTTGCAGGGTGTCCAAGGATTGCTTGTGCCGGTCTATCGTCGCCTGGTATTTCTTTGTCACGTCCGCAATTTCGTCATTCATGTTGACAGTCAGGCGTTCGATTTCCCTGCTGGTGTCGCCAATGGTTTTGATGGCATCTGCGGTTTCATCGCGTGATTGCGGCACCCAGATTTCCGCTATTTTCTTGAGTTTTTTGGTTGCCATCGTTATCTCCCCGAATTGCAATTCGCTGGGCTGGCGGTGGGTGTGTTGCGGTGCGTATCCTCTACCGACGCGTCCAGTTCTAGGCTGATGCCTGCCAGAATGGCTTGCAGACGTTCCGCGCAGAATCCCCTTTGCTTTTCTGCTTCTTCTATTTCGTGTGCGTTATCAGCCGTAATCGCTTGCTTGTTCATAGTCCCTCCTACCATCGAATGCCGGATGTCCAGTTGACTGGATTCATATACGCTGCTTTGCTCTCTTTTCTGTCAATGCGCTCTATTTCTGCCAGCAGCAGCGCAGCGGCTTCAACCAGGCATATCCTGTAGTTTTCCTCTGTCTTGTTGACGCATCGAAAAATTCGCTCAAGCGCCAGTCCCACCAACCTGCCAGTGAGATGGTTGTAGGAATCATCGTGTTCATGCGTATAGCCCTTGACCTCAATCTGGCGTTGCCGCTCTGCCAGAACTTCTTTTGCCGCCTGTGATAACTGCGTATTCATGATTCCTCCCACATAACGTCCACCCCTTCAAAAATGGCGTGACCGTACTTTTGTCCGTTGACTGTTGTCCAAAAGCGCCCCGATGCTCTGTCCAGCAACGGCGTGATGGATTGCTCCGAATCGCGGGTGATGATGATTTCCGGCACGACATCGGTACCCAAGCTACAGGCAACGAGGTACCCCATCTTTCGTAACTCTCGCAGGGCACGGTTGAGTAGCATCAGGCGCGCCACAAAGTCCTCTGTCAGAATCTTGTGAACGATCTCTCCCTGCGCTTCGGCGGGTTTTACCATTCTTAATACACTCATCTCACACTCCCTTCACCACATCACCGTTAACAATCGGCACCCCAAGTTCTGCTGCCAGATTCATGCAGGCGGTCAGCAGGTTTCCCACCGCCAGTGGATACAGCAGGGAAACGACATTGCGCCTTCCTGCGTCTCCCCTGTGATTGCCGGAAAGGGTCAGCTTGCTTCGGATGGCTTCAACACCGCTGGTATCAATCACTTTGGGAAGCGGGATGCCTACCCGGTCAAACTTGAACTTCAGATACTCTTCCAGCCGGGTATCTAAAGGCGCCAGTTCCACGACCTCACAGCGTTGGACAACTTCCCTGACTTCCTGATTGGTTTCTGACAGCTTCAGACGCAGTTCGGGTTGCCCCAAAAGGATGATGGAGAGCAGTTTCTGAAAACCATCCTCCAACTCGAAGAATCGCTTCAGATGCTTGATGGTAGGGATGGGCATTCCGTGTGCTTCCTCAATCAGGAGTACATGCCGGTTGCCTGCGCGGTGCGATTCGCGCAATGCCTTGTGTACCTGACGGAAACGCGCTTCCGGGCTTCGTCTGGCAGATTCCAGCGGGGTAATCGTGTTCAGAATCGCTTCAGCAATGTGAGAGGATTTGAGTGTCTTGCCCTTCAGGTCATTGTCTTCCATGCCCAGGACATACGGCTCAATAACGATGATGGGAAGGGATTCCCGGATAATCCTGTCCGCCAGATCACGCCGCAGGGTACTCTTTCCCGCGCCGGATTCCCCAACGATTGCCATGAACCCGCCGTGCCGTGCGGTTTGATACATGGCTTCACGGACATAGCGAATATCAGGGCTGATAAACACATCGTCGTGTGAACTCACATCGTCAGAAAAAGGGTCACGAGGTAAGCCAAAATGCTTTTTACTGGCTTGATACAAGCCTTGTCTTCGTAGTAGCATGAGTTGCTCCTTATCAGAGTGTGCATCAAACGGCAGGGTCGGGGTGTTGGCGCGCTTTGACCCTGTCTCTTCAAAAGCGGAGTCAATCTCTTTCTGACTGACGCCGCACTCAACAAGAAACTGCCTTGTTTTTTCTTTTATCTGTTCAGCAGGGATGCTTTTAGGCCACTGGGAGTGATTGAGCAATTGCGCAACACTGCCAGACGACAGCTCCAGTGCCCGTGCCAGTGTCTTTTGCATCAGCCCGTGGCGTTGCAGGATGCGCTTGAGGTTCATCGTTTCCCCCCTGCGATTGCCCGAAGGGGCGCCTGCTGCCCGGACAGTTCTCTCACCACCTCGTCCACTGCCTCTACCGGAACGCCATCGGGAAAACGCTGTACCAGCCATTGGTATTGCTCTGCTGTCCAGGTATCGCCAATCCGGCTTTTAATCTGCTTTGCCGCTTCCACATGCGACAGCGGCGGAAAAACAACCTCCGGGGCGATCAGTTCGTGTGGTGTTCCCTTCTTTGGCAGGAACAGAGGCAATTTGGTATCGTCAATGTGCTTGTAGGGGTCAATCCTGCCGCCGAAGGGCAACCGTCCGGCTTTTCGTGCGGCCTTGGCGTCTGCCTGACTATCCGTATCCGTGACCAGTTGTTCGATAGCTTTTGCAGCTGTCTGTGCCGGTGTGTCCGCATGACGTTTGTATGATTCGCCGATAACGGGCGCGTCCTTTGCAAAGCCCCATTCGTCTCTCTGAACAGCGTGAACAACGTGATAAATCTCGTGCCCCGCTTCATCCACCTGCACGACTTGTGCGGAATCGCGCCACGGATTGCAGGTAATCAGAAGTTTTTCTCCGACCATTACGCTTGGTACAGTGGAAACATCGTATTCTGTGCCTCTGAAAGATACTTGCAGGGCGGGTGATACTTTCCTGCTTTCCGGTTGTGCTACTGCCAATTCCCGACAGATTTCAACAGAAGGTGCCTTAACCAGTTGGTCTGACTGGATAGAGACCCAAGCCAGTGTGCGCGAAGTGCCGGTACGGCCGTGCCTGGCAGTCGCATTGAACTGGATGCGCCACTTTTTGGCGATAGCATTTAATGCGTCCAATCCGTTGACGCATTGCAGTTTCAATCCGGGTTCCAACTTTGTTTCTACGAGGTTGTGCGCGTTTTCTGCCTGTCCCTTGGCACGAGCGTTACCGGGCTTGTTAATCAGCAGTTCAATGCCGAGCGAGCGACACAGATTGCGTGTCATGCCTGCTGTGTTTGCCGCGCCTGGGTCAAGCATGAGCATCTTGGGAATACCATGCAAAACGTCCTGTCCATCTCGTTCCTGCATAGCATTAATCAGGACAGAGCAGAGGTTTTCGCCGGACTCCGCGCCGAGGACGTATTCAGCATAAAGCCAACCGCTGGTGTGGTCAGTGATAACGTACCGCCATACCCTGTTCGCGGAAATGCGCTCCATGTTGCCGGGCTTGTTTTTGTAATACACTTCGGCAGGCATGCCATGCACGCCGTTGGACAGGTAGTACAGGGTGCAGAGTGAGGCGTCCATCTCCCAGACATGATTGGGATGTTTGCTGGCCAGCGGGGTAACCGGGTCAGGTGCCATCAGTTGTTCCGGGTGTAATCCGTACTGGCGCAGCGCCCGGGTAATGGCAGAAGTCGAGAGGGGGAGAATTTCACCTGTTTCCGTGTCAGTGTAGGACGCCTTGATTTCCCCGTTGGCTCGCAAAACTTCTACGGCTTTTTCTACGGTATATAGCCGTTTGTTATTCCTTCGGAAAGAATCCATCAGCATGGCAGCGATCAGTTGCGCTTCCTCGTAGGTCAGTGCAGTCTGTCCGGCGTCTGTTCTGCGTTTGCGTTTGTCTGTCACGATGACCTCCTTTAGTTTGCGTTGCAAGGTGGCATAGGAGAGTTGCAATTCTTCGCAGGCTTTACGATAGATGCTGGTTTTTTTGCCATGCCCGACCTGGCGGGCTGCCCTGGCAATTGCAACCAACTGTTCCGTGAGAGCAGCACTCATTCTGCCGCCACCACCTTGCCCGTTTCATCCAATGTCCACGGTTTTCCTGCCAATTCCGCCGGAATCATTTTCCCGTTGGCATCGCGTACCCAACCATTTTTTGCCATGGCTTCATCAACCACCGCCGTTGCCGCCTCTTCCGCACCAGGGCGAAGCCAGGCCGGAGTCGGATCGCCATCAGGTTCGCCAACCAGGTGAAACTCTCCGCGCACCTGGGCAATCGCCAGTTCCAGTTGGCATATCAGCCCTTTCATGAAGTTGTCGTGGGGGATGCCGTGTTTTTCTGTGTGTTCCCCCAAAGCGCGGAAGGCAGCGCGCAAATTGCCCCTGATTTCCGCTTCAGCCGTGAAAGCCGTCATACTGACTTCCTTGCGAAGCGCTTCGCCTTCTTCGTCAGGCGGGATTTTTTCAAGGCGCTTTTTACGCAGTGCGGTGTCCAACTCGTCCAGCTTGGTGTTCTTGTCCGAAATCAGTTTGTCCTTTGCGTCAATGTCCGCTTCGGCTTCCCGCAAGGCCTTTTTGAGTTCGGAGACACTCATGGTCTCTATCTTGTCCAGAGTTAGCCCCCGAGCCGATTCACCGGATTCCAGCGCTTCGATTTCCGCATCGTCCAGCACAACCAATTCGAGTAGTTTGCTTTGGGTATCAATGGATTTCAAAACGGTACTTTTTACCGTTTTGGAAAACTTCAAGGTTGCTGCCATGAATTTTCTGGCAAGA
>JAISAG010000101.1 GCA_031266815.1 Burkholderiaceae bacterium | reverse complement strand
GTTTAAACGCTGGTCACCCTGGGGTAACGCGATTTTTGAATTTATTCAACAAAAACAATCGCTGGCCCCCCCCCCCCCCCCCGCATGGTGCGGGGTCTGCCTATCGCCCCGACATTGATGGGCTGCGCGCCATCGCCGTCCTTTTGGTCATCGGCTTTCACGCTTTTCCTTTCCGCGTCAAGGGTGGGTTTATTGGCGTGGATATTTTCTTTGTCATCTCCGGCTACCTGATTGCCACCATTATTTTCAACGGACTCGAAAACGGTTCTTTCTCTTTTTTCTCTTTTTATGTCCGTCGCATCCGGCGGATTTACCCCACACTGCTTGCCGTCTTTATCGCCTCACTCGCCTTTGCCTGGTTTGCCCTGCTGCCGGATGAATACCGCCAACTGGGTAAACACATCGCAGGCGGCGCCGGGTTTATCTCCAACTTCGTCTTGTGGCGGGAAAGCGGTTACTTTGACGTGGCAGGAGAAACCAAGCCCTTGCTGCATTTGTGGAGCCTGGGTATTGAAGAACAGTTTTATATCGTTTTCCCCTTCCTGTTGTGGGTCGCCTGGCGGAAGCGATTCAATCTCCTGACACTCCTTGTCTCCGTTTGCACGATTTCCCTCGTTCTGAATCTGCTGACTTACCGAAAAAACCTGGTCGCCGATTTTTATTCTCCCCAAACCCGGATATGGGAGTTGCTGGCAGGCGCCGTTCTTGCCCATCTCGTTTTGCATCCTCCCGCCATACTTGTTTCCCTGTCCGGCAAACTGGACAGAGTGCTGCGAAAAATGATTTATCGCCCGGATAATGCCGACAGCGCCACCCCACCGGATGGGGCAACGCTTCGCCATGTCCTGGCATCCCTCGGCGTACTGCTTATCGCTGTCGCACTGTTCCGCCTGACCAAAACATCTCACTTCCCGGGCAAATGGGCTGTCCTTCCCGTACTGGGAACACTCTGCCTGATTGCGTCCGGCGAAAAAGCCTGGGTCAACCGCTTGTTGTCGTACCGGGCGCTTGTCTGGATTGGTCTCATCAGCTATCCCCTGTACCTGTGGCATTACCCCCTGCTCTCCTTTGCACACATCATCAATGCCGGAATCCCTCCAAGGCTCATCCGCATAGGCGCCGTTCTCGCTTCTTTCGGGCTGGCAGGTGCCACTTATTGGCTGGTGGAGCGCCCTCTTCGCTTTGGGCAATACGGGCGAGCAAAAGCGGTGGGACTGTTCATTGTGATGAGTGCCGTTGGCGGCGCGGGGTTGACCGTCTTTCTTAAGCAGGGATTGCCCAAACGCCCTCCTGTTGCTGCTTACCCTGCAGCTGTGAGTGGATGGGAGTGGTGGACCTGGGATAAGGTCCAAAAAACTGTGGCTGATGGCAATCGCTACGCGCCCGATTTACCCGAACGACCATCTGGGTTCGGCGAAACCGTTACACCAGTGAAAAAGCAGTATACGGATGTCCAATCTGATATTACTGTTGCCATCCTAGGAGACAGCCACGCGCCACATGCATACTTGGGAGTCTCCGAAGCAAACACCCTACTGGGTGTCAATACCTTCGTTGTCGCGAAAACGGGACTCCCTTTGCCTGGTATGGCAGACGTGTTTCCTGTGTCGAAAGAAGTGAAAAAAATATATCTCCGCGACATGGACGCCATTTTTGGTACGCTAACCAGAAAAAAAGATATTAAGGCCGTTTTTATTGTGACGCGCGGAATGCCGTATCTGACTAAAAAAATTCCGCCACAACCCTTTCAGTCTGCCTTGCAAGAGGCGACGGATCGTTTGCGGAGGGAGGGGAAAAAAGTTTTTATCGTCGAGGAAAATCCAACGCTACCATACGACATACGCATGCGCGTCGCCCGTCCATTCCGCACCACGCCCTCTCTGTCACCGCTCAAAAAATCATCTGTACGCCAAGCGAATGAACCCTATCTGCGCATCTTGAATACAGTTGAAGGCGCAACCATTGTCCCCACCACTGATGCCTTTTGTCCCGGTGAAGAGTGCCTCGCCTTTGACAACAAAGGCGTACCACTTTACATTGATCGGGACCACCTCTCGCTTGCAGGGAGTCGCTTTCAGGCGGAGAGGGTACTCAAGCCCTATCTGGAAGCGATTGCCAGACAATATGGGAAAATAAAGTAGTCTACGCCTTCACCCGCAGGTAGGGGCTGTTTTTCAGCATGGACAGGATGCCCTCGTGCAGTCGCTGTGAATCCTTGACCAAATCAAAGCTGTCCGGCATCAGCAGCCAGCTGTTTAGCAAGCCGTCCCAGGCAATATGCAACATCAGACTGGCCAGGCGAATATCCAGGTTATCGGGCAATTGCCCTTTCTGGATGGCATTACGTAAAACCCGCGTAACGGTCTCTATCCCACGGGCGCGCCATTCTTGCTGACGCAGTTGAATCTCCCGAATAGTGTCTGTGTACTCGCATTTATGGAACAGGATACTCATTACCTTGCGATAACGCGGATTTTCCACAATCTGTTCCATCAGATACACCGACTTTTCGCCCAGACGCCCCAGCGGGTCCGCCGTTTTTTCGTCCGCGATTTCTTCTATCATGGTGTGGATCGGGCCGCGCACTCGCTCAAACATGGCGTCGAACATATCCTGCTTGTTGCGAAAATGCCAGTAAATGGCACCCCGCGTCACGCCTGCCGCTTCTGCAATATCATTGAGCGTCGTGCCGGAAACACCCTTTTCGTTAAACACATCTTCGGCGGTATCCAGCAAACGGTCCCGTGTTTCCCGTGTTTTCCGTTTTGTGGCGCGCCCCATCCCAACATTCCCTCTCATATTTTCCGCCGACAACGGCGTACGCAGACGGCACGCGCCTCAGCACTCACTTGCCTGTGCGGCGCCCGAACACCGACCACCCTCCCATGTCCGTTGATAGCATGACTTGCTGAAAACATTTCACATTAACAGTGTAACATACATTCACGAATGTATGTTACACTCGCCAGCGTCGGGTCGCTCCCGGGAATTCTGTTCCGCTGCCGGGAGTCGCCGTGTCATGATAAAGATAAGGAGCGGTTGTCCGCCAGAATACATGAAACACTTTTCCCGCTTTGCTTTCCTGCCTGTCTTGCTCACCTCCTTTCTGCTGTCGGGTTGCCTGGAAGACAAAAAGTCGTCCGCTTCCCCATCTGCCGCACCGGAGGTCGCCTATGTGGTTGTCACAACAGAAGAGGTCTCTGTTGTCAACGAATTGCCCGGACGACTGGAGTCCTACCGGAATTCGGACGTCAGGGCGCGCGTGGCGGGCGTACTGGAAAAACGCCTCTTTGAGGAGGGCGCGCAAGTCAAAAAGAATCAGAAGCTCTTCATTATTGACCCGCGCAGTTACGAGGCATCCGTGCAGACCGCCCGGGCGGCGCTGGCACGCGCCGAGGCCAACTTCGTTCAGGCAGACCTGAAACACAAACGCTATGTGCCGCTTGTTGCTATCAACGCGGTGAGCAAGCAGGATTTCGATGATGCAACCGCCGCGCAGAAGCAGGCTGCCGCAGATGTGGCATCAGCAAAGGCGGCACTCGTCAACGCCAAACTGGACCTGGAATACGCCACGGTGCTGGCTCCCATCCCCGGACGCATTGGCCGCTCCTTTGTGACGGAGGGCGCGCTGGTCGGGCAGGGAAACGTAACGCTGCTTGCGACCATTCAGCAAATTGACCCTATTTATCTGAACCTGACGCAATCCAGCGCGGAGTTGCTCCGCCTGCAACAAGCCATGCGGAAGGGCACATTGAAGGGCGCTTCCGAGGAAGGGCTCCGTGTGACGCTCATCATGGAGGATGGCACTACCTACCCCCATGCGGGCAAACTGCTCTTTTCCGATATCACGGTTGACCCTTCCACGGGCGAATTTTCCATCCGTGCCCTCTTCCCCAATCCTGAAACCATGCTCCTGCCCGGCATGTATGTACGCGCCAGGCTGGAGCAGGCAGTCAACGAAAAGGCGATTACCATTCCCCAACAGGCGGTGCAACGCCAGAAAGATACTTCGACAGTTACCCTCATCAACAAGGATGGCATTGCCGAAGTCCGCAACGTCAAGACAGGCGCTTCCCTCGGTGACAAGTGGGTCATTCTGGAAGGCCTGACACCGGGCGAACGGGTCATTGTGGAGGGATTGCAAAGAGCCAGACCCGGTGTGGCTGTCAAGCCGATTATATGGAACCCGGTCGCCACACCGGAAAAAGCAAAACCCGATACACCCGCACCAGACAACGCTTCTGCTGCACCACCAGCGACACCCGCTGAGCCCGCGGCAGATACCAAGCCACAGGCAAGTACCAAGCCGCAGGCAAACACCAAGCCACAGGGGAATACCCCAAACAGCCAGGCAAAGGGAGAACAGTAAATGGCGCGGTTTTTCATTGATCGCCCCGTATTTGCGTGGGTTATCGCCATCTTCATTATGCTGGCTGGCATTTTGTCGCTCCTGACCCTGCCCATTTCACAGTATCCCGACATTGCACCACCGCAAATCACGGTGACAACGACATACCCGGGCGCAACAGCACAGACCGTGGAGGACAGCGTTACCCAAATCATTGAAGAGGAAATGAATGGGGCAACGGGAATGCTTTATATGGAATCGGAAAGCCAAAGCAACGGCTCCGCCAAAATCACGCTTTCCTTCACCAACGATACCAGTGTCGAATTGGCATCCGTAGATGTCCAGAACCGCATCAAGCGCATCGAATCCCGCCTGCCTGCCGATGTCATGAAGCAAGGTGTCATTACCAACAAGGCCCGCAGCAACTACCTCGCTATCGTCAGCCTGCGCTCAACCGACGGACGCCTGACCAATTTTGAACTGGGCGACTACCTGGCACGCAATGTTATCAACGACATCAAGCGTCTTCCCGGTGTGGGCGATCTCAATCTCTTCGGTTCCGAAAAAGCCATGCGCGTCTGGATTGACCCGATCAAACTGTCGGGGTTCTATCTGACGCCCGCCGATGTCAGCAACGCTATCCGCGATCAAAACGCTGTCGTTACTTCCGGTACGCTGGCCGGCAAACCCAACACGGGGACTGAACCGATTACAGCCAACATCATGGTTCGCGGTCAACTGCAAACCACCGAAGAGTTTGAAAACATTGTCCTGCGTGCGAACGCGGATGGGTCAACCGTTAAAATCAAGGATGTGGGCCGGGTAGAGTTGGGAGCGAAACAGTACGATGTGTCCGCACGGCTGGATGGCGCTCCCATCGGCGGATTCGGCATTATGCCCACGGCTGACGCCAACACCATCGCCACCATGCAGGCAGTGCGCGACAAAATGGACGAGCTTTCACAGTACTTCCCGTCCAGGGTCGAGTACAGCATCCAGAACGATACGTCCAAATTCGTCAGGGTTTCGATCATGGAAGTGGTCAAAACGCTGTTCGAAGGGATTTTCCTGGTCTTTCTGGTCATGTACCTGTTTTTACAGAACATCCGCTATACCATTATCCCGACCATTGTGGTACCCGTCGCGCTGATGGGGACATTTGCCGTCATGAAGGCGCTGGGGTTCTCCATCAACATGCTGACCATGTTCGGGCTGGTTCTGTCCATCGGCATCCTGATTGACGATGCGATTGTGGTGGTGGAAAATGTGGAGCGCATCATGGCGGAAGAAGGGCTTTCCCCGCGTGATGCCACCTTCAAGGCAATGGGACAGATTACGGGCGCCATTATCGGCATTACAACAGTCTTGATGGCGGTTTTTGTTCCCATGGCATTTTTCGGCGGTGCCGTTGGCAAAATCTACATGCAGTTCTCGCTCGCTATGATTTCTGCCATCGCTTTTTCCGCCTTCCTCGCGCTTTCGCTCACTCCCGCGTTATGCGCCACTATTCTGAAACCGGTCGAGGCGGGGCACCACGAGAAAAAAACGGGATTTCTGGCGTGGTTCAACCGTTTTTTCCACCGCACAACGGTCCAGTACGAAAGACGTGTCGCCAAAATACTGGGGCGATCCGCACGGTATGTGGTCATCTACCTCGCCATCTGCCTGTTTTGCGGGCTGATGTACTGGAAGCTGCCGACTTCCTTCCTGCCGGATGAAGACCAGGGTTATCTCTTCACGAATATCCAGCTGCCCGGCGGCGCTTCTTCCGCACGGACGGACAAGGTGCTGGAAGAAGTCATGCAGTTTTATACTGCCGAACCCGGTGTGGAAACCTCTATTCTCGTTTCCGGGTTCAGTTTTTCCGGTAACGGGCAAAATGGCGGGCTCGGATTTATCACCCTGAAAGACTGGGACAAGCGAAGCGCCAATGATAGCGCGGATGAAATACTCAAACGCGCTTACGCGCGTTTCTCGCAAATCCGGGATGCCACGGTTTACCCCATGAACCCCCCCGCCATTCGAGAACTGGGTAACGCCGCTGGCTTTGCTTTCCGTTTGCAGGATAGAGGCGGAATGGGGAACACCGCGCTCGTCGAAGCCAGAGACCAACTGCTGGCAATGGCATCACAGAGTCCCATATTGCAGCGAATGCGCCCGGTGGGGATGGAAAACACGGCACAGCTGGACCTGCACATTGACCGTGACAAGGCGCAGGCACTGGGTGTTTCGTTCGACGCCATCAATACCGCGTTGAGTGTCGCGCTGGGTTCAAATTATGTGAATGACTTTGAGAGTTTCGGGAGGCAGCAGCGCGTTGTCGTCCAGTCGGACAGCCCTAAAAGGAAAACACCAGAGGATATTGCAAAAATCTATGCCCGCAACAAAAGCGGCGCCATGGTTCCCTTTTCTGCTTTCTCCAGCGCCAGTTGGTCGAAAGGCCCCGTTCAGCTCATTCGCTACAATGGATATCCCGCCATCCGGATTGAAGGACAACCGGCACCCGGCATGAGTACGGGGGATGCCATGAATGAAATGGAGCGGCTTGCCCGCCAGTTGCCAAAGGGCTTCGGGTTTGAGTGGACAGGGCAATCACTGGAAGAAAAGGTTTCCGGTTCGCAAGCGCCCATGTTGTTCGGGCTTTCCATCCTTGCCGTTTTTCTCTGCCTTGCCGCCCTGTACGAGAGCACAACCATTCCTGTCGCGGTGATGCTGGTGGTCCCGCTCGGCGTTATCGGCGCCCTGGCGGGTGTGCTGCTGCGGGGAATGCCCAATGACGTTTATTTCAAGGTCGGGTTGATCGCCACCATTGGTCTGTCCGCCAAAAACGCGATTCTGATCGTGGAATTCGCAAAAGATTTGCAGGCACAGGGCAAACCACTGGTCAGGGCGACCCTGGAAGCCGTTCGGCTACGCTTCAGACCCATTATCATGACATCCATGGCATTCATCCTGGGGGTTCTTCCTCTCGTCATCGCCAGGGGTGCGGGTGCAGGTGCGCAACAGGCCATCGGGACAGGCGTGATGGGCGGCATGATTACCGCAACCGTGCTGGCGGTATTTCTAGTCCCTGTTTTTTTCCTGGTCGTCCGCAGCATCTTTTCGGACAGCAAGCGGCAACAGAAAATGTATGCCAGCAACATCACGCAAGAGGGTTCGCAAGAAGTCAGAAAGAACCCATGGCAACTGCCTCATGTGGGCGGTGCGCCGGGCGGTATCGCAACGGACCTCCCCGGTCGGACGGATGATAAAGAGGGGGAGTCACCATGATTGCGATAAAACCGCGCGTCTGTGCCCTGCTGGTACTGCTTTTATTGAGCGCCTGCTCGCTCGAGCCAGACTATTTGCGCCCCGCTGCGCCGATAGAAAGCGCATGGCCGACGCATGACGAGACAAAAGGCGCGACGCCTGCGCCTGATATCGGTTGGCGCGCCTTTGCGCGAAATCCTCGTTTGCAGGCGCTGATTACTGCCGCCATCGAAAACAACCGCGATCTGCGGATCGCCACCCTGCGCATCGAGGAGGCGCGCGCCCTGTATCAGATTCAGTGGTCCGAGCGTCTGCCGAACCTGGATGTGAATGCGCAGGCCGCGCGCAGCCGAACACCGGCAGATCTGGCGGGAACACCACGCGCGGTGACCACCGGCAACTATCAGGTTGGGCTGGGTGTGACGGCATTCGAAATTGACTTGTTTGGCCGGGTCAAAAGCCTGAGTGACGCCGCACTTTACCAGTTCTTCGCCACGGAAGAGGCGCAACGCGCGGTACACATCAGCCTGGTCGCGGAGATATGCAAGAGCTACCTGACAGAACGCGCCCTGTCACGACAACGGGATCTTGCCCAAAAATCTCACGAGGCATACAAGCACACGTACGCACTGACGCAAAAGCGCTATGAAGTCGGCGCGACATCCGCGCTGGAACTGCGGCAATACGAAACATTGCTTCACAACGCCCGCGCCGCCGTCGTCACGCTGGAACGGCAACGCACGCAGGTAGAAAACGCGCTGGTCGTTTTGACTGGCGGAAAGCGTATCCCAAACCTGCCCGCCAGCGGCATATTGTCTGATGACGATATTTTGCACGACATCCCCGCCGGACTGCCTTCCGATATGCTGGAAAGCCGTCCTGACATCCGGCAGCAGGAAAATCTGCTTCGCTCGGCCAACGCCAACATCGGCGCGGCGCGTGCTGCATTCTTTCCCCGCATTACCCTAACCCTGTTCGGCGGAACCGCCAGTACCGCCCTTTCTGGACTCTTTGACGGCGGGTCCGGCGCGTGGTCATTCACGCCGCAGCTCTTGTTGCCGCTCTTTGATGCCGGCAGAAATATCGCCAACCTGGACCTGGCGGAAGCCCGCAAAAACATTGCTGTGGCACAGTACGAAAAAGCCATTCAGGTTGCCTTCCGCGAAGTCGCCGACGCACTGACCGCACGAGGTCTGCTCAACGAACAGGTGGACGCGCAATCCGCCATACTCGTTGCGGAAACAGAACGGCTCCGGCTTTCCAAAGCCCGGTATGACAACGGCATCGCCAGCTCGCTGGACGTTCTGGATGCCGAGCGGCAGCATTTCGCCAGCGAACAGGCACTGGTTCAGGCGCGTCTGACACGTCTGCTCAATACGGTTGATTTGTATCGCGCGCTGGGCGGCGGACTGCGACCAGATGTACCAAAGCAGAAAAATACGCCGGGATAGTGTTGGCTATTTACAACACCCGGCTGTTTCAGCGTTGTTTTACCTTGTTTATCGGTGCACCATGTGCGCTTTTCATGGAAATTCGATGTATCATTCGTTCTGTCCGGCGGACGCGTGCGGCACTTTCTGCCCCGTGTAGCATTTTCCCCAGTGTTTTTAGATGCGGCGCGCCAATGTCAGGTTTCCGCTCGCAGTACCAAGGCGCCCGTGTTCTCTTCTGCGGCATGGATTATTCCTCATGGCAAACGATACTATCATTGAAACCAGCGACACTTCCTTCGAACAGGATGTGTTGCGCGCCGACAAACCGGTTCTGGTTGATTTCTGGGCAGGGTGGTGCGTACCTTGCAAGCAGCTGTCCCCCCTGATTGACGAGATCGCCTCCGAGTATGGCAGCAAGCTCGCCGTTGCAAAACTGGATGTAGACAAAAATCCCGCGGTGCCGACGAATTATGCCATCCGGAGTATTCCGACGCTCATTCTGTTCAAGGGTGGCAAAGTCGTTGACCAGATAATCGGCAACCAGAGAAAAGATGATCTGAAACGCTTTCTGGATTCGCATGTATAGACACGATTTTTCTCCCGCATGAACGGCCGCACCACTCCTTTCCTCTTCTGCCACTCGTGGCCTAACACTTCATATCACACAGACGATTTATGCATCTTTCCGAACTAAAATCCCTGCACGTTTCCCAACTGATGGAAATGGCAAGCTCCCTCGAAATTGATAATGCGGCACGCATGAGAAAACAGGAACTGATGTTCGCCATCATGAAAAAGCGTGCCAAATCCGGAGAACAGGTTTACGGCGATGGCGCGCTGGAAATTCTGCCGGATGGGTTTGGTTTTCTCCGCTCACCGGACGCCAGTTACATGGCATCCACTGATGATATTTACATCTCTCCCTCACAAATACGCCGCTTTAACCTGCATACGGGAGACTCCATTGAGGGCGAAGTCCGTACCCCCAAGGACGGGGAGCGCTACTTCGCACTGGTCAAGGTGGACAAAATCAACAGCGTACCACCCGAATCCTCCAAGAACCGGATCCTGTTCGAAAACCTGACGCCCCTGCATCCGGACGAGCCGATGCGTCTTGAGCGCGACATAAACGCCAACGAGAATATCACCGGACGCATTGTAGACATGATCGCTCCCATCGGGAAAGGACAGCGCGGACTGCTGGTTGCCTCGCCCAAATCAGGGAAAACCGTCATGTTGCAGCACCTTGCGCACGCTATCACCACTAACCACCCCGAAGTGATCCTGTTTGTGCTTCTCATTGATGAACGCCCGGAAGAAGTGACGGAAATGCAGCGTTCCGTCCGGGGAGAGGTGGTTGCCTCCACTTTTGACGAACCTGCCACACGCCATGTCCAGGTTGCGGAGATGGTGCTGGAGAAAGCAAAGCGACTGGTGGAAATGAAAAAGGACGTGGTTATCCTGCTGGATTCCATCACCAGGCTGGCGCGCGCGTATAACACGGTTGTCCCTGCATCGGGGAAAGTGCTGACAGGCGGCGTGGATGCCAACGCACTCCAGCGTCCGAAACGTTTCTTCGGGGCCGCACGCAACATTGAGGAGGGCGGATCGCTCACCATTATTGCTACCGCACTGGTCGAAACAGGCAGCCGAATGGATGATGTCATCTACGAGGAGTTCAAGGGAACAGGCAACATGGAAGTGCACCTTGAAAGACGACTGGCAGAAAAACGGGTCTATCCCTCCATCAACCTGAACAAATCCGGTACACGCAGGGAAGAATTGCTGATAAAGCCAGACATTCTCCAGAAGGTATGGATACTCAGAAAACTGCTCTACGGCATGGATGAAATCGAAGCGATGGAATTCATTCTGGACAAAGTGCGTGCGACCAAATCCAATGCGGATTTCTTTGACCTGATGCGCCGCGGCGGCTAGAGCCCGGCACGCCCGTGCCGCCGCGTCTGGAAACACTCTTTTCCGGCTCTTGCCGCCTCTCCGTTTGCGGATGGCGCAGTGGACGACTCCCGAAGCGGGTATATGCGCCATCAGGCAGGAAATGGCGCCCGTGGAAGTTGTGCGATAATGCCTCTTCTATGCCGCCTGTCCTGACCCTTCTCTTCATCGGGAAAAAACGCCTGAACGCCTGTCGGCGACATTTTCTGTCGGCTATTTTCTGCGCCCTGGGATTTGCCGTCCTGCTGCCGCTGTGGATACAGGCTGCAGATGTACTGCCCGCCTTTACGGAGTCCTACCTCGCGGCGGCAACGAAAAAGTATGGCGCCGCAGCAAGGGCGCGCATGGAAGCCTGGGCAAGGCTCATTGCCGAAAACCGCGGCAAAACAGAAACGCAAAAGCTGGAAATGGTGAACAGCTTCTGGAATCGTGTGCCCTACCGTACCGACATGCAACACTGGCGCAAGCAGGATTACTGGGCAACGCCAGCAGAAATGCTGGCGTCCAACGGAGGGGATTGCGAAGATTACGCTATCGCGAAGTATTTTACGCTCGTTGCACTGGGCATAGACAGCAACAAGCTCAAGATCACGTATGTCAAGGCGCTGACAGAAGCGCATATGGTACTGACATACTACGAGAAGCCGACTGCCGTTCCGCTGGTTCTGGACAATATGGTTCCGCAAATACGCCCTGCGGACAAACGCCCCGACCTGAAGCCTATTTACGCTTTCAACGGGGATGGCCTGTGGCTCGTTCGCTCGCAACAACTTTCTTCCGCTGGCAACTCGGGGAACATTCGTTTCTGGCGCGACCTGAAATCCCGCATGGGGAAGGAGTTCCGCTGACATGGTCAACATATCCCGGCGAACTCATATAATGCATTCTACACATGTGTACACCTTATCGGTGGTACGGAGGCAACAATGACACTGCGAAAACAACTGGTTCTGATCATTATCATGCTGTTTGCCCTGCTCTTTGTTGGCAGTTTTGCCATCAATGTGCACAACACCCGCGCGTATCTGAACGACCAGCTTCGCACCATATCGCAGGATACGGCCACCTCTTTGGGAATGAACCTGTCGCCCTACATGGGGGAAAACCCGGATGTGGCGGGCATCGAGGTTCACATCAACGCGCTGTACGACAGCGGCTATTACCGCACGATCAGTGTGTATGACACGCAGGGCGGCATTATTGTCTCCCGGGCCGATCCAGATCCACCCCAGCAGGTTCCCGGCTGGTTTATCAATCTGTTCCGCCTGGAAACACCCGTCGGCATCAGCAACGTGATGAGCGGATGGACGCAGGCGGGCGAAGTCCATTTGAGCGCCAACCCCGAATTTGCCTATATCCGGCTTTGGGCGACCTGCCAGCACTCGTTCTTCTGGTTTGCAGGCTCTTTTGCGATCATGTTTATCCTCGCACTCATCGCTCTGCATTATGTACTGCGCCCCCTGCAGGCAGTGGAATCACAGGCAAATGCCATTGCGAACAAGGACTACGTTATCCAGGAAAAACTGCCGTGGACAATTGAACTAAGGAGTGTCGTCGCGGCAATGAACCAGATGTCTGGAAAAATTCGTGATATTTTCAGCGAACAGGAAGAAGCACTGGAGCGCGTCAGAAGCGCGGCATACACGGACAGTGTCACCGGGCTTGCCAATCGCGCTTATTTCACCATGCATCTGAACCATTTGATACAATCCGGCGACTTTGCGCAGGGAATGCTGCTCCTCCTTGAAGTGAGCAATTTGCAAGCGGTCAACACCCAACTGGGACACAAGGCGGGGGATGATTTGCTGCGGGGTGTCGCCGAATTGCTGAACACAGCGGCGCAAAGCAGTGAAACAGCCGAATCGTTTCCTGCCCGCCTGAGCGGCTCGACTTTTGCATTGGCGGTTGTCGGCGTGCCCAATTCACTGGCAACCGGTATCGCCGACCGGATTGCCGAAAGCATGCCATCCCTGTATGAAAAGAAGCTGTCGCCCACTGATGAAATCGGACACCTCGGGGTGACTTACCGTACCGACCAGACATTCGGACAAATGATGTCCGAGTGCGATATGGCGCTGCGCGCTGCCCAGATACAAGGGATAAACGCTGTTTCTACCTACAGGCGCACTGCGGCGGGCGGAGAATTTGACAGTCTGACCGCGACACAATGGATCACGCTCCTGCGGGATGTCGTGGAAAGCCAGCGATACTCCCTGCTGCTTCAAACGACTTTTTCCGCGAGCGACAGAAGCCGCGTGCTGCAACATGAGGTGCTGCTACGCATCACCGACGAACAGGCCCGAATCATCCCGGCAGGGGTATTCATCCCTATGGTCAACCACCATCGCATGACACAGGCGTTTGACAAAATGGTCATCGAAGATGTCTTTTCCCGGCTGCGACAGGGCGCGGGACCCGCCGAACCTATCGCTATCAACCTGATGCCGGCATCCATCAGCGATCCGGCTTTTGTCCTCTGGATGATGACGATCCTCAGGGAAAACCCGCAGATTGCCAAACAGCTTTCCTTTGAACTGTCGGACTATGCCATCAGCCAGAATCTGCATGCCGCCCGTGTGTGGATGTCGCAGATAAGTACAACAGGGGCAAGGGTCGGTATCGAGCGTTTTGGACGGAGCAACGCGTCGCTGGATTATATCGGACAATTAAAGCCCGCCTATTTGCAAATTGACGGCAGCTTTATCCGCGACATTGACAAGAACAGGGACAACCAACAGTTTGTGGAATCGCTTGTACGCCTTTCACACAGCCACGATATTCTGGTTATTGCCGAATTTGTGGAAACAGAGGAAGAATTGTCCGTTTTGCGCAGTCTCCGCGTGGACGGCGTACGCGGCTACGCATTGCACCGCCCGACCGTGTGGGGAACAACATAGGCGCCCTTTTCCGGGATGGAGGCCTTACCGGCAACGCTTGCTGACCACTTTTCGGAAAGATACCGGCACAACCGCTCACGTTTGCATTTTCGACACGCGAAGCGCCAGTTGCAGGCGGTCAGTTACCTGGAATTTGCCGAATACCGCTGTCAAATGCGCCTTGACAGTGCGGTCAGAGATGTTAAGCTGCTCGGCAATGTGCTTGTTGCTGATACCGCGCCCCACCAATTCGGCAATCTCCCGTTCCCTTTTGGTCAAACTCCCCAGTACTTGTCTGTCCTGATACGCCCGTGACGCGTCTGTCGGCTTTTCAACCGCGACAACAGACGCTCCGCCAGCCTGATCAGCACCTTTGCTGACGGACAACGCCTGGAGTTTTTTCACCAGTTCGGGCAAACCGGCGTTGGACAGCCATACACCGCCGCGCAGTACCAGCCCCAGCACTTTGACACATTTATCGTCCGACCATGAGTCAGGGCAACAGGCAGAGGCTCCCGAAGCCAACCCCGCCAGTTCGGAAGCAGGAGGGAATGCGATGCCGGCAAGCACAAGCCGCCCGCTCCCCTTCAGCGCGGAGAGCTCACGCAGCACACCCGGGTCACTCACCTCTTCCATCGCCATGTCCAGCACCAGCATCTGAACAGGACCGGTGGAAAGCAGTGACCTCAACTGGGCAACATCGGCCCCTGACCGGCAAGCGCCGTAATCCGCAACAATCCGCTTCCACCGCTTCAAAAAAGGTTCCCTGGCTGACCCAAGAACTAGCACGAGCACTCCCTGATCACGAACGAATCGAAACGGTGCGTACGCTGCTACTCCGCTGCAAGCTCTCCCTTACACGCGCGGCAACGACAGACAGCGGCTTCATTCTAACCCAAATTTTATTCCTAAGGGAGAAGATTTATACGAAATCGTATCGGCCACGCGTTACGCCGAGCGCATATACCGGGCAAGATAGAAGCTTTGCCCCACCACAAACAGGCACAAAAGCCCCATGCTGCCGAACAATTTGAAATTGACCCATGTCGCCGTGGCAAA
>JAISAG010000098.1 GCA_031266815.1 Burkholderiaceae bacterium | reverse complement strand
GGACTGTCGATGCGCTTTGGGAGCAAATCGGTGTTCTGCTTGAGGCTTTCTCTCCTGAGGAGTGTCGTAATTATTTCAAATCCTCCGGTTATGTCATAACTTAAATCAAAAACGCTCTATCGTCCCCGTTTTCCCGCGGGTGGTCGTTCCCCTGCAGTTACACTGAAAAGCGTTTCGTGTCCATTTCGCAAAATGGACACGCCAGCTTTCTGCCCCGGTTGCAGCGATGCAATAAGGGCAAACATCTCCTTCATGCTGCGGATTGGTTTGTCATCCACCGACAGCAGAATGTCGCCTGGCTTGAGTCCTGCCTTGTCCGCCGGACCATTTTTCACGATAGCCCCGATGATGACGCCATCCTTTCTGTTCAGGTTGAGCTTGCTGGCGATTTCTGGTGTGACATCCCGAACCTCCACACCGAGCCATCCACGGACAACCTTCCCCTTATTGATGAGGGCTTCCATGATGGTTTTTACCATGGAGACCGGAATGGCAAATCCGATGCCCAGAGACCCTCCGCCGCTGCGCGAAGAAAAGATGACCGAGTTAATTCCCAACAGGTTTCCCTGTGCGTCAACCAATGCCCCGCCAGAATTGCCCTGGTTGATCGCTGCATCGGTCTGAATGAAATTTTCGTAGATATTGACCCCGAGGTGACTGCGACCCAGTGCGGAGACAATGCCCATCGTAACCGTGTGTTGCAGCCCGAACGGGTTGCCTATTGCCAGCACCACGTCACCGACCTTGACATCCTCAATGCGACCCAGTGTGATGGGATGAAGTTTGGGCAAGTCAACCTTGATGACTGCCAAGTCTGTCTCCGGGTCCGTTCCGACCAGCTTTGCCGTGGCCTTTTCTCCACTTTCGAGTGCCACCTCGATCTGGTCCGCTGTTTCAACGACGTGGTTATTGGTGACGATATAACCTTCCGCGCTGACGATGACCCCGGAACCCAGGCTGGTTTGCTTGTTGGTGCCGCCTCGCTCATTTAAGCGGTCACCAAAGAGATTTTTGAAAAGAGGGTCATCCAGCAGAGGATTTTGCGGGAGACGTACTTCTTTTGTCGTAAAAATGTTGACCACCGAGGGCATAGCGCGCCCGACTGCCTCACGGTAGGATGGTTTGGCGGTTCCCGCGCCGGATGCGGCTTCCTGTACCGTTACCGTGGAAGTAAGTGGTTTTGTCTGGCTTGCGCTGCCATCTGTCCATTCCGGTTTGAGAGCCGTTACAATGAACCAGACCGCCAGTCCTGTCGTGACTACCTGCGCGAACAACAACCACAATCGTTTAAACATAATAACCCGTGACAAGGGGGAGAATCAAAAATGGTACGAAGGGACGATCTTGCCTCTTTTCTTGATCAAACATTGAATGTCGCCGCCATCCGTGATTATTGTCCAAATGGATTGCAAGTGGAAGGGAAAAGTGACATTCATTGTATCGTGACAGGGGTCACTGCCAGTCTGGCGCTTATCAATGCTGCAATCGCCTCTGACGCAGACGCGCTGCTGGTGCATCACGGCCTTTTCTGGCGCGACGAAGATCCCTGCATTGTCGGGCCCAGGCGGGAGCGCATCCGCCGCTTGCTGAAGCACGACCTGAATTTGTTTGCCTACCATCTTCCGCTGGATTTGCACGAACAAATGGGTAATAACGCCATGCTGGGAGAAAAATTGGGTTTGCAGGTACAAGGGCGATTTGGGGAGAATCATCTCGGCTGGTTGGGGACATCCGGCCCGGTAAATACCGTGGGTGGACTGGCGAATCTGGTGGAAGAACGGCTGGGGCGAAAACCGCTTGTCATCGGCGATACCGCTCAGGCGATAGCGACCGTTGCCTGGTGCAGCGGTGCCGCGCAGGGCATGCTTCCTCTGGCGGCAAGGGCGGGAGCGCATGCTTACCTCAGTGGGGAAATTGCGGAGAGAACCGTGCACGAAGCGCGGGAATATGAGGTTGCCTATTTGTCTTGCGGGCACCATGCCACAGAGCGTTATGGCATTGAAGCGCTGGGCAACTGGCTTTCCCGTTGCTTCGCTCTGGAACACCGCTTCATCGAAATTGACAATCCCGTGTAGTGGACGGAAAAGAGCAAAATAAGCCAATGAAAACATGAGGATACAGAGAAAGGCTTTTAAATGGCTGACACTTTCTGTATAATGCGGGGCGGGCGGTACTTGTCCAAGGGTGCCGCGTGCTCCGTTTATTCCGGAATAGGTGCAAAGGAACGACAAGCATGATGGTTCTTCATTCGGGCACAACGTGCCCATTTTCGCAACGTTGCCGACTTGTCCTGTTTGAAAAAGGCATGGATTTTGAAATTCGCGACGTTGACCTTTTTAACAAGCCGGATGAAATATCGGCAATGAATCCCTACGGTCAGGTTCCGATTCTGGTCGAGCGCGATCTGGTGCTGTATGAGTCCAATATTATCAACGAATACATTGACGAGCGCTTCCCTCACCCTCAGTTGATGCCGGTAGATCCCTTGATGCGCGCCCGCGCACGGTTGATGCTCTTTGTCTACGAAAAAGAACTGTTTGTCCATGTCAACACATTGGAAAACGACAAATCCGACATGGCGCACATCAACCACGAGAAAGCGCGCGTCCAGATCAGGGAATACCTGACCTCGCTTGCTCCCCTTTTCCAGAAAAGCAAGTTCATGTTGGGCGATGAGCTTTCCATGCTGGACGTTGCGCTGGCGCCCTTGTTGTGGCGTCTCGACTACTATGGCATTGAGCTGCCGAAAACAGCTGCCCCCCTGATGAAGTATGGCGAGCGGATATTTTCACGCACCGCTTACATTGATGCGTTGACGCCACCTGAAAAGATTATGCGACGATAGGCCTCCCCGAAAAATGGAACCCCGCATCAAACCTTACTTGCTCCGCGCCATTCACGAGTGGTGCACAGACTGCGGATGGACACCCTACGTTGCGGTGAAGGTTGACGTGCGCACACAGGTACCCAAATCGTTTGTCAAGGACGGGCAGATTGTTCTTGACATTGGTTACGAAGCAACGGCGAACCTGATGATAGAAAGCGATGCCATCCGCTTCAAGGCGCGATTTGGCGGGGTGTCGCATGATATTTATTTGCCCGTTGACAACGTGATAGCGCTGTATGCAAAGGAAAACGGACAGGGAATGAGTTTTGATGTGAGTGATGCGCCGCCGCCCGAGGGAGAAACCCCATCGCGCGAGGAAGGTGGTGCGTCGCCCACAGGCTCTTCCTCCGGATTAAAGCGGGTGAAATAGAGTAAAATGCGCGTTCTGAAAAATGCCAGCTTAGCTCATCAGGTAGAGCACTTGATTTGTAATCATGGGGTGGCGGGTTCGAGTCCTGCAGCTGGCACCAACAGCCTATCGGTACTTTACAATCAACCTTGCGCGCTCGGGTTCAGTACGACCACCCTACGCTAAACCCGGCATAAACATTCTGCGTTGGAAACCCCTCCGGCTTGTTGAGCGGCGTACTGGCGAAAGCGTCCCAGTAAAACCCTTTATAGCCGCCTCGCACGCCTATGGCGGCTCCTGCCAGATACCGGCCCTGTATCCACCGGGTAGATTGCCCCTGCACCTCGCCATAATCCACACCAATGTAGAGTTGCTGTCCCGTGTTACCCAACGCCAGTGCCAAGTCGTTTCTTATCAGCCAGCCCCTGTCGCCCATTAAGGTCAGCTCACCGTCAAAACCCCTCACCGTATAACGGTTGCCGATAGAAAAGCGGTCCTGCGGGACAAGCGGCGTGTGATTCCACTGCCTGCGCCAATTCCCGGTATAGGTGAAGCGCTGACCCAGCAAGGCAAAAGGGATATTGGCCTGAACGTGCGCCGTGACAATTTTGGGGCGGGAAGTCCCCTCATCGTAGGCCTCTTCCGGTGCATGTCTGGATTGGAAGACGCCAGTGCCTCTGTGGTATGCAGCATGTGCCTCCAATGCGGCGCTCCCGATGAACTCCTTGTGTGTAAAGCCCATTTCCCATCCCGCCATGCGACGGGTTTGAATCTCAATTTCAGTATCATCAATGTAATTGGCGGAAGAACGTTCCCATATCTTGACGAAAGCGCTGCTTTTTCTGGAAGCGTCCCGATAGAAAAGACGGGTCAGGGTCACATCGTTATTCCTGCTATTCCCGCTGTATTGATAATGTTGGTTAATGCCGGGAATGGTTTGATGATAGGTGTAATAACTGCTTGTAAAACCCAGCAGCCAGTAGTCGTAGGGAATTTCGTAATGGATCAGATGGGAGCGTGTTCCTTTGTTTCCGGGAGCGCCTCCGCCGCCGATATTGTGTGCATAGTTAAAATAAAACAGGTCATGGAGCATCAACCAGTTATCTGCTGAAAATGTGCCGCTTGCCTGATACTTGCCGGTAGCTTTACTGCCGGAATCGTCCAGTGAGGCATTCAATCGAAAGGGACGCGCCTGTTTCCAGTGAATCAGCAGGTCACTCTCGCCGGGCTGAACACCTGTTCCTTCAGCGGGAACAATTTTAAT
>JAISAG010000077.1 GCA_031266815.1 Burkholderiaceae bacterium | reverse complement strand
GGGGTTTTCGTCCGTTGTGCAACTGTTGGCGCAGTTGCAGACATACCGTACCTTTGTTGCGGCACAGTTTGATGCCATGTTCGGGCAGGGCGATGAACCGGATTCTTCATCCTATCAGCCGATAGACGACGGGCAGACGGAAGAAGAGCAGTTCGCGTCGTTGACAGACAAGCTGAAAACGCTGGGGTATCCCGATGCGACGACCTCTGCCCGCCGGCTTGCCGCGCTCTGGAAAGCGCACCGTATTCGTTCCCTGTCGGACAGTAACCGGGCGCGTCTTGCCACGTTGGTGAATCAGTCCTTGCCGCTGATAGCTTCAACCTGTGCCAATCCGGGCGACACGCTGGGGCGCTTGCTGGATTTTTTTGACGCCATTGCGCGTCGCTCGTCCTATCTGTCCCTCCTGACCGCCTATCCCGGGACGATTGAGCGGTTGCTGCGCGTTATGTCCGCGAGCGGCTGGGCGGCGCAATACCTGAGTCGGCACCCTATCTTGCTGGATGAGCTGCTGGATGCGCGCACGCTGTTCTCTGCGCCGGACTGGTCTGCGTTTACGACGGAACTGTCCAACCGGTTGTGCCAGGAACGGGGCGATGTGGAACGTCAGATGGATGTATTAAGAGAGATGCATCACGCCATGTTGTTCCGTCTGCTGGCGCAGGACCTGGAAGGCATGTTGTCCGTTGAACGTCTGGCGGACGAGCTGTCGAAACTGGCGGATACCGTCGTGGCGCTGACGGTTCAGGAAGCCTGGCTCGCCCTGTCGGGTCGCCACGCCGACTCTCCCCGTTTTGCCGTCATCGCTTATGGCAAGCTGGGAGGGAAAGAACTGGGCTATGCTTCTGATCTGGATCTGGTGTTCCTGTTTGATGATGACGACGAGCGCGCGCCGATGCTGTATGCCCGGCTTGTCCAACGGTTGACGACCTGGCTGAGCAGTCCGACTTCGGCGGGACAACTTTTCGAAGTGGACACCGCATTGAGGCCGGACGGGGCGAGCGGATTGCCGGTTACTCGCCTGCCCGCGTTTGAAAAATACCAGATGACCTCTGCGTGGGCATGGGAGCATCAGGCACTGACCCGCGCGCGCTTTTGCGCGGGGGATGCGGCAATCGGCGCGGGCTTCGAAGCGATTCGCAGCAAGGTGTTGCGGCAGACACGGGATGCGGCTGCCCTGCGGCGGGATGTGCTGTCCATGCGAAAGAAGATGCATGACGCCCATCCCAACCATTCCGCGTTGTTCGATGTGAAGCATGACAGCGGGGGGATGATAGACATCGAATTCATCGTGCAGTATCTGGTGCTGGCGCATGCGGCGGTTCACCCCGGCTTGACGGACAACATCGGCAATATCGCATTGTTGGCGTATTGCGAGCAAATCGGGTTGATTCCGGAGGGAGAGGGAAAGGCAGTCTCGGACACGTATCGGTATTTCCGGCGGTTGCAGCATCAGCTTCGGATGCAGGGCGCGCCCGTTTCACGGGTCGAGCGGGAAGCGGTTGCGGAGGAAATTGCCCGTGTGACGTCGCTGTGGTCCTTCGTGTTTGCAGATGATCAGGGCGCTGGCGCAGCGCGGTAGATCGCGTCTGATTCTTCCCGCGCGCGGCGCGACATCAGGCGGGATACCATGTCGCGCGGCGATTCACCATTGAATAATACATCTACCACTGCACGGGTGATGGGCATTTCCACGCCCTGTTTTTCGGCAAGTGCACAGACTGCCTTGGCGCAGTGTACGCCTTCCGCCACATGTCCCAAGCCGTGGATGACGGCATCCAGCGGGACACCCTGGGCCAGCAACAGACCGACCTGCCGGTTTCTGGAGAGATCGCCGGTGCAGGTCAGGATCAGGTCGCCCATACCCGTTAACCCCATGAATGTTTCGGGCCTTCCCCCAAGCGCGGTGCCCAGCCGGGTTGCTTCCGCCAGCCCCCGCGTCATCAGCGCCGCCCTGGCGTTCAGGCCGAATCCCAGTCCATCCGATATGCCAGCGGCGATGGCGAGGATATTCTTGATTCCGCCGCCCACTGCCACACCCATCACATCGTCGCTGGAATAGATACGAAGGTGTTCCACATTTAACGCGGCGCTGACAGATTGCCGCAGGGACTGTGAGGCAGACGCCAGCGTCAGCGCGCAGGGCAGACGGTTGGCGACTTCCTGCGCGAAAGAGGGTCCTGACAGGATGCCGACAGGCAATTCGTCCGGCACCAGGGCAGCGACGACCTGATGGGGCAGCAGTCCGGTGTTTTCCTCAAACCCTTTGCACAGGCAAATCAGATTGGGGCAGGGAAAATCGTCTTTTCCCAATTTACTGACTGTGTCACGCAGTCCGGATACCGGCACGGCAACCAGAAGCAGGGCAGTGTCATCGCTCGCGTGGAAAATGGCTTCATCAAGGTCATGCGTGACCCACATCTTTTCCGGCAGAGAAATTCCGGGTAATCCTTCCCGGTTTTCGCGCAAGCGGTTCGCTTCGCGCATGGCATCCGCAGATCTTCCCCACAGAACCACGTCGTGGTGACGCGTCAACGCGATGGCCATTGCGGTGCCCCATGCGCCTGCGCCCAGTACCGTGATATTCACGCCGTGTGCCCCCTATAAGCAAGAAACCGCATGTTACCCCATTTCCCGGGCGGATACCGTCACCCCTGCGCAGAAAGAACGGGCAGACGACACCACAGCCGTGCCATTTCTGGAAAAAAGCGGGGGAGCGGATCAGCGATCCGGTATCCAGTCAGGGTGAATCGGATGCTGATGCGCCGTTGGCGGCGGAGTCTTCGCCCGTGCGGGAACTTTGCTCTGCCAGCGTTTTTTCCCGGAAGAAAGCCTCGAAGTTGATTTCCGCCAGATGTACAGGCGGGAATCCGGCGCGGCGCACCATGTCGTCAATGTTGGCGCGCAGGTAGGGATAGACGATAGCAGCACAATTGACGAACAGAACCTGATCCAGCGTGCCTTCCGGCAAGTTGCGGATTTCAAAGATGCCTGCCTGCGTTCCTTCCACCAGATAGGCCGTTTTCTCTGCCGCCTTTGCAGTGACAGTGACAGTGACCCGCACTTCAAAAACCGTTTGCGCCAGTGTATCGGAACTTACGTTCAGCGAAACTTGCACAGAGGGCATTTCCCTCTCCAGAAAAATGGCAGGAGAATTGGGTTGTTCCAGCGACAGGTCCTTCAGGTAAACGTTCTGTATCTGAAAAAAAGGCTGATCGGTTTCGGCAGAGGGTTCGGAAGATGACATGGTGCGGTTTTCTCCTGGTGAGGTGTGTCAGGTTTAGTTTCCTTGCAGCAGACGATCCAGTCCACCCTGCTTGTCCAGCGCAGACAAGTCATCAAAACCGCCAACATGGGTGTCTCCGATGAAAATCTGGGGAACCGTCCGCCGTCCGGTCTGCGCCATCATTTTCTCACGCATGGCGGAATCATCGTCAATATCTATTTTCTCAATTTGCGGAACCCCTTTCGATTGCAGGAGCTTTTCCGCCATCACACAATATGAACATTGCTTTTTGGTGTACATTAAAACGCGCGCGGCCATGCTTTCTCCTCCCTATAGCGAAACAGGCAATCCCTGTTTTTTCCATGCCGCCATACCGCCATCCAGGCTAAACACCTGCGAAAATCCTGCTTTTCGCAGCATGGCGGAAGCGGTTCGGGAACGCTTGCCATCCTCGCAAACCACGATAACCTGTTGCGACTTCATGCGCTCGATTCGGGGCATCCGGCCTTCCAGCGCGTCAAACGGGACGTGGATGGCGTTGAGCAAATGCCCTGCCCTGTATGCTTGTTGGTCCCGAACGTCAATGATGGCGGCTTTTCCCTTGTTGAGCAGTTGTGTCGCCTGAGAGTGGGTCACCCCGCCGCCGCGGCGGATCCTTGGCCAGAGCAACGCGCCCACACAAAAGAGAGCTATCCCGATCAGAAAGCCGTTGTCCCAGATAAAATTCACAATATTTCTCGCAAACGTCGTCAGTATTCAAGTAAATGCATTATAGAATAGAATCGTCGAACAAATCGGGAATACTTCGGATTCGCTTATGCGCAAGATTGTATTGATGCGGCACGGGCAGTCTGTCTGGAATCTGGAAAACCGTTTCACCGGCTGGACAGATGTGGACCTGACCGAACAGGGCAAGGAAGAGGCACGGGACGCAGGAAAGCTGCTCAAGTGGGCGGGCTTTGGTTTCGATGTGGCGTACACATCCGTCCTGAAGCGGGCGATTCGTACCCTGTGGACCGTACTGGACGAGATGGATCGAATGTGGGTGCCCGTGCAGTGTCAGTGGCAGTTAAATGAACGTCACTACGGTGCCCTGCAAGGAGTGAACAAGGCGGATATGGTCGCCAGGGTGGGAGAGGAACAAGTGCGCTTGTGGCGCAGGAGTTACCGTATTGCGCCAGACCCGCTGGATCCGGATGATGCGCGCGTCTCGTACCACGAACCGGCGTATCGCGGGTTAAAGAGAAAGCAGATCCCGTTAACGGAGAGTCTGGCAGACACCATCAAGCGGGTGATGCCCTTCTGGAGCAACACCATCATGCCGCAGGTCAATGCGGGCAAGCAGGTCTTGGTCGTCGCGCATGGCAACAGCCTGCGTGCGCTGATAAAGGAATTGGACGGGCTGAGCGATCAGGATATTGCGGAATTCAGCATTCCAACGGCACAACCGATGGTGTACGAGCTGGATTCGACCCTGGCGCCGGTTCGGCGGTATTATCTGCGTGACGCGTATCTGGACAGCGGAACACTTCGCGCGGTGGGCGACGGCAGTTGATGTTCCCCCGTCCCGGTGCGACGGGGTGCATCCATGAATTCATGAGATTTTTTTACGCGCTGGCGCTAAATGGGACGGGAAATGCTTCTGCCGGGAAGGTGGGTTGCGTCTTGTTGCTGGTAACGTTTTTTTTGGGGCAGGTCGCTGCGCCTTTTGCTGCAGAGCGCGCCACGACTGCCAGGGCGACCACCGCGAAAGCGCCCGCGGCAAAAGGCAGGGCAAAAGGCGCAGCAAAGCGGACGGCCCGCTCACCCAAAACCGCTGGCAAACAGGAAAAACGCACGGCAGAAAAAGAGAGGGAAAAAACCCGTCAGCGACTGAGCCGACTAAAGCAACAGATCGGCAAGACAGAAACGGCAAAAGACAAGGCATCCAGCACCCTTGTCAAGTCGGAGGAAGCCATACAGCGCACGAACCGGTCCATTGCGGAACTGGAAACGAAGCAGACTCAGTCGGAGGCGACCTTAAAAAAGCTGGAAGTTGAGCAGACCCGTCTTGAAACGATAGTGGCGCAGCAACAGGAGCGGCTCGGCAGGTTGTTGCAGGAACAATATATTTCGGGTAGTGAAGACAGTATGAAACTACTGCTGTCCGGCGATAATCCCAATCGTATCAACCGCGAATTGCGGTACATGTCCTACCTTTCCGGTGCGCAAGTCCGACTGACGGAGTCCCTGCGGGAAAATGTCCGGGAAGTCGAATCCAGGAAGATGCAGGTGGAAAATACCCGGCAGGAACTGGAAAAAATCGCGCGAAAAAGGCAGTTGCAAAGAGAAAAACTGGAAAAAGAAAAAGCGGCGCACGCTACGCTGCTTACCCAATTGTCCAGTAAACTGGAAAGGCAGCGCAAGCAGGCGGCACAGTTGGAGCAAGATGAAAAGCGGCTGACCGCGTTGGTTGACCGTCTTTCCCTCCAGGCTGAGGAAAAAAGGAGAGCTGCAGAGAAAAAACGCACGGCATCCAAAAAACAGGGAGGAAAAGGGACGACCCAAACGGCGGAATCCGTGCCGCAACCTGATTCGTTCTCCGGCGCGTTTGCCAAAAAACGGGGGCGTCTGCGCCTGCCCGTTCGCGGGAAGATCGCGGCACAGTACGGTGCGAAACGGACGGATGGTCCCAGTTGGAAAGGTGTCTTTATCAGTACAGCGCCGGATGCGGAAGTTCGGTGCGTGGCAGACGGCGTGGTTATTTTTGCCAATACCATGCGCAGTTTCGGTAATATGGTGATTGTGGACCATGGTAGCCAGTACATGACCATCTACGCCAATGCCCAGACGTTGAGAAAAAAAGTGGGCGATCCGGTTAAAACCGGTGATATTATCGCCAACGCAGGAAATAACAGCGATAATACGCTGACGGGGTTGTACTTTGAGATGCGTTATAAAGGGCGCGCATTTAACCCGATGGATTGGGTTGCAAGCAGGTGAGATATGAACGGAAAATGGCGTAACGGGTTGCTGATAGGCTTGGGTGTACTGATAGGCGTGGTCGCTTCCATGCAGTTTTCCGCCCTGGCGCAAAAACCGGCGACTTCCCTGCCGCTAGATGAGCTTCGGCAGCTGGCAGATGTGTTTTATCTGATCAAAACGGACTATGTTGAGCCGGTTGATGATCGGAAATTGTTGACAGAAGCCATTTCCGGCATGGTTTCCTCGCTGGATCCGCACTCGGCGTACCTGGACAAAAAGGCGCTGAAAGAATTGAAGGAAGGAACGCAGGGGCGATTCGGCGGGCTGGGTATTGAAGTCGGGACGGAAGACGGTTTCATCAAGGTTATCTCTCCCATTGAGGACACTCCGGCCTATCGTGCCGGTATTCGCCCGGGAGACCTGATTACCCGGCTGGACGGTGTGCCGGTCAAGGACATGACGCTGGACGAAGCGGTCAAACGGATGCGGGGCGAGCCGAACACCAAAATTACGCTGACTATCGCCCGGCGGAATACGACAAAGCCCATCGTGATGACCATCACGCGGGAAATCATTCGTGTCCAGAGCGTCAAATCGAAAATCATTGAGCCGGGCTACGCATGGATACGTATTTCACAGTTTCAGGAGCCGACTGTGGACGATGTGGTCAGGAAAATTACTTCCATGTACGACCAGTCGTCAGCGTTAAAGGGAATGGTACTGGACCTGCGCAATGATCCGGGCGGCATCTTGCCGGGAGCCATTGGTGTTGCTTCTGTTTTTCTGCCCAAGGACGTGGTGGTGGTTTCGACTAACGGACAGCTTGCCGAGTCCCGGGCAACGTTTTACGCACGTCCCGAATTTTACGCGGGACAGCCCATGAGCGATCCGCTGGCGAAACTGCCGGCGGCCGTCAAAACGGTTCCATTGGTTGTGCTGGTCAATGTTGGTTCGGCATCGGCATCCGAAATTGTGGCTGGCGCCTTGCAGGACCACAAGCGGGCGACCATACTGGGCGCGCAGACTTTTGGGAAAGGTTCCGTGCAGACTGTCCGGCAGATTACGGCGGATACGGCCGTCAAGCTGACAACGGCGCGGTATTACACGCCTAATGGCTTGTCCATCCAGGCGAAAGGCATTGTGCCGGATTTGTTGGTGGACGAAACCTTGGAAGGCAATGGCGTTAACGACTTGCGTTTGCGCGAATCGGATCTCCTCAAGCATCTTTCCAACGATACTTCGCAGGAAAAGGAAAAACAGCCGGCGGCAGACGAGGACGAGCAGCAGTTGTTAAACAGCGCCAAGCGCTACAAGCCAGTCGAATACGGCACCAAGGACGACTTTCAGTTGCAGCAAGCCATAAATCACCTGAAAGGATTGCCGGTCAAACTCTCCAAGAGCAAGGCGGAAGAAAGACCTGCCGGTGAAACAAAGAAGAAAAAAGACTGAGTCCGCGCGGTGTTTTGTGTATCTGGAGAGAAGATGAAGCGCACGCTTTTCATGTCGCTTTGGATGTCCGTGATGTCCTTCGCGTGGGCGGGCGATACCGCGCAGGAAGCGCCCGCCGGGCAGACAGCGCAGCAGACCGAAACGCCTGCCGTGTCCGGCAAGAAGAAGCACGCCGGAAATCCTTTGTCGCTCTCCAGGCCCAAGAAGGTAAAACGCCACCGCAAAAAGCAGGGAAAGACGCAGGACAACTGACGACAGGCGGCGGTCGCCTGTGGCATGCCGCCGGACTTCCCCATGCGCGATTCATTTGCTATAATCTGCCCGCTACGGGGGTATAGCTCAGCTGGGAGAGCGCTTGCATGGCATGCAAGAGGTCGGCGGTTCGATCCCGCCTATCTCCACCATCAGCTTGTTTCCCGGACATCCCGCAAGTTCGCTGAAATGTTGGTTTTTAGCGGTTTCCCTTTCTGTTTTGCGGCGTTTCGTTGTATTCCTCCTGAGTATGTTCTCGTAAAAACATACTCATCCGGGAAGGGATACATCCAATCATGACAAAATGAGTAAACTCGTTGGCGGAAATGCGCATCAGAAGTGTCAGGCCCGCGGTCAGGCGGCAAACCCAAAAATTGCATTTCAGGGCGCAATAAATTTCCTATATCGGAAATTTATTGCGCCGCCATTCGGGCAAATTCGCCCAACTGCAACTGCATGGCGATCAGTCCCGATACCATCAGGGCAATCAACCTGGCATACGATCCGACAATCGCGAGGTCAGCAAGTCAGGCCCGCGGGCAAGCGGCAAATCCTGTGGAGTGGGTTGTTGCCGCTTTGTGCATATTTTTACTGCCTGCGGAATGCGCCAGGTTTTCCCCATAACAAGGAGTCGCCCCTGTGAGCATCCGGCACATGCACACGTTGTTTTGGAGTCAGGCAATACGCTTCGCCGCTTGTGCCGTGGTCGTCCTCCTGCCTGTGTACGCCTTTTCTGCCGGGTCGTGCTCCGATGCTTCCATAGAAACCTGCACCGATTGCATCGCCCGCAAAATCGGCGCGGAATATGCTCCGATTCTCAGGAAAGATGCTGTAGTCCGTCTCCCGACCTATACCAACAGCATCGGCATGGCGTTTGTACTGATTCCGGCAGGATCTTTCAATTTGGGGATGGAGGCCATTGAACCCGGTCCTTATGGACGATTGTTCCGACCCAAAATCCTCATTGACAAAGCTTTTTACCTGGGCAAGTACGAGGTAACACAGAAGCAGTGGGTGGCGGTGATGGGGAATAATCCAAGCGCGTTCAAAGGTGACAATAACCCGGTGGACCGTGTTTCCTGGAATGAGGCGCAGGAATTCATCAAACGGCTGAATCAGAAAGAAGGGCACAATCGCTATCGTCTGCCCACGGAAGCAGAGTGGGAATATGCCGTCAGGGCAGGCTCAAGTGCCCAGTATTTCTTTTTGAAAAAAACATTGGGCGCCTTCCGCGGCTTTGAAAATGTGGAATGTCCTCTGGATGCTTATGCGTGGTTCAAAAAGAATGCCGGCGCTTCGACCCACCCGGTAGGCGAGAAAAAGCCGAATCCCTGGGGCCTGTATGACGTTTACGGGAATGTTTGGGAGTGGGTTGGGGAATACTGGCTGAAGATACCGACAGCCCGTGTCGTGAAGCCCCCGGTCGGCCTGGGGTTGGCTGTGAACCGCGTGGCACGCGGGGGCGCCTGGTTCAACGCTGCGAAGGTTCTCAATTCGTGGTGGCGTGCCCCTGTCCCGGCGGAGTATCAGAGCGACCGTATTGGTTTCCGACTGGCTCTTTCCCCGGAGTAAGCGGACAAGCCTGAACCGTGCAAGGGTGGGGTGTGTACAGGCAGGGATGCCGCCGCGTCAGTCGTCTCGTGCCATGAGGGGTCATTTGGAGAAACGAAACCCCCATCAGGCGACAACGATTCGGGGGGTATCCCCCTTTGGGGAGACGCCAAAAGCCGAAGAAAGTGTTTTCCGGACAGCGCAATTCGAACGATTTTTGACGATATCCGAAAAAATACGGAAAACGCAGAATGGCTGCTCATGCGGGTTATCGCCAATTGTTCAATGCGGCCTATCTTGTGGTGGGGTCGGGCGGGTATAATGGGGGGATGAATACCTCCGCCGACCCGCAGTTGGTCTCCTTACGACTTCCCCCCCATTCTGTCGAGGCGGAGCAGTCGGTTTTGGGTGGGTTGCTTCTGGACAACGCGGCGTGGGACAGGGTGTCCGATCTGTTGACGCACGACGATTTTTACCGTTTTGACCACAGGCTTATCTTCCAGCATATTGTCCGTCTGATAGACGGTGCCCGTCCGGCGGATGTGCTGACAGTGTATGAGTCGCTGCTGGTGGTGGGAAAGGCGGAAGAACTGGGGGGGCGCGCCTATC
>JAISAG010000110.1 GCA_031266815.1 Burkholderiaceae bacterium | reverse complement strand
TCCTCGACAATACCGTCGCCAGCGCCGCCGTCAGCGTCGTCTTGCCGTGGTCAACGTGACCTATTGTCCCAACATTCACGTGCGGCTTCGTCCGCTCATATTTGCTCTTTGCCATTTGTCGATTCCTTCCAAAAAGAACGATTTTGTCTACCGATCAAGGCAGACGTTTCCTGTCAACGCCCCACTCCGCATGCTGCTACTTTGTTTTTGACGTAACGATGGAGTCCGCAACATGCTTGGGGGCCTCTGCATAGTGTCGGAATTCCATTGTGTAGGTGGCGCGCCCCTGCGTAGCCGAGCGCAACGCCGTCGCATAACCGAACATCTCGGACAGAGGCACCTCGGCGCGAATAACCTTGCCTCCCCCACCGGACACTTCATCAATTCCCTGAACCATCCCGCGGCGGGACGACAAATCGCCCATCACTGTACCCGCGTAGTCTTCCGGTGTTTCGACTTCAACCGCCATCATGGGTTCCAAAATCACGGGAGAAGCCTTGCGCAAACCATCCTTCAACGCCATGGACGCCGCCATGCGGAAGGCATTTTCGTTCGAGTCGACGTCGTGATATGAACCAAAAAACAGGGTGACCTTGATGTCAACAACCGGATATCCTGCCATCACACCGACAGGCAAGGTATCAACCAGCCCTTTCTCAACAGCAGGGATGTACTCGCGCGGCACCACTCCCCCCTTGATGGCATCAACAAATTCGAATCCCTTGCCCGGCTCCTGGGGCTCCACTTTCAGCACAACATGGCCGTACTGACCCCGACCGCCGGATTGCTTGATGAACTTGCCTTCCACTTCCTCGCAAACCGTGCGTATGGTTTCACGGTAGGCAACCTGCGGTTTGCCGACCGTCGCATCAACACCGAACTCGCGGCGCATCCGGTCCACAATGATATCCAGGTGCAATTCCCCCATACCAGAAATGATGGTCTGCCCGGATTCCTCATCACTCGTAACACGGAAAGAAGGGTCTTCCTGCGCCAGACGATTCAGCGCGATACTCATCTTCTCCTGATCCTGCTTGGTTTTCGGCTCGACCGCTTGTGAAATGACCGGATCGGGAAATTCCATTCGCTCCAACGTGATAGCTGCCGCCGGATCACACAGGGTTTCTCCGGTTGTCGCTTCTTTCAGCCCCACTGCTGCCGCAATGTCACCCGCGCTGACTTCCTTGATTTCTTCGCGGTTATTCGCATGCATTTGCAACAGACGCCCCAGCCGTTCCTTTTTGTCTTTTACGGGGTTATAAACCGTATCCCCGGATTTAACCGTGCCCGAATATACCCGAAAAAAAATCAGCTGCCCCACGAACGGGTCTGTCATGATTTTGAAAGCCAGCGCAGAAAATTTTTCGTCATCTGCGGCGCGGCGGGTGGCCACCTGCTCATTCTCGTCAATTCCTTCAACAGGCGGAATATCAACGGGTGAGGGAAGATACTCGACTACCGCATCCAACATGGCCTGAACGCCCTTGTTCTTGAATGCGGAACCGCACATCATGGGGACAATTTCACCATCAATCGTCCGCTTTCGAAGAGCGCGTTTGACATCTTCTTCGGACAAATCTCCATTCTCCAGATACCGATTCATCAACTCTTCATCGGCTTCCGCAGCGCTCTCCAGCATTTTTTCGCGCCACTCATTTGCCTGGTCCAGCAAATCGGCGGGAATATCACGATATTCGAATTGGGTCCCCTGCGAGGCTTCGTCCCAGTAAATCGCCTGCATCTTGATCAGATCAACCACTCCCTCGAAACTTTCTTCCGCCCCGATCGGTATCTGGATAGGAACAGGGTTGGCCTTTAAGCGTGCGCGCATCTGATCATGCACGCCAAAAAAATTGGCCCCCGTTCTGTCCATCTTGTTGACAAAAGCCAGGCGGGGCACGTGATACTTGTTCGCCTGACGCCAGACGGTTTCGGATTGCGGCTGAACCCCGCCAACCGCACAATAGACCATACACGCACCATCCAGCACCCGCATGGAGCGCTCCACTTCAATCGTAAAGTCGACATGTCCTGGTGTGTCAATGATATTGATGTGGTGCGGCTGGAAGTTGCTGCCCATCCCCTTCCAATAACAGGTTGTCGCAGCGGAAGTAATCGTGATACCTCGCTCCTGCTCTTGCTCCATCCAATCCATGGTAGCGGCGCCATCGTGCACCTCACCCAATTTGTGATTGACGCCAGTGTAAAACAGTATCCGCTCGGTTGTCGTCGTCTTGCCTGCGTCAATGTGCGCGGAAATGCCAATATTGCGATAACGTTCAATAGGTGTCTTGCGAGCCATATCCTAAACCTTCCAAATCCCGGGCACCGTTCTGATGTGCCCGAACCGAGCGTATATCCCTGAAAATGAATTAGAAGCGAAAGTGGGAAAAAGCCTTGTTGGCTTCCGCCATGCGGTGTACTTCATCGCGCTTTCTCATCGCACCCCCTCGTCCTTCGGCAGCCTCAAGCAATTCGCCGGCCAGCCGTTGCGGCATGGACTTTTCGCTGCGCCTGGTTGCTGCCTCGCGAAGCCAGCGCATGGACAGTGCCGCACGACGGACGGGCCGGACTTCGACAGGAACCTGATAGTTCGCACCGCCCACACGCCGGGACTTGACCTCCACCACCGGCTTGCAATTGCTGATTGCCGCGTTGAACACCTCCAGGGGATCCTTTCCCGACTTCTCCGCAATGACGTCAAATGCGCCATAGATGATGCTTTCCGCAACGGATTTTTTGCCGGACAACATCAACACATTGACGAATTTGGCAACATCCACATTGCCAAATTTGGGATCTGGCAGAATTTCACGCTTTGGCACTTCGCGACGACGAGGCATTTCTGTTTCCTTTCTTTCTTCAGTCGAGTACACACGCACTCCGGTGCCCCCTCATGGGGCACCACTTACTCGGCACTTGCCGACCTGTTACAACGCGTATTATTTCTTGGCGACCGTTGCTGCTTTCGCCCGCTTGGCGCCATACTTCGAACGAGCCTGCTTGCGATCCTTGACCCCCTGCGTGTCCAGAGAACCACGAACCATGTGATAACGCACACCCGGCAAATCCTTGACTCGCCCTCCACGCAACAACACCACACTGTGCTCTTGCAGATTGTGCCCTTCGCCGCCGATGTAGGAGATAACCTCGAAGCCATTTGTCAACCTGACCTTGGCCACCTTGCGCAAAGCCGAGTTGGGCTTCTTGGGTGTTGTCGTATAAACGCGGGTGCAAACTCCCCGCTTTTGCGGGCAATTCTCCAACGCGGGCGACTTGCTTTTTGTTTTCACCGAAACCCGCGGCTTACGAACCAGTTGATTAATGGTTGGCATGAAATCCTTATCCAGCAAAAAATAACAATCCCGGTGACAACACCGGGGACCTGCCTGCACATCCACAGCAAAGAAACCGCCGCCGACTCTCATTTCCATGAGAGTCGGCCATTCTAAACCGCTACAACAGACAAGTCAATCCACAAAAACCGCACGCACGGATAAAAAACAACACTATCGGCAAAGACCTTGCCCCGTGCGGCAACGCCGCTACGCGGCGGGATCTGTCTCGGTCGTACCCGTTGTTTCCTGTTCCTCAAACGCGGTATCCGTCGTCGCAGCGACCAGTTTCTCCTGTTCTTCGCGCTCCAGCGCATCACGCTCCTCGCGCTCGTACTCCTTCTTGTACTTCCTGGCACGATGTACCGCCAACCCGGTGCCCGCTGGTATCAGCCTCCCGACAATCACGTTCTCCTTCAATCCCCGCAGATTGTCCCGTTTGCCCATGATGGCGGCCTCCGTGAGTACGCGCGTGGTTTCCTGGAAGGATGCAGCGGAAATAAATGAGTCGGTGGCAAGCGACGCCTTGGTAATGCCGAGCAGTACGTTCTCGTAGGTCGCCGGCAGCTTGTCCTCTGCGCGGGCGCGGTCATTTTCGTCCAGCAGCTCAGAGCGCTCAACTTGTTCGCCCGGAATGTAGCAGGTATCTCCCGCATCCACCACATTCACTCTGCGCAGCATTTGCCGAACAATCACCTCAATGTGTTTGTCATTAATTTTCACGCCCTGCAGGCGATACACATCCTGCACTTCATCCACAATGTAGCGTGCCAGTGCTTCAATCCCCAGGAGGCGCAGGATATCCTGCGGGTCTGCGGGACCATCCACAATCATTTCTCCCTTGTGGACAACCTGACCATCGTGAACCAGCACCTGCTTTTCCTTGCCTATCAGGAATTCGTGGCGCTCCCCGTCCATTTCGGTAATTTCCAAACGCTGTTTTCCCTTCGTTTCCTTACCAAACGCAACGGTGCCGGTTACTTCCGCCAACATCCCCGCATCCTTCGGTGACCGGGCTTCGAACAACTCGGCAACCCGCGGCAAACCACCGGTAATGTCGCGCGTTTTCTGCGATTCCGTCGGAATACGTGCCAGCACCTCGCCAACAGAAACTTTCTGTCCTTCCTGCACCATCAGGATAGCGCCCACCTGGAGACTGATCGTCACGGGATGCTCGGTTCCGGCAATCTTGACATCCTCGCCCTGATCATTGAGCAGCCTGACCTGCGGACGCGCAGACCGGGTAGAAATCCCCCGACGTTTGGGGTCAATAACCACCACATTGGACAAACCCGTTGTTTCATCCAGTTGCCTTGCAACCGTCACCCCTTCCTCAACGTTTTCCAGATGAACGGTTCCCGCATACTCGGTAACGATAGGGCGCGTCCGGGGATCCCATGTCGCCAGGACATTCCCTGCCTTGATGGGCATACCATCCCGAACCAGCAAGGTCGCCCCGTAAGGCACCTTGTGGCGCTCGCGTTCACGCCTCATATCGTCCGTAATCAGCACCTCCCCGGAGCGCGAAATAACAATCTGATCTTTCTTCTCATTCGTGACATAACGCATCGCCGAAGTGAAGTGTACCGTCCCGTTTGAGCGGGCTTCCACATTGGATGCAACGGCGGAACGGGATGCCGCCCCTCCGATGTGGAAGGTCCGCATTGTCAGCTGTGTTCCGGGCTCTCCGATGGATTGCGCGGCAATGACACCCACCGCTTCTCCCACATTCACCAATGCGCCGCGCCCCAAGTCACGCCCGTAACACTTGGCACACATACCGTGCCGGGTCTCGCAAGTCAGTGGTGTACGCACCTTGACCTCATCCACGCCCAGACGGGCAATCTCCTCAATCATGTCCTCGTTGAGCAATGTCCCCGCATCAAAGAGCACTTCCTGCGTCTCGGGATTGATGATGTCATTGGCAATCACACGACCCAGTATGCGGTCGCCCAGCGCTTCGATCACCTCGCCGCCTTCCACCAGCGACTTCATGACAGCACCATTGGTCGTTCCGCAATCCGCCTCGGTAACGACCAAATCCTGCGTCACGTCCACCAGACGGCGCGTCAGATAACCCGAATTGGCGGTCTTTAACGCTGTATCGGCCAACCCTTTGCGCGCGCCGTGCGTGGAAATGAAATATTGCAGTACGTTCAGTCCCTCACGAAAATTTGCCGTGATAGGCGTTTCGATAATGGAGCCATCCGGTTTTGCCATCAGTCCACGCATTCCCGCCAACTGCCGGATCTGGGCAGCGGAACCCCGCGCGCCGGAATCAGCCATCATGTAGATGGAGTTGAATGATTCCTGCTTGCCGATGGAACCATCACGTCGGGTAACGGCTTCCTCCTTTAGCTGGTCCATCATCGCCTTGCCGACATCGTCCCCCGTTTTGCCCCAGATATCCACCACCTTGTTATAACGCTCGCCCGCTGTGACCAGTCCCGACGCGTATTGCTGCTCAATTTCCTTGACGTCACGCTCGGCAACACCGATCAGTGTCGGCTTCTCTTGAGGAACCAGCATGTCGCTGATAGCAATAGAAATACCGGCGCGGGTCGCCAGCCTGAAACCCGCCTGCATCAGACGATCTGCAAAAATGACCGTTTCCCTCAGACCACAACGGCGAAACGACGTGTTAATCAGCCGCGAAATTTCTTTTTTCTTCAGCGTGCAGTTCAAAGCGGTAAAGGACAGGCCTCCCGGCAAAATCTCGGAAAGAATGGCTCGCCCAACTGTCGTTTCATGGCGAACCAGCTGTTCTGCCTTCTCTCCTGTTTCCGGATCGGGACGCAGTTCGGGAATGCGAACCGTAATCCGGCTGGTCAAATCCACCTCTTTGTTGCCATATGCCCGCAAGACCTCTGAAACGTCGGCAAACAAAAGCCCTTCTCCCTTGCCATTTACCCTTTCCCGCGTGGCGTAATACAAACCCAGCACGATATCCTGGGACGGCACAATGGATGGTTCGCCATTGGAGGGGAACAATACATTATTTGACGCCAGCATGAGTGCGCGCGCCTCCAGTTGCGCTTCTATGGACAAAGGCACGTGTACTGCCATCTGGTCACCGTCGAAGTCCGCGTTAAACGCCGCGCAAACGAGCGGATGCAACTGAATGGCCTTGCCTTCAATCAGAATCGGCTCAAACGCCTGAATCCCCAAACGGTGCAAGGTCGGTGCGCGGTTCAGCAAAACAGGATGCTCACGGATCACTTCTTCCAGAATGTCCCAGACAATCCCTTCCTGCATCTCGACGAGGCGCTTGGCAGCCTTGATGGTCGTCGCCATCCCCATCATTTCCAAACGGTTGAAAATAAAGGGCTTGAACAATTCCAGCGCCATCAGCTTGGGCAGACCGCACTGATGCAACTTGAGCTGTGGGCCAACCACAATCACCGAACGTCCAGAATAGTCCACCCGCTTGCCGAGCAGGTTCTGGCGGAAACGCCCGCCCTTGCCCTTGATCATTTCAGCAAGCGATTTAAGCGGGCGCTTGTTCGCGCCCGTCATGGCCTTGCCGCGACGACCATTGTCCAATAGCGAATCCACCGCTTCCTGCAACATTCTTTTCTCGTTACGCGTAATGATTTCCGGCGCACGCAACTCCAAAAGACGTTTTAAGCGATTGTTGCGATTGATTACCCTGCGATACAAATCATTCAAATCCGATGTCGCGAAACGCCCTCCATCCAAAGGAACCAGCGGGCGCAACTCCGGGGGCAAAATCGGGAGCACCTCTATAATCATCCACTCCGGCTTGATGCCTGAGCGCTGGAAGGCCTCCAGCACCTTCAAGCGTTTCGCGAATTTTTTGATTTTGGCTTCCGATTTGGAATCGCGCAATTCCGTGCGCAACTGGTCAATTTCACGATTAATGTCAATGGAACGCAGCAGTTCGCGAATGCCTTCGGCACCCATCATGGCCGTAAACTCGCCGCCAAACTCTTCGCACCGCGCCACATAATCGTCTTCGGACATGATTTGCGATTTCTTCAGTGGCGTCATGCCCGGATCCGTCACCACGTAGGCTTCGAAGTAGAGAACACGTTCAATATCGCGGAGCGTCATATCCAGCACCATTCCCAAACGGGAAGGCAAAGACTTCAAAAACCAGATATGCGCCACCGGAGAAGCCAACTCAATATGCCCCATCCTTTCCCTGCGCACCTTGGTCAGTGTTACCTCAACGCCGCATTTCTCGCAAATGACCCCGCGATGCTTCAGCCGCTTGTACTTTCCGCACAGACACTCGTAATCCTTGATTGGCCCAAAAATCTTTGCGCAAAACAACCCATCCCGCTCGGGTTTGAACGTGCGGTAATTGATTGTTTCCGGTTTTCTGACTTCGCCATATGACCATGACCTGATTTTCTCGGGCGACGCCAGACCGATTTTGATCGTGTCAAATTGTTCGTTTTGTTGAACTTGTTTGAATAGATCGAGCAATGCTTTCATTTTTCACTCCGGTTGGGTAAAACGACAATCGGTCGGTCGCCGCATACTATCTGGAAAATCCACCGCCGACCAGGTTGACTGTTTACTGTCAGTTGCGCTCCAAATCAATGTCAATACCAAGGGAACGAATTTCCTTCACCAATACATTGAACGATTCCGGCATCCCCGCATCAATCACGTGGTCGCCTCTGACGAGGTTCTCATACACCTTGGTGCGACCGCCTACATCGTCCGACTTGACTGTCAGCATCTCTTGCAGGATGTAGGATGCGCCATACGCCTCCAGTGCCCAGACTTCCATTTCGCCAAAACGCTGCCCGCCGAACTGCGCCTTGCCTCCAAGAGGTTGCTGCGTCACCAGGGAATAGGGTCCTGTCGAGCGTGCGTGCATCTTGTCATCAACCAAATGATGCAATTTCAGCATGTGCATGTAACCCACCGTTACCGGTCGCTCAAAAGGATCACCAGTACGCCCGTCATACAGCGTGACCTGATTTTTTCTTTCCGTCATGCCCAAATGGCGTGCCACTTCGTTCGGGTAAGCCACATCCAGCATTCTGAAAATTTCATTTTCCTTTGCCCCGTCAAAAACAGGGGTCGCAAAAGGAACGCCCTCTTTCAAATTGTTCGCCAGATCAATAATCTCCCTATCCGTCAGGCTATCCAAGTCTTCGTGCTTCTCTCCGCCAGTATAGATTGTTTTCAGGAACGCTCGTAACTCTTCCACTTTCCGCTGTTCCTGCAACATCTCACCGATGCGGTGCCCTAATCCTTTTGCTGCCCACCCCAGATGGGTTTCCAGTATCTGCCCCACATTCATGCGCGAGGGAACACCCAGCGGATTTAGCACCACATCTGCAGGGGTTCCGTCTGCCATGTAGGGCATGTCTTCCACCGGGACAATTCGGGAAACGACGCCCTTGTTGCCATGACGTCCTGCCATTTTGTCACCGGACTGCAAACGCCGCTTCACGGCAAGATAGACCTTGACCATTTTCTGCACACCTGGCTGCAACTCGTCGCCCTGCGTCAATTTTTTGCGTTTTTCCTCAAACGCCATGTCGAACTGGTGGCGTTTTTCTTCAACAGACACCTTGATCGCTTCCAGCGCCTGGGCAGTATCTTCATCTGCAGGACGCATGTCGAACCAGTGGTAACGATCCAGATCATCCAGATAGGCGGCGGTTACCTCCGCACCTTTTGGCAGCTTCTTGGGACCACCGTTTACCTTTTTGCCAACCAGCAATCGTTTCAGGCGCTGGAAAGCGTCCCCCTCGACAATCCGCATCTGGTCATTCAAATCTGTCCGGTAGCGTCTCAATTCGTCGTCAATAATTTGTTGCGCGCGCTTGTCACGAACCAGTCCTTCGCGCGTAAATACCTGAACATCAATCACCGTGCCCACCATACCGGAAGGAACGCGCAGCGAAGTATCCTTGACGTCGGATGCCTTCTCGCCAAAAATTGCCCGCAACAACTTTTCTTCCGGCGTCAACTGTGTTTCCCCGCGCGGAGTCACCTTGCCAACCAGCGTGTCTCCCGCCTGCACCTCTGCGCCGATATACACAATGCCCGAATCGTCCAGTCGCGCGAGCTGGTTTTCCGCCAGATTGGAAATATCGCGTGTAATTTCCTCCGCGCCCAGCTTGGTATCACGCGCCACAACGGACAATTCCTCGATGTGGATGGACGTGTAGCGGTCGTCCTCGACAACCCGTTCCGAAATCAGGATGGAATCTTCAAAATTCAGCCCATTCCATGGCATAAACGCAACCAGCATATTCTGCCCCAGAGCCAGTTCCCCCAAGTCGGTGGAGGCGCCATCCGCAATCACGTCCCCCCGGCTGATGTGATCACCTACGCGAACAATGGGGCGCTGGTTGATATTGGTGTTCTGGTTGGAGCGGGTATATTTCGTCAGGTTGTAAATGTCCACGCCGACTTCACCCGCCGATGCCTCTTCGTCGTTGACACGCACAACGACACGGCTGGCATCTATGTAATCCACTACACCGCCGCGTACCGCCTGCACAATGGTGCCGGAATCCTCGGCAACGGTTCTTTCGACGCCTGTACCCACCAGCGCCTTCTCCGGACGCAGGCACGGCACGGCCTGACGCTGCATGTTGGCGCCCATCAGCGCGCGATTGGCGTCATCATGCTCGAGAAAAGGGATCAGCGATGCGGCAACAGACACAATCTGCCCCGGCGCGACATCCATGTACTGCACCCGTTCCGGTGATACCAGAATGCTCTCCCCTGATTCACGTGCCGACACCAGTTCATCGGACAACAAACCGGTTTCATTAACCGAACTGTTCGCCTGAGCAATCACGTAACGCCCCTCCTCTATCGCGGAAAGGTATTCGATTTCGTCCGTCACCTGGCAGTCCACCACCTTGCGATAAGGCGTTTCCAGAAAGCCATACTCGTTTAAGCGGGCATATAGCGCCAGAGAATTGATCAGCCCGATGTTGGGCCCCTCCGGCGTCTCGATCGGACACACACGACCATAATGGGTCGGATGCACATCACGCACTTCGAACCCGGCGCGTTCCCGCGTCAGCCCCCCCGGACCCAGGGCAGAAACCCGCCTTTTGTGGGTAATCTCCGAGAGCGGATTGGTCTGGTCCATGAACTGGGACAACTGCGATGAACCGAAAAACTCACGAATGGCGGCGGAGATGGGCTTTGAATTAATCAGATCATGCGGCATAAGATTTTCCGCTTCAGCCTGACCCAGCCTTTCCTTTACCGCACGCTCCACCCTGACCAGCCCCGCACGGAACTGATTTTCGGCAAGCTCTCCCACGCACCGAACCCGGCGATTGCCGAGATGGTCAATATCATCTACCTCGCCGCGCCCATTACGAAGCTCTACCAATATCTTGATGACGTCCAGTATGTCGTCGTTTGAGAGGGTCATCGGTCCGCCCGGCTGCTCGCGACCGACGCGACGATTGAATTTCATCCGCCCGACGACAGACAAATCATAGCGGTCCTCGCTGTAAAACAACCCGCCAAACAGGGCCTCGACGGACTCCTCCGTCGGCGGCTCTCCTGGTCGCATCATACGATAAATGGCAACCCTTGCCGCAATCTGGTCCGCGGTTTCATCCATCCGCAATGTCTGCGAGATATAGCTTCCCCTGTCCAGATCGTTCGTATGCAAGGCTTCAATCTCACCGATCCGTGCTTCACGCAACCGGGCAAGCGTTTCGCCCGTCAACTCTTCGTTTGCCTTGGCAATGATTTCGCCCGTTTCGCCATCTACGATATTTTTGGCAAGCGAGCGCCCGACCAGATAATCGTCCGGCACAGAAATACGCTTTACCCCAGCCGCCTCTATTTCGCGGATATTTTTTGCGTTGATCCGCTTGTCCTTGGCAACCAGCACATTTCCTTTTCTGTCCGTGATGTCAAAGCGGGCAATTTCCCCTCGCATGCGGTCACGGTTGAAATCCATTTCCGCACCGTCGTCATGCAACGCAAAACGATCAAATTCGAAGAAATATTCGAGAATCTGTTCTGCGGTCAAACCGATTGCCTTGAGCAAAACCGTAACGGGCATCTTCCGGCGACGGTCAACCCGAAAGAAGAGAATATCTTTGGGATCGAATTCAAAATCCAGCCAGGAGCCCCGGTAGGGAATGATCCGGGCTGAAAAAAGCAGCTTGCCAGAGGAATGCGTCTTGCCGCGATCATGCTCGAAAAAAACACCGGGCGAACGATGCAATTGCGACACAATGACCCGCTCCGTCCCATTTATCACGAACGAGCCGGTTTCGGTCATCAGGGGAACTTCCCCCATGTACACTTCCTGCTCACGCCTTTCCTTCACAACGGGCCTGGTTGGCGACTCCTTGTCGAGAATGACCAGGCGCACCCTTGCGCGCAGGGGAGAAGCATAGGTCAACCCTCTCTGCTGACACTCCTTGATATTGAACGGCGGCTCGCCCAGCGAATAGGACAAGAACTCCAATCTGGCAAACCCGTTGTGGGAAACAATGGGGAATATGGACGAAAAGGCGGACTGAAGCCCCTCATTTTTTCGCGCCAAATGAGCAACATCCGCCTGCAAAAAGCAGCGGTAGGACTCTATCTGGGTTGCCAGCAAAAAAGGAACCTGGTGTACGTTGTCGCGCCTCGCAAAAGATTTCCGAATACGCTTTTTCTCGGTGAATGAGTAATGCATGAACGCTCCATGAATGGCAGTAGCGGAACGGGAAACCCTGGCGCTCCATGAGTAAAACGGACCTTCTCCGCTGAGGGCGCCAGCCCCAACAATCATCAAATCAGTGTGTCATCGCGACACCACGTATTTTAAAGAAGAAAAAAACAAGCCGAAGCAGAACCGTTTATTGTAAACGATTCTGCCGCGACTCGGGAAAAAACAGCAACAAAAAGGTGATTATTTGATTTCCACTTTCGCGCCCGCTTCCTCCAGCTTTTTCTTTGCTGCTTCGGCATCCGCCTTGTTCAGCCCTTCCTTGACAGGCTTCGGTGCGGCATCCACCATATCTTTTGCTTCTTTCAGTCCCAGACCGGTAATTTCACGAACGGCCTTGATGACAGCAACCTTGTTGCTGCCGAATTCGGCGAGGATCAGCGAAAATTCGGTCTGCTCCTCTACGGCGGCGGCACCCGCAGCCGCACCGCCAGCGGGTGCGGCAACGGCCATCGCGGCGGCAGACACCCCGAATTTCTCTTCAAACGCCTTTACCAATTCATTCAGTTCCATTACGGACATCGCCCCCACTGCTTCCAGAATGTCCTCTTTACTTGTAGCCATGAAAAACTCCTAAAAATACGTAAATTGATGATGAATGCGGCACAGCCCTGCCTCGCTCCAAAGCATCAGGCAGCTTCCGCTTCCTTTTTCGCGGCAAGGGCGGCAAGCCCTCGTGCAAACCCGGAAACGGGCGCCTGCATGACTCCCAGCAACTGGGAAAGCAACGCCTCACGACTCGGTATATTGGCCAGCGCCGTAACACCCGCCTTGTCCAGTACCTTCCCCGCAAAACTTCCGCCCCGGATAACCAGGCTCTCGTTTCCTCTGGCAAAGTCCTGAATAACCTTTGCTGCCGCAACGGCATCAACGGACAAAGCGTAAATCAACGGACCTGTCATCTCGGAAGCTAGGCTGGAAAAAACAGTACCGTCAACAGCACGGCGCGCCAACGTGTTTTTCAGCACACGAAGGTACACCCCCGCTTCACGCGCTTTCGCGCGCAATTGCGTCATGTCGCCGACACGGATACCACGATATTCAGCCAAAACAACCGTCTGGGCTGATGCCAACTGGGCATTAACCTCTTTGACAATGGCTTTCTTGTCATTCAGATTGAGACTCACGGTCTAACCTCCCAAAATGGCGCAAACACGGCAAAAACCACCCGCACCCGCGCCGGTTTAACACATGGTGTCCAAAGTCAGACGTTTGCGACCAGTGATCGGTTCGCGACGGCAAAACTTGTTTGGGCTCACCATCTACGTTGGGTCAGAAACTGTTTTAACTGACGGGTGAACCCACCCTCAGCCCAACGGTCTTTGATTGTCCAGGCCGCCTTTGCGGTCTGCCCCAAAGCTCAGCTCCGCATTTGCGGAGACACCTATTCCGTCATGCATCCTGCAACGAAGACGGGTCAATGCGCACCCCCGCACCCATCGTCGAGGAAAGCGATATTTTTCTGATGTAGGTTCCCTTGCTGGTAGTCGGCTTCGCTTTGTGCAACGCACCCAACAAGGCCTGAATATTCGATTTCAAATCAGCATCGGAAAAAGACTTGCGTCCGATGGAAGCATGGATGATACCCCCTCTGTCTGTCCTGTACTGGATTTGCCCTCCCTTGGCGTTCTTTACTGCCTGGACCACATCCTGTGTCACTGTCCCCACCTTGGGATTGGGCATCAATCCGCGCGGCCCCAAAATCTGCCCCAGGGTTCCAACGACGCGCATAGTGTCGGGAGAAGCAATGACCACGTCAAACGGCATGTCTCCCTTCTTGATTTTCTCGGCAAGATCTTCCAGTCCCACCACATCCGCGCCAGCCAGCTTCGCCTGCTCTGCCTTCTCGCCTGACGCAAAAACGGCGACCCGAACCGTCTTCCCTGTCCCCGCCGGCAACACGACCGACCCGCGCACGACCTGATCCGACTTTCGGGGATCCACCCCAAGTTGAACGGCGATGTCGAAAGATTCGTTGAACCGGGCCGTAGCGGACGCTTTGATGAGGGACAATGCGTCATCCAGCGGATAGTACCGGCTGCGATCCACTTTTTCCTTGAAAGCCCGAACACGTTTGGATAACTTTGCCATCATGCCTCCTCTACCGTAATACCCATTGAACGCGCCGACCCGGCAATGGTCCGCACGGCCGCATCCATATCGGACGCAGTCAGGTCGGGCATCTTGATGGTGGCGATCTCTTCAACCTGCGCGCGGGAGAGTTTCCCCACTTTGTCGGCGTGAGGCCGGGTGGAACCTTTGGCAACTCCCGCTGTTTTTTTGATAAGAAAAGAAGCCGGGGGCGTTTTCATAACAAAAGAAAACGACTTGTCGGCGTAAGCGGTAATCACGACAGGGATCGGCATACCCGCCTCAAACTGCTGCGTCTGCGCATTAAACGCCTTGCAAAACTCCATGATATTCAAGCCGCGCTGCCCCAGTGCGGGGCCAATCGGAGGCGATGGATTCGCCTTTCCGGCGGGCACCTGTAACTTGATGTATCCCGCGATTTTTTTAGCCATGTCTATTCCTGTAACAGTAAGTGAGTCATAACGTCCACACGCATGCGGACTCCTCTCTCCGGTTTTATGATGCCATCGGAGGCACCACGACGCACCGGACCAGCGTCAATCACACCTTTTCAACCTGCCGGAATTCCAGTTCAACCGGCGTGGGACGCGCAAAAATAATAACGGTCACAACCAGGCGGGACCTTTCGTAGTTGACTTCTTTGACACTCCCCTCGAAGTCCGCGAACGGACCCTCTTTAATGCGCACCATTTCGCCCACTTCGTATAATACCTTCGGACGGGGTTTATCCACGCCGTCCTGCATCTGCCGGAGAAGTGTATCAACCTCCTTCTGCGGAATGGGCGTCGGCTTGTTGGATTTTCCTCCCACAAACCCGATTATCCGCGGCGTGTTCTTGACCAGATGCCACGTTTCGTCTGTCATCTCCATCTCGACCAGCACATAACCGGGGAAAAACCGATGCTCCGTAACGGACTTTTGTCCGTTCTTTACCTCAACCACTTCTTCGGTAGGCACCAGAATCTCGCCAAACTGCTCGCGCATGCCCGAGCGCTCTATGCGCTCAAGCAACGTCCGGCGCACACTGTTCTCCATACCGGAATAGGCGTGCACCACATACCAGCGTCTTTTTCCAGAGTCTGCCGTCGCGGGCGGCTTCGACATTTCCTGATCCGTGTTGTTCGTATCCGTCATTGCTTCCAGCCAAGTATCAAATCGTACAAAACAAATTCCAGCGCCCTGTCCGCTCCCCAGAGGAAAAGCGCCATGACCACGGCGAAACCAAACACAATTCCCGTCATGCGAAGCGAGTCTTTTCGCTCCGGCCACACCACCTTGCGTACCTCGCGAGCGGATTCCTGGGCGAACACAACAAAATTGCGACCGGCATTCGAAAACCAGGCAACAACGCCACCAACGACGACACCCAGCACCAGCACGGCAATCCGCAGCGGTGCCGACCTGTCTGCCAAAAAATAGTACCCAACAACACCCGCCACACAGGCAACAAAAGCGACAATCACCTTTACTCTGTCGCTCGTGCTGCCTGCTGTCTGCACAGGATCAGCCATAGCCGTTCTACTCCAT
>JAISAG010000107.1 GCA_031266815.1 Burkholderiaceae bacterium | reverse complement strand
TCCTCGACAATACCGTCGCCAGCGCCGCCGTCAGCGTCGTCTTGCCGTGGTCAACGTGACCTATTGTCCCAACATTCACGTGCGGCTTCGTCCGCTCATATTTGCTCTTTGCCATTTGTTGACTCCTCACGAATAAAACAGAATATCGGACCCTGCCGACTACTCACGCACTTGCATCCATTCGAAACCGTGGTGCCCTTGGCGTGGATTGAACACGCGACCTCTCCCTTACCAAGGGAGTGCTCTGCCACTGAGCTACAAGGGCATAACCAGCCTTGCCTGCAATACATCCCTCTGGAGCGGGCGAAGGGAATCGAACCCTCGTCTTAAGCTTGGAAGGCTTCGGCTCTACCATTGAGCTACGCCCGCCTGTGGATTTCAGCACAACCTTGTGTATTGGTGGAGGGGGCTGGATTCGAACCAACGTACTCATAAGAGGGCGGATTTACAGTCCGCTGCCATTAACCACTCGGCCACCCCTCCGCAAGGAACATGGGATTATGTCGCACATACTATTTTGTGTCAATTCACCGAGCGGGCAACGAACGCGAAAAACAACAGCTAGTCCGTCCTGAACAATGGTTTAAGTCTATAAAAACATTGATAAAATTGCATAAAAAAGCTGTGTAGATTTGCAGGATTTGAGATAATTGGGAGTCATTTTCTTGCAAATTTTGCTGGTGTTTTATGCCCCCGAATCCCCAAAGACCTGCAAGCGGTCAGCTTTTTTCCTATCCACTACGAGACCACATCAATCTGCGCCATCCCCTGGTGAAGTTAGCCGACACCATAGACTGGGAACGCATCCACGTTGTGTGCAGCGAATCCTTCGTCTCGAAGAAAGGTCGTCCTGCGGTCTCACCGAGGCTGATAGCCGGTTTGCTGTACCTGCAATATGCGTTTGGTCTGTCAGACGAAGACGTTGTGTGGGGGTGGGTAGAAAACCCGTACTGGCAAGTTTTCACAGGAGAACAATACCTTCAAACCGACCCGCCGATTGATCCGTCCAGTCTGACGCGGTGGCGTAAACGGCTGGGTGAAGCGGGTGTGGAAGAATTGTTGTCTGTGACCCTGGACACTGCCATCAGGAACGGACAATTGAAAGAAAGAAGTCTTCAGACGGTGATCGTAGACACCACTGTGATGGAAAAAGCCGTTGCGCATCCGACCGATTCCGGATTGCTTGAGTACAGCAGGCGGCATCTGGTTAAGGCAGCACAAGAGTTCGGCATTGAGCTTCGTCAAAATTACAACCGGGAAGCGCCGAGACTGGTGAGACAAATCGGACGCTATGCCCACGCCAGACAATACAAGCGGATGTGTAAAACGCTTCGCACGCTCAAAAGCCGTGTTGGTCGGATATGGAGGGATATTGCAAGACAAATTGAGAACGTCAGCGATGCGTCAAGGGTAAAACTGGACGATATTTTGGCAAGGACAAAACACCTCCTTGAACAAAAGCCCAAAGACAAGCTGTACGCGTTTCATACGCCGGAAGTGGAGTGCATCTCCAAGGGCAAGAGCCGTAACCCGTACGAATTCGGTGTCAAGGTATCGGTAACGAGTACATTGAAAGAAGGCTTTTTTATGCATGGATTTTATCCTTACGGCAGATAACATTCCTGCAAATGTGGTACACGAGCCCCGCAGAATCCCTGTAAAAATGCATTATTCAGGACGGACCAGCTATCTGGACGCAAGCCATCTGCTCGAAGCGGGAAAGCTCTCTGACCGTTTTTTCTGCCGACAAACCCACGGAAACGAACAAAAAAATATTGACAGTCCACGCTAATCGGGTAAACTGGAATCACCCTGCCGTGTTCGAGATTGCCATATATTCTATGAACCATTCCCGAGCATCGGTTGCGGGATATTGTCCGGTGGGTGTGATCGTCGCTTGTTCGACGAACCCGAGACCAGACTGACCGTGACCCCCTTGAACCACAGGTTCAAGATGCCGGCATGACGGCACAGGCGGGGAACCGGCTGTACACTTCCGTGTGCAGCCGTTTTTTTTTGCCGCCTGACCTCCCGCATGGCACTCACACCGGCGACAGTGCGAAGGGGCGCCGCAGCGCAGCGCCCTCGTCACGGCACAGGACGCGTGTGGTCGTGCTCCGCAATGCCGGGCATGCGTGCTTTCACTTCGGTGGTACGCCGTGTTTTTAACCCCAATTTTGCCAGCAGCGCGAGATCGTTTTCTTCTTCCGCGTTATCTGCGGTCAGCAGTTTTTCTCCATAAAAAATGGAGTTTGCACCCGCAAAAAAGCACATTGCCTGAACGCCTTCACCCAATTCCCTGCGACCAGCGGACAGACGAACACGCGCCTCGGGCATGGTAATGCGGGCAACAGCAACTGTGCGAACAAATTCCAGCGGGTCAAGTGAGTCTGCGCCGGAAAGGGGTGTTCCTTCAATAGGGATTAAATGGTTGACAGGAACCGACTCGGGATAGGGATTCAAATTGGCGAGTTGTGAAATCAGTTCCGCCCGTTGCTGTCGGCTCTCGCCCATGCCGACAATACCGCCGCAACAAACCTTGATTCCCGCTTTCCTGACTCGCCCCAATGTATCAAGCCGATCCTGGTAACTGTGGGTAGAAACAATCCGGGTATAGTGGTCGGAGGAGGTATCCAGATTATGGTTGTAATAGTCCAGTCCCGCTTCCTTGAGCTGCTGTGCCTGTTCTTCCCGCAGCATCCCCAGCGTGACGCAAGTTTCCAAATCCAACGCCTTGACCGCCCGGATAATTTCCACGTACCGTCCCATCTCCCGAGCACTGGGCGAACGTCCCGAAGCCCCCATGCAAAAGCGGGTGGCCCCCCTTGCTTTCGCTTGCCGGGCGGATGCCAGCACCGTATCCAGAGGCAATATCCCCTCCGGTACAAGCGCCGTATCGTGATGAATGGATTGCGCACAATAGCCACAATCCTCTGTGCATCCTCCCGTTTTCAGCGAAATCAACGTTGCCAGTTCCACATCACCATCAGGGAAGTGGTCTCGGTGCACCCGATGCGCGAGAAACAGCAATTCGGAGAAAGGAAGTGCGAACAGGGCAAACACCTCCGCGGTCGACCAGGTATCGATTGGCGCAGAGATGCTCTCTGGCGGTGAAACGGCAGGCGGCATGGCAAATATCCTTATTTTTTGTCTTAACGAACACACGGGGGCAGCAGATCAATAAACTGCGCGGCAACCTGCCAGGATGGCGACGGCATGTAAGGAATCGTCCCCAACCGCTCTGCCGGAATCCGCGCATCCAGAGAGGTGATGACTTCCCCGGTGTACAGCAAGTGCGGGTCAATATGGTTGGCGACCCACCCTGCCAGCGTCAACCCACGCGATAATATCGCCTCGACGGTCAGCATGGCAACACTCATGCACCCCAGACGCAACCCGACCACCAGAACAACCGGTAACCCAAGTTGCACCGCAAGATCGGAAGCATCCTGCGTTTCCGACAGCGGCACACGGAATCCACCCACTCCTTCCACTACAACCGCCGCGGTCTTCTCGCAAATCTGCCGATAACAGCCGTACACGTATTCCAGATCAATCTGTCTGCCCTCCATGCGGGCGGCAATGTCAGGAGAAACGGGTGCCCGCATGAGGCAAGGGGTTACCAGGGACACAGGCAAGGAAATACTGGACGCATCCATAATGGACACTGTATCCCCGCTGCACCATTCTCCGCCCTCAAAGATGGCTCCCGTCGCAATGGGCTTCATGCCTGCGGCGCCCTCTGTTTTTTGGGCCAGCAGGGAAAGAAGGGCGCACGTCACCAAGGTTTTCCCCACCCCCGTATCCGTTCCGGTCACAAAAACCCCTTTCATGCCGCGAGCACCTCTTTCAGTACTCGCGGCAAGCGCTCAGCAAGCATGTCAATTTCGCGTTCCGCCACAACATAGGGCGGCAGCAAATAGACCGTATTGCCGATAGGACGCAGCAGCAGCCCCTGCCGCAGCGCTGCGGCAAAAAAATGTTGCGGAAAGCGCGCCGCCTCGTCCGGCTCAGGCAAATCCACTTCGAAGGCCCATATCATCCCGCGACACCGGAAATGGCGAACATGCTCATGCGCCCGCACCGCGTCCAGCGCATCTGTCAGCACCTGTGCCGTCCGCCGGTTTTTCTCCAGGATCCGCTCCCTGTCAAAAAGATCCAGCGTCGCCAGCGCTGCACGGCAAGCGAGCGGATTTCCGGTGTAGGAGTGAGAATGCAAAAAGCCGCGATACAGCGATTCATCATAAAAAAGAGAATAAATCTCATCCCGGGTCATCACCAGCGACAGTGGCAAATATCCCCCGCTGATCCCTTTCGACAGGCACATAAAGTCAGGCCAGATACCTGCCTGCTCGCAGGCAAAAAAAGTGCCGGTTCTGCCGCACCCCACAGCTATCTCGTCTGCAATGAGGTGAACATGGAAGCGGTCACATAATTGCCGCAGCCCTCTCACATAGAGCGGCTCGTGCATGACAAAACCCGCGGCACACTGCACCAGCGGCTCAATAATCAACGCGGCAATATGGTCGGCACGCGAGGAAAACAATGCTTCCACCACCTGTAATGCCTCGTCCGTCCCTTTAGGCAACGACGCCTTCTTGCTTTCCCCTCTCGTATCTGGCGCGGGCACAATGTGCACTGCTCGCAAGAGCGCCTCGTATTCTTGCCGGAAAAGCGGTACATCCGTGACAGATAATGCCCCGATAGTTTCGCCATGATAACTGCCCCGCAGGCAAACAAACTCCCGTTTATCCGGTCTGTTCTCGTTCCGCCAGGCATGAACACTCATTTTCAGGGCAATCTCCACGGCGGATGCGCCATCCGACGCATAAAAACAGTGCCCCAGCACCCCTCCCGTCATGTCGGAGAGTCGCTCCGACAAACGAACAACGGGCTCATGTGTAAACCCCGCCAGCATGGCATGCTCCAGCGTATCCAACTGCTCCTTCAACGCGGCATTGATGTAGGGATGTGCGTGACCGAACAGGTTGGTCCACCACGAACTGATCGCATCAAGGTAAGGCGTGCCTTTTTCGTCGAAGAGCCATGCGCCTTCCCCTCGTCCCAGCGCAACAATCGGAAAAGAGGCGTGTTTTTGCATCTGGGTACAGGGATGCCAGACACTGCGTCGGCTGCGTTCTGCCAGACTAAAAGAAGGAAGCACGCCGGATTTTTGCATAACGGGCAGGCAAAAGCGAAGGACGTCAACGCGGCCAGGTATCCATGAAGTCGAACGCGACCTCTGGCTGACCTCCCGAGACGATGTGCGCAATGGCACGCCCTGACCCGCACCCCATGGTCCATCCCAGCGTACCGTGCCCCGTGTTCAGGTAAAGATTCGAATACTTCGCTCTTCCGATATACGGCACATTTGATGGCGTCATCGGACGCATGCCGGACCAGTAATTCGGCTGGCTGTAGTCACATGCGTCGGGGAATAGTTCGCGCGTCCGCCGGGTCAGCAATTCGCAGCGCGCCGTATCCAGTTGGCGGTGATAGTCGCTTATCTCGGCGGTACCCGCCACGCGCAAGGTATTCCCCAGGCGGGAGAAAACCAGTTTGTACGCACTATCGATCAGGGAGACAGAAGGCACCCTGTCCGGCGCAATCACGGGATAGGTTGCCGAATAACCCTTGGTGGGATAAATCATCAGGTCAATCCCCAATGGCTTGAGAAAAGGGGCAGAAAAACTCCCCATGGAAATGACAAAGGCATCCGCCGATTGCGCGACAAAATCCCCCGTTGGCAAAATCGTTTCAACCGCCGCGATACGGGCAGCAGTGCCTGTCCCTTCCGTTAGCAAACGGGTTGCGCTGGTGTTAAACAGGAAGTGCACTCCCTCCGCTTTGGCGCGCTCTGCCAGCGCGATGGAAAATTGTCTGGCATCACCATGTTCGTCTCCGGGAGTAAAATCACCCCCAACCAGTTTATCCCGAATCGGGCTCAATGCCGGCTCAATGCGCACTACCTCATCCGCGTCAATGGACTGTCTCAGGCAACCGAGCGACGTCATCAGCGTTGCACCCGCCTTGGATGCATTGAAATCCTGCAAGTCTGTATAAAAGTGCATAATGCCGCGCATCAGATAATCGTACTTGACATCAACCGTCTGCCGCAGCTCCCGCAAAGTGCGCTGGCTGAAATCGGCGAGCGCAAGGCACTGACGGGTATTGCGAGCGGTTCTGCGCGGAAGGCATTCCAGCAAAAACCGCAAGCCCCACTTCCATTGACGGACATTGCCATGAAAACGATACAACAGGGGAGCATCTTCCTCTCCCAACCACTGCAAAACCTTTCTGGGCGCAGACGGATTTGACCAGGGTTCCGAGTGAGAAACCGATATCTGGCTTCCGTTGGCAAAGGAAGTCTCCTGCGCTGGTCCCGGACGACGCTCGATCACTGTCACCTCATGCCCCGCCTGCCGCAAAAACCAGGCAGATGCCACACCCGTAATTCCTGCCCCCAATACAATGACCTTCACCGTACGCCCCTTTGCCTCACCCGCCCCGCTGCCACGAAAAATCAGTTCGTTTCATCCTGCTGCGCCAGTTTTTTGCTCCGTATATTCAACAATTCATCCAACACGGCATGCGTCACCAGCACTTCCAGTGTCTTGTCCAAATCCTGCTTGATGTCCTCTGCCAAAATAACGGCCGTCTGGTGCAATATCGTCGAGATGCGGGCAGGGATACTGTGATCCAAAATAAAATCCAGACGGTCCGTCACGTGTTTCATGATCTGCCTGACCAAACGTTGCTCCAGTTCATCCCACATCGCTTCTTCATCGGCCATTCCGGTAATGCCCGTTACCTTGCCTCGATCCCTTGACGGAGAAGAAGCTGGCGATACAGGCGGAGAAGGCTGTTTTCGCTTTCCTGCCGGGGTACCCGCGACCCTGTTGGTCAGTACGGGAACCCCGCGTTTCCGCGGTGGTGTGGGAGAATTCATCCGGCAACCTCGTGTTGCAGAGTATAGCCGCGCTGCCGGTAGTGGACATAGCGCTGTTTTCCTGCCTGCCGGTCTTCCTCGTCTGTCGAAACCAATTCAATCAATCGCTCAAAGCGAGCGAAAAACGGCGGGACGGATGGCGACAAATTCACAAGTATCTCCTGATGAGGCAATACCGCATTGTCACAAGCCAGGAGAATGGGTGAATGGGACGCATGGGGGGTACCGGCTTCTGCATGAGGCAGAAAATCGTGGTCGGAAAACGTCCACAGCGCTTCATCCAGCTTGAGCAATTGCGCAGAATCACGAACGAAAAGCACAACCCGCACATCGGGTTTTACCGTCAACGCCTTGCGCGCCCATCGGCAAACATAATCCAGCTTGTCTTTTATGTGGGTACGAAATTCGATTCTGGTCATGGCGCACTCTGCAAACAGAGACAGTCCCTCTCTACTCTGTGCAGTGTAGCGCAAAAACGGATGACTGCGAACACGGAGGAATATCAGTCAATCCATTCAGCCGCAAAAAAGCGTCCACAGCAGGCGGGCGCCCCCGAAAAGCCGTGAAGGAATTCATCATGGCGCGGGATCCTCCAACAGCCAATATCTCGTCAAGAAAACGTTTGCCCGTTTCCGCCAGTCCCTCGTCTCCAGCCGCTTCCTCAAATGCGCCGTATGCATCCGCGGACAATATCTCTGCCCATTTGTAACTGTAGTAGCCTGCCGGATACCCTCCCGCGAAGATATGATTGAATGAATGCAGAAAACGGTTGAACGCAGGAGGGATCACAACGGCAAACTCCTGCCGTACTGCATCAAGTACATCCTGCACGCGGCGGCTTCCCACCGGGTCAAAATCGCTGTGCAGGCGCATATCCACCAACGCAAACTCAATTTGGCGGAGCATTTGCATGCCCGACTGAAAATTCCGCGCCGCAAGCACTTTTTCAAACAATGCGCGCGGCAACGGCTTCTCTGATCCTTCCTGCGCCGTCATGCGGGTCAGCACCTCCCAGTCCCAACAGAAATTTTCCATGAACTGGGACGGCAGCTCCACAGCGTCCCATTCGACACCGGAGAGCCCGGAAACACCCAACTCATCCATCTGCGTCAGTAAATGGTGTAGTCCGTGCCCGAATTCATGGAAGAGCGTCATCACTTCATTGTGTGTGAGGAAAACAGGCTGCCGCCCGCCATCCTGCGAAAGCGGCTCGGTGAAATTGCAAACCAGATAGGTCAACGGTGTTTGTACCCTCTGCGGCATTCGCCTGCGGCTGATGGCAGAATCCATCCATGCGCCCCCCCGCTTGCCGGGACGGGCGTACAAATCCAAATAGAACTGACCGATTAGCTGCCCCGCCCGCTCAATCCGGTAAAAACGCACATTGGGGTGCCATACAGGCGCAGTGTCCAGTGAAATCGTGACGGAAAACAGTGACTGTATCAGGCGAAACAAACCTTCCAGCACCCGGTCTTCCGGGAAGTAAGACTTTAGTTCCTGCTCTGAAAAAGCATATTGCTGCTCGCGCAACTTTTCCGATGCATAAGGAATATCCCACGCCTGTAATGTGGCAATCCCCAGTATCTCGCGGGAAAAGCGGCGCAAGACATCCAACTCTCGCTCGGCAAAGGGGCGCGCCCGGCGCGCCAGGTCTTCCAGAAAACGGCGTACTTCAGCAGGACTTTCCGCCATCTTGGGCACCAGAGACAGATCAGCGAAACTGGCAAATCCCAGCAAATCGGCTTCCTCCCGGCGGAGCATCAGCAAGCTCAGGATATTCTCCGTGTTGTCCCATTCCGCCTGAGTGCCCAATTCCGATGCACGCGTCACGTAGGCACGATACAAGGTCTCGCGCAAATCCCTGTTGTCGGCAAACTGCATAACGGGATAGTACGACGGGAAATGCAAGGTCAGCATATAACCGGCTTTCCCTTCCTTCTCGGCCAACGCGCGCGCAGCCTGTTTGGCGTATTCCGGCAATCCGGCGAGCGGGGCTTCATCCTCAATAAGCAACGAGAAAGCATTCGTCGCGTCCAGCACATTCTCGGCAAAACGCGTGGACACCGACGCCATTTTCTCCTGAACGCGCGCGAATGCCTGCTTTTTGTCCGACGACAACTCTGCGCCGCCCAACCTGAAATCCCGCAACGCATTGTCAACGATACGCTGCTGTGCCGCCGTGAGTGTCTCGAACGCTGTGCTGTGACGAAGCTGGCGGTATTTTTCGAACAAATTGACGTTTTGCGAGAGCGTTGTCCAGAATTCTGTCACTCTGGCAAGGTTCTCGTTATAGCTGACCCGCAACGCGGGCGTATCAACGACTGCGTGCAAGTGAGCAACAACACCCCAGGCGCGATGCAGCCTTTCCGTGCAATCATCCAGCGGAACAACCAGATTCGCCCAGTCCGGCGACGTGGTCATCGTTTCCAGATTCGCCACGACACGCTGACAATCCGTCAGCAACTGGTCAACTGCCGGCGTAACCTGCTCCGGAGTAATGAGATCAAAGCGAGGCAAGCCCTCAAACACCAGCAGCGGATTGACAGAAAGCCGCTCACTATCAGAATACGAAGCGACCGGTGCACCCATCACGAAGCGACCCGTTTTGCCTGCAGTGCTTTTTCTGCCGCTTCGATGGTGTTGACCAGCAGCATGGTAATCGTCATGGGGCCCACCCCGCCCGGAACGGGAGAAAGGTACCCGGCCACCTCCCTGACGCTGTCAAACTCCACGTCACTCCACAACTTGCCGTCCTTGTCGCGCTCGACCCCCACATCAATAACAACCGCACCAGGCTTCACCATGCCGCCCTTGATAATATGACGCTGTCCTGTTGCCGAAATCAGAATATCTGCCAGACGGGTGTGGTGCCCCAGGTCTCTGGTTTTCGAGTTGCAGATCGTCACTGTCGCACCCGCCTGCAACAACATCATTGCCATCGGCTTTCCCACAATGTTGGATGCCCCCACGACAACGGCATGGGAACCCACAACCGGATACTGGATGGATTCCAGCATTTTCATGACGCCATAGGGCGTGCAGGGACGGATACGCGGCATTCCGGTCATCAGCATACCGGCATTGACAACATGAAAACAATCCATGTCCTTCTCCGGCGCAATCGTTTCAATCACCCTGTGTGTGTTGATATGCGGAGGAAGCGGCAGCTGCACCAAAATACCGTGAATGCGCGGATCCACGTTCAGCGCACGGATGCGCTCCAGCAAGGCCGCTTCCGTCAAGTCTTCTTCGTACTTTTCAAGGACGGAGTGAATGCCGATGGCTTTCGATGCTTTCTCCTTGTTCATGACATAAACCATGGACGCGGGGCTGTCTCCTACAAGAATAACCGCCAACCCGGGTTTTTCTCCCTGCTCGCACAATTGGGCGGCGCGTTCTGCAACCTCGGCACGCAGTGCCTGGGCAAGTTTGTTGCCATTGATAATTTCCGCAGTCATGTTGTCTGATGTAAAAATAAAAACAGACAAGATTATATGCCGTGTGGCGTTCCATTTGTTCTGGTGCGGCAAGAAAAGCGCAAACAGGACTGCACGCCACCTGAAAACGGACAGCCCGAAAAAGAAAAACCCCGCTAAAAAGCGGGGTTTCCGTTGTGTGAAACGGTCAGGCGGACTGAATATTGGAAGCCTGCTTACCCTTGGGGCCCTGGGTAACTTCAAACTGAACCTTCTGCCCTTCCTTCAGAGTTTTAAACCCATTCATGTTGATTGCGGAAAAGTGTGCAAACAAATCCTCGCCACCATCTTCCGGAGTAATAAAACCAAAACCCTTGGAATCATTGAACCACTTCACTGTACCTGTTGCCATAAAACGTCCTATAAAAACACATTCATCTTGCCCGACTATCTGGAAAACCTTGCTTATGCCGCTTCTCCCCCAGTCACGCCCGCTTGACAAAACACCACACACCCTTGCGGAGGCATCCGTCAGTCGGCATCTTATAGTAACAAGAAATGTTGTCAAGGCTTTTCATCGTTTTTTGCGCATTTTTACATTGCTTAAGCGCATAAAGACACAAAAAACGGACAAACCGTACCCATTCCTGCCGATTATCACGACAAACCTGCGCGACCTGCTATCGGCAACGCGGGAAAAATGCCTCAAGAAAAACTACTGCGCGGGTCCTGCATCGGGCAATACGTGTGGCGCTAAAAGGGAGCGCGGGCGCGCCAGGTGATGCATGCCCGGAATCAGTAGCGTTTTCCGCGCACACGCTGAATAAGCGCAAGTTGCGCCATCGCCATCGCAATCTCTGCCTGCGCCTTGGCGTAATCAATGTTGGCGGCCTGGTTGACAATGGAGTCCTGCGCCAGTTTTTTGGCTTCCAGCGCTTTCGTCTCGTCCAGATCCGTTGCGCGAATGGCGGTGTCTGCCAGAACGGTAACCGCATGGGGCTGCACTTCCAGGATACCCCCCGCAACAAAAACAAACTCCTCTTCCTCCCTGCCCCGACATTTGATGCGAACCGCGCCGGGGGTAATCAGTGTAATCAGGGGGGCGTGGTGCGGCAGAATCCCAATCTCTCCCATCTCGGCAGGAACCGCGACGAACTCGGCGCTACCCGAGAAAATCAGCCCTTCCGCAGAAACTACGTCCACGTGTATGGTACTCGCCATAGAAAATCCTTATTCGTAATGTGCCGCCGTCCCGCCGCCAGTGAGCGCACCCGCGACCAGCATTTTTTACGTACGTTTTGCCTTGTCAATCGCCTCGTCAATCGTCCCCACCATGTAAAACGCCTGTTCCGGCAAATGATCCAACTCCCCGTTTGCAATCATCCTGAATCCCTTGATGGTTTCTTTCAGTGGCACATATTTCCCGGGCGTTCCGGTGAACACCTCGGCCACGCTGAATGGCTGCGAGAGGAAGCGCTGCATTTTGCGCGCCCGCGCGACAACCAGCTTGTCTTCCTGCGCCAACTCATCCATGCCCAGGATGGCGATGATATCCCGCAATTCCTTGTAACGTTGCAAGATACCCTGTACAGTGCGCGCCGTATCATAGTGTTCTTGCCCCACGATGTTCGGATCAAGCTGGCGTGACGTTGAATCCAGCGGATCCACAGCAGGATAAATGCCCAGCGAGGCGATATCACGAGAAAGCACCACGGTAGAGTCCAAATGCGCGAACGTTGTCGCGGGAGACGGGTCAGTCAGGTCGTCGGCAGGCACATAAACCGCCTGAATGGAAGTAATGGAGCCCACGTTGGTTGACGTAATGCGCTCCTGCAACTTGCCCATCTCTTCTGCCAATGTCGGCTGGTACCCCACAGCAGATGGCATGCGCCCCAACAAGGCAGACACTTCCACCCCCGCCAGCGTGAAGCGGTAAATATTGTCAATGAACAACAACACATCGCGACCCTGGTCACGAAAGTTTTCCGCAATGGTCAGCCCGGTCAACGCCACACGAAGACGATTGCCCGGTGGTTCATTCATCTGGCCGTAGACCATGGCAACCTTGTCAAGCACATTGGAATCCTTCATCTCGTGGTAGAAGTCGTTCCCCTCGCGAGTACGCTCTCCCACACCGGCAAAGACGGAAAGTCCCGAGTGCTGCTTGGCGATGTTGTTGATAAGCTCCATCATGTTGACGGTCTTCCCCACGCCAGCGCCGCCGAACAGACCAACCTTTCCCCCCTTGGCAAAGGGGCAAATCAGGTCAATCACCTTGATACCCGTTTCCAGCAATTCCTGGGAAGGAGAAAGTTCCGCGTAACTGGGGGCCTTGCGGTGGATGGACGCACGTTCCTGCACATCAACCGGACCCGCCTCGTCAATCGGGTTGCCCAACACGTCCATAATGCGCCCCAGGGTTCCCTCGCCGACAGGCACCATGATGGGCTGCCCCGTGTTTCTGATGACCATGCCACGCCGCAAACCATCGGACGAACCCAGAGCAATGGTGCGAACAATCCCGTCCCCCAGCTGTTGCTGCACTTCCAGCGTCAACTCCGAACCTTCCATTTTCAGGGCATCGTACACCTTCGGCATACTCTCGCGGGGAAACTCCACATCAACCACCGCACCGATACACTGAACGATCTTGCCATCCGCCATTTTTCGTCCCTTTAAAGAATAATCCTGCAAATAGTCATGTTAATTCGTCTCAAACTGCAGCCGCGCCCGCAACGATTTCTGTCAGTTCGGTGGTAATGGCAGCTTGCCGTGTTTTGTTGTAAACCAGACGAAGCTCCGAAATCACATTACCCGCATTGTCGCTGGCAGACTTCATGGCAACCATGCGCGCGGACTGTTCCGAGGCAATATTTTCGGCGACCGCCTGATAAATCAGCGCTTCAACATAGCGCACCAAAAGCATATCAATGACCGAGGGCGCGTCCGGTTCATAGATGTATTCCCACGAGTGCCGCATGCTTCCTGTCTTGAGTGTGTCGGCAGACAAGGGCAACAGGCGCTCCACAACCGGCTCCTGCTTCATGGTATTGACGAAACGGTTGTAGCACAGATAAATCGCATCAATTTCATTCTCCTGGTATTTTCCCAGCAGTGCCTGAGCAGGGCCAATCAGGCGCTCCAGCCGCGGGGCATCACCCAACTGTACGGCAAGCGACAGCACCTTCGCGCCAATCCGGGTCAGAAACCCCAGCCCCTTGTTTCCAACCGCGACAGTGACAATTTCATTGCCCGCCTCTTCCACCTCACGCATTTTGTTGGTTGTTACGCGCAAAATGTTGGTATTCAGGCCACCACACAAACCCTTGTCCGTCGTCACGACAATAAAGCCAATGCGCTTTGCGGAGTCTCTTTCCACCGTGAACGGATGGATGTACTCTGGATTGGTCTCCGCCATATGCGCGGCAATATTGCGAACGATTTCGCTGTAGGGCCTGGATGCTCGCATCCTGTCCTGCGCCTTTCGCATTTTGGATGCAGCAACCATTTCCATTGCTTTCGTGATCTTCCTTGTGTTTTCCACACTTTTGATATGACCACGTATTTCCTTGCTCGATGCCATCGGCTATACTCCTTGTCGCGCCCTACTCCACCTCTTCAGGGGCAAACCCGCTGTCTCGTTTGTATTCGGTAATCGCCGCTGCCAGCACGTTTTCATCTTCCTTTTCAATGCGCTTGCTGCTCTCTATCTTTTCCAGCAAACCCACCTGTTTTTCCCTCATGTAGGCGTGCAATCCTGCCTCAAACGGCAGGACATCCTTCACGGCAATGTCATCCAGAAACCCGGCGTTGACCGAAAAAAGAGAGACTGACATCAGCGAAATCGGCAACGGGGAATATTGCGGCTGCTTCAGCAATTCCGTCACGCGGGCGCCACGGTCAAGCTGCCGTCTTGTCGCCTCATCCAGATCAGAGGCAAACTGCGAAAAGGCGGCAAGCTCCCGGTACTGCGCCAGGTCGGTACGAATACCGCCGGAAAGCCCCTTGACCGCTCTCGTTTGCGCGGCACCCCCCACGCGGGAAACGGAGATACCCGCATTGATGGCGGGACGAATGCCCGAATTGAACAGGGATGTTTCCAGAAATATCTGTCCGTCCGTAATGGAAATCACATTGGTCGGAACGAACGCGGAAACGTCTCCCGCCTGCGTTTCGATAATCGGCAGCGCCGTCAGCGACCCTGTCTTTCCCTTGATTTCCCCGTTGGTAAATTTTTCAACGTAGTCCTCATTGACACGCGCCGCCCGTTCCAGCAAGCGGGAGTGCAAGTAAAACACGTCGCCCGGATAGGCCTCACGCCCCGGCGGACGGCGCAACAGCAAGGACACCTGGCGATAGGCAACTGCCTGTTTTGACAAATCATCGTAAATAATCAGGGCATCTTGCCCGCGATCACGGAAATACTCACCCATCGCGCATCCGGAATAGGGCGAGACATACTGCATGGCAGCGGACTCAGATGCTGTTGCGGTAACCACAATTGTGTATTCCATCGCCCCATACTGTTCCAGCGCGCGCACCGTGTTCTTGATGGAAGAGGCTTTCTGCCCGATGGCGACATAGATGCAGACCATGTCCTGCCCCTTCTGGTTGATGATGGTATCCACCGCCACCGCCGTTTTTCCTGTCTGCCGATCACCGATAATCAGTTCGCGCTGCCCGCGTCCGATGGGCACCATGGAATCAATTGCTTTCAGTCCGGTCTGCATGGGCTGCGAAACCGATTGACGCGCAATCACCCCCGGCGCAATCTTCTCAATAGGAGAAGAAAGATGTGCCTCGACCGGCCCCTTGCCGTCAATGGGATTACCCAGCGCGTCCACCACGCGCCCCAGCAATCCGGGGCCTGTTGGCACCTCCAGGATGCGACCAGTGCATTTCACCGTATCGCCTTCCGAGATATGTTCATATTCACCCAGAATCACCGCGCCAACAGAGTCTCGCTCCAGATTCAGCGCCAGTCCGTAGGTATTGCCGGGGAATTCCAGCATTTCGCCCTGCATGGCATCGGAAAGTCCGTGGATACGACAAATACCATCAGAAACGGAAACAATCGTGCCCTGATTGCGAATCTCGACGGTATCAGTCAATCCCTGAATCCGACTTTTTATCAGTTCACTGATTTCAGACGGGTTGAGTAGCATACTAACTCCTAAAATGGTTCTTGCATTCGCTCCGGTATTGAGCCATCGCGCCTACGAAACGAGGGCATCACGCATACGCTGCAACTTTGCCCGCACGGACATATCCAGCACTTTATCCCCTACCGCGACAATGACGCCGCCAATGAGACTGTTGTCCACCGTCACAATTGCTCTCAGCTTGCGCGAAAACCGCTTGCCCAGCGACCCCAGCAACTCGGCAACCTGATCGTCAGACATTGGGAAAGCGCTGGTAATCTGCGCATCAGCAACCCCTTCACGGGCATTTTTCAATTCGTTAAACAACACGCCGACTTCAGGCAACAGGGTCACCCTGTCGTTTTCTACCAGAACCGACAGGAAATTACGCAATTCCTGACTGGTGTCATCAGCCAAAAGCGACAGAACAATATCTACGACCTGCGAAGATTTCACTCGCGGATCCGCCGCCAAGCGACGAATCTGCTCATTGGTTCCAATTTCAGCCAAGCGCGACACCCGCAACGACCACTGGGACAAGTCGCCCTTCTCTGCAACCCGAAACAACGCTTCGGCGTAGGGACGTGCAATGGTGGCAAGTTCCATGGTTTACAGTTCAGCCGCCAATTGTTTCAACAGGTCCGCGTGGATAGAGGAGTCTATCTCTCGCCTCAGAATCTGCTCCGCGCCCTTGACGGCAAGTGCAGCAACCTCCTTGCGCAACTCTTCGCGGATACGCTGGATCTCGGATTGGGCATCCACTTTCGCGCGCTCAATAATTTCCATCGCCCTGGCCTCGGCACTCACCTTGAGCTCTTCGGTCAACTGCTGCGCCTTGATTCCCACTTCACTCAACTGCCGCTGACTTTCGACTTGCACTTTCTGCATTTCCTTCAGAACGTGTTTTTCAATGGCAATCATCTCTTGTTTGCTTCTATCTGCCGCCGCCAGACCTTCCGCTATTTTTTTTGCGCGCTCATCAAGCACTTTCATCAACGGCGGCCACACTGCCTTCGCCGTAAACAAGGCAAGAATAATAAACACCACGAACTGCGCAAACAAGGTTGCATTTAGATTCACAGTCAGCCCCTTCTCAAGAAGAAATCACCTTCACGCCAACGACTGCCGCTCAATACTGCCAGCGGGAAGGCGGTTTGCCATCGTTATGCGCCAAACGGATTAACGAACGCAAACATCACGGCAACACCGACCGCAATCAGGTAAACCGCGTCAACCAGACCAGAAAGAATCAGCACATTGGTACGCAACGGATTCATCAACTCCGGCTGGCGCGCCGAAGCCTCCAGATACTTGCCCCCCATACTCGCGATACCAAAAGCGGCGGCGACACCGACAAAAGAGATAATCAACCCGCAGACGAGCGCAATCACACCAGTATTTGTCATGATATTTCCTTATACATTGAAGAGTGAAACGAACCAAAAAAAAAACAGTGAAAGAATCAATGCCCCTCGTGAGCCAACCCCAGATAAACCAGCGTCAGCATCATGAAAATGAACGCTTGCAGAAATACAATCAGGATATGGAAGATAGCCCAAATGGCCCCCGCAATAACGTGCCCCAAAAACAGGAAAGCGCCGCCAAGAGACAATGCCGCAAAGGCTCCCAGCATGGCGATCATCAAGAACAGCAACTCTCCCGCATACATGTTGCCCCATAACCGCATGCCGAGAGACACCATCTTGGAAATGTACTCAATCAGGTTCAGCATGAAATTGAACGGCGCCAGCGCTGCGCCGAAGGGAGCGCAGAACAATTCGTGCAGAAAGGTCTTTAAGCCCTTGACCTTGATGCCGAAATAAACCATCAGAACGACAACGCCAAACGAAATGCCAACCGTGCCATTCAGGTCGGACGTGGGAACCGCCCGATGATAGTGGATGACAGAGTCCCACCCAAGCCAGTGAAAAATCTGGGAAAAAAGATCAACTGGCAAAAAATCCATACAGTTCATCAATGAGATCCAGATGAACAGCGTCAGCGCCAGTGGCGCGATAAAACGGCGGTCTCCGTGGATCTGCGCCCTCGCCTGACCATCGGCCATCTCGACCAGCAATTCTACCGCTGCCTGCAAACGCCCCGGGACGCCTGATGTCGCTTTGCGGGCAACCAGCCAGACAACCAGGCAACCCACCACCCCGCAGAAAACAGACCAAAAAACGGTGTCCAGATTGATGACGGTAAAGTCAACCAACTTTTCCTGGCTGGCGGACGAAAAATTCTTGAGATGGTGGGAAACATACCCCGCCAGAGTAGGGGGCGCGCTTGCTGTTGCGGACATAATTCAATTCTTCCAGCGGAACAATATGACGATAACGATATAACTTTTCAGTGTCACAACAAAACTGACTAAAAAGGCAAACCAGTGCACTCCCTTGTAAAGCCAGAAAACAACTACCAACAACACAACTGTCAGAGCGATCTTGACCAACTCCAACGTAAAAAGCACTGCTCCCGCAGACCGCTTAAACACACGATCATTGACATAAAAACCTGCGCCCATCAGTGCGTTCGGGACAATCGCGCTAGCACAGGCAAGAGCCGACGCCACCCCCGCCAGCGCCCCTCCCAGCCAGAAAGCAACCGACACGGTCAGCCCGGCAACCAGCACCTGCAAGGAAATGATTCGACCCCATCGCATACAACAGGAACACTACCCTCCGCCACAAGCCATGTCGGAACAAGTGCACCCTTCTCGCACGGCATCAAAACCCCCGAATTGTACGGTCACTTCTTTTGATGTGTCAAGGAGAAAAATAATGCGCACGCAAAACCATCCCTCCGGGACATCTATCCGCGCAAGCACACCGTTTACCGCTTTTCAGGCACGTAAGGGTTGTGTTTTTTTTCCTTTCCAATCGTGGAAACAGGGCCGTGTCCAGGAATAAATTGCGTGTCATCCGGCAAAGAATACATATTTGTCCTGATGGACTTTTCCAGCGCTTTCATGCTCCCGTTTGGCAAATCGGTCCGCCCCACCGAACCCGCGAACAACACATCGCCGGAAATGGCAACCCTGCTGGCGGGGTGAAAAAAAGCAATATGCCCCGGAGAGTGTCCCGGCACGTGGTACACCTGAAGGGATTCTCCGCCTACGGTAACGGTATCTCCCTGATTTAGCCAGCGATCCGGCACAAAAGGAACGCCCGGCGGCAGCCCCCATGTCCGCGTCTGGCTGGTTGCCAGGTCATTAAGCAGGTAGGCATCTGCCTCATGGGGCCCCTCAATGGGCACCCCGTACCGGTCCGCCAGCGTCTTTGCAACGCCACAATGATCCAGGTGCCCGTGTGTCACCAGCACCTTTTCCAGTGTCAACCCATGCCTTTCGAGTCCTTTGACAATTTTGTCAACATCAGCGCCCGGGTCCACCACTGCGGCTTTGTTGGTCTTTTCATCCCACATCAGGGTACAGTTCTGCTGAAAAGGGGTAACAGGGATAATTTCGAATTTCATCAGGGGTTCCTTCACGTTGTCAGTCTAAAACGGCTCCTCGACGGAAAGTTCGGACACAATGCCCTACGCCCGCATTATGCCCGAAATCGGGTTCAGACAACATGTTACGACGCGCGAGCGGAAGAGGCCTTTGTCCGCGAACATCTGCGTAACGTCTGCCGTGGAAAACGGGAAGAAAGCGATTCCACCTCTTTCTTCTGTACCGGGGTGAGCCGATCAACCCGGTACAGCGTTCTTTCGACAATATTCCCGCGCGGGACAATCTGCGTGCCCTTCACACCCTTTTTCGCCAGCCTGGCACTATAACGTTGTGCCGCTTCCCGCGTTCCAAACACGCCCAGTGACAGAGCACCCTGTTGGGGAGAACCATCTTTGACCCGATAGTGCTGAACACCTTTTTTAAACAAATCCACCATTTTGGCATCACTCGCGGCACTGGCGGGAATGAAAACCATGTATTGAGAACCCGTTTGGCTTTTCTGTCGTGATATGCCTGTCTTTACGCCCTTGGCGGACAGCGCCTTCTCGAAACGCGCCGCCTCTTCACGCGGGAAATGCCCTATCTCGACACAGGCAGTACCGGGACTGTCCCGTTTTGCGGGAGACGGCGCGGCTTTCTCTGCCGGGGGCGGCGCTTTTTCTGCGGGCGGAGGGACTTCTTCCTTTGGCGGCGAAGCTGGTTTTGCAGGGGGCGGAACCGTCTGTACTGTCTCTGCGGACGTCGCAGGAGAAGGGCGCGGCAAGGGGGATGATTGCGGAGGAGCAATGGAGAATGGCGGCAGCAGACGTATTCTCTCTTTGTTATACTGCTGGGCAAGCCGCTCTGGCTCCCGCTTTCCCGCGGGCGGCGTATCCAGATAGAGGCGCTGAAAGGCGAACAGCACGATATTGCTCGCCAACAGTGTCCAGAAAAGCCACTTCAACATGTCTGTTCCAACCTGTTTTTTTCCGCATCCGCCACATGCAAACCGATCATGACCAGATTGTCCACCACCTGAAAGGGAATGGAAAGGCAAGAGGCAATCTGCCCTGACGCACCGCCGGACAAAAGGCAGGTGACATCCATCAGTTGTGCGGCATGAACCCGCACGGTGTATTCAATGGCACCCGCCTGCGCCGTCAGGCACCCGCTGCCAATAGCATGTACCGTATCGGTAGCAAGCGCAGAAAAGAATCCAGACGTATCGGGCATCGCCGGCAACAGTGCCGTGTTGTCCGCCAATGCGGAAGCCATCAGCCGCAAACCGGGCAAAATCAGCCCTCCCGGGAAAAAACCCTCTTTCGTCAGTACATCAATCGTTGTGGCTGTCCCACAGGTGACCACCACCAGGTTGGTATCTGGAAAAAGCGTTCGGGCACCAATCAGCGAGGCAAAGCGATCACTGCCCAGTTGGGCGGGTTCTGCGTAACCGTTACGGACACCCGCCAAAAACCGCGCCGACTCAAACCACTCCACCCTTGGCGAATCCAGCGGGTCGATCTGTTCGGAAAGCATATCCCGGGTTCCTTTTCCCGCCACATTGGAAACGATGACACGCTTTATCCGTCCGCCGCGCAACGCACTCTGCCACACCGCCGCCAAAGCGCGTCCGGCAGAATAACTCTGCTCCCCGTTAGCAAACCAGGGCGCACGCCCGGGAGAACCAGAAGCATCGGCACCCACCATCGCCCACTTTACCATACTGTTTCCGGCATCAATTAATAAAAGCATCCGGCTATCCTTTGTGTGGACGCAATGAAACATCGCCCGAACGCAAAAAAACCGCGCCACTGTCCGTTTCCAGGTGCAACATGCCCTCCGCATTTACTCCCGCCACCACACCGAGCCATTCTTGTCCCGCCTCTCCCTGAACGCAGACCTTCCTCCCGTGATGATAATCGTAACGGCGCCACTGACCCGCGAAAGGGGCAAATCCACTCTGATCAAAAATGCCCAGCATATCAGCGAGCGCATCCAGCAACTTCGCCAGCAGAACCGGCCTGTCCATGTCCGCCAATCCTCCTGCTGATGCAGCAGGATTGTCCAGTTGCCGCCGAACCTGCTCGGGCAAACCCAGGTTAAGACCAACACCGATAACCGCCCAACTCTGCGCACTGTCGCCCCCGCCAGCAGCACGTGTTTCAACCAATATGCCCGCCAGTTTCCTGCCATCTGCCAGAATGTCGTTGGGCCACTTGAGCATAACCGGCACACCCATGGCGATCAGCGTCTCTGTCAAGGCAACCCCCACAGCAAGCGACAGTCCCGACAGCCCGCGCACGGCGCGCGAAAAGGGCCACGCCAGAGAAAACGTCAGGGATGCCCCTTCCGCAGAATACCAGCGCCTTCCGTTACGCCCCCGCCCTGCCGTCTGCCGCAGTGCCCAAAGCGCGGTAGCAGATGTCAGAAAAGGAAGGCGCGCCAGAAGGTCCGTGTTGGTGGAAGCCGTTTCTGTCACCACCTCCACGTGAATCCGCCGACCATCCTCCTGCTGACACAAAACGCCCGCATCGGCAAAACGCTCCGCATTCATCAAGCACTCCCGTATGATCCGCCGCCACACAGCGCAGCCCGTTATCAAAACATGCTAGAATTGTAGCCGTAATTGGGGGCAGGTGTCCCTTGTCAGTGCGAGATGCCCGCCTGCGCCAACGTCGGAGTGAAAGGCGTTTTTCTGCCGAAGCAAGTAGCGGCGCACTCTGCCCGCAGGGGCGTCCATGTGCCCCATGTGCCATTCGCACGTGCGAACAAGGAGCCATCTTCCGCGCAGCGTAACCCACAGGAGGGACGACTCCGGCATGTCTGACTGGCTATTGGGGACGAGACGTCATCGTCCTTCTTCCTTTTCCCGAACTGCCCTGTTGGTGTATGTTCTCCTCATTATCTACGCCAGCCTGTATCCCTTTTCGTGGTCGCCAAAACCCGAATACCCTTTCGCTTATCTTCTGGAACCTTCGCCGCGTTACTGGACATGGTTTGATATTCTCACCAATGTCGCCGGATATATCCCGCTTGGCGTGCTGATGGTCGCAGCCCTTTCCCCTGCTGTCAGGGGTGCCACCGCCTGCCTGCTTTCCGTGCTCGCAGGCATAGCGCTGTCGCTGACAATGGAAACCACACAAGTTTACTTGCCGGGCAGAGTGCCATCCCGTCTGGACTTGCTGACCAACGCCGGCGGCTCACTTGCAGGGGCGCTTATGGGGATGGTGCTCACCCCCCTGCTGCTCCACGGAGACCGCGCCCACCGCCTGTTGCAGCGCTGGTTGCGATCCAGTTCCAGCCGCGTTCTGATTGTGCCGATGCTGTGGCTGGTTGCACAGCTTTACCCGCAGAATTACCTGTTCGGGCACGGGCAGGTTCTGTCCACACTCTCCGGCTGGATACCCTCATTGCCAACCCGCGCAACATTCATCCGGGCGGGAACCCATCTGTCGGTGGAACAGTACTGGTTATCGGAAACGATTATTACCGCCAGCGGCATGGTGGGAGGGGTCCTGGTGTTCCTGTACGTGCTGGATAAATCCGCACCACGCCTGCTTTTGGCGATACTACTGCTTCTATCCGCCTTGTCTGTCAAGGTGCTGGCGTGCGCCCTGCTGTACACGCCGGGCAACGCACTGGTGTGGCTAACCCCGGGTGCCGCAGGGGGAATGCTGGTAGGTCTCCTGATGCTGTCAGGGCTGGTCTTTACCCATTCGGCAGTACAGCGGCGCATCGGTATCTTTTTGCTCTTGGGCAGCCTTTTTCTCGTCAACACGCTGCCGGACAACCAGTATTTTCTCTCGACACTGCAAACATGGTCGCAAGGGAAATTTCTCAATTTCAACGGCATGACGCGTTTCGTCGCCAGCATCTGGCCATTTGTTGCCCTGGGTTTTTTGTTTCTCTCCGTTTACAATACACGTCATCATCAGTAGCACTTCCCTGTTCACCCATGGACGTCCTTGTTTACTTCGACCCGTCCTGGACCGCAAAGGAGTCGTAATGCGTGCCGACACACGCCCTTTTTTTGTGCAAGGTGCGGCAGGTCAGCTGGAATGTCTGCTGGACGCTCCGGACGCCCCGCCAACGGGTATTGCGCTGCTCGCCCATCCGCACCCGCTGTACGGGGGAAACATGCACAACAAGGTCGTGCAAATGATGGCGCGCGCTTTTTCCAGCCTGGGTTATGTTGCCGCACGCATGAATTTTCGCGGTGTGGGGGCATCTGGAGGAGAGCACGACCACGGCGTGGGCGAGACAGACGACATGATGCAACTGCTTGCCCATGTCCAAACACAGTATCCCGATTTGCCTGTCACGCTGGCAGGGTATTCGTACGGCACCTATGTGCAATCGCGCCTGCAAGCGCATCTTGAGACAGAAAATACGCCACCCAAACGCACCATTCTGTTCGCGGTACCTGCGGGACAGTGGTCTGTGGAAACAGTACCCGCCAACACCGTCCTGATCCACGGCGAAGCAGATGAACTCGCCCCCCTTTCCGCTGTATTGACCTGGGCGAAAGACACACCTGTGATTGTCATCCCCGCTTGCGATCACTTCTTCAACCGCAAATTACACCATGTCGAAAACCTCATCCACTGTCTGTGCAAGGAAGGATAGTCCCGGAAAAACAGCATGAAAATTGATCTTGTTTATGCCTGGGTTGACGGTAGCGACCCGCAGTGGCAACGCAAAAGAGCGAACTACCACAGCGCCACCGTTCACCCTAATGCCACAGCAACAGGACGAACAGTTGACAACGATGAATTGCGATTTTCACTCCGTTCGGCAGAACAATACGCTCCGTGGATCAACCACATTTTTATCGTAACGGATAACCAGACACCCGCCTGGCTGAACATACACCACCCCCGGATCAGCATCGTAGACCACAGGGATATCGTAGACCACGCTTACCTCCCTACTTTCAATTCAAATGTTTTCGAATGGTTTCTGCACCGGATTAAAGGGCTTTCTGAATACTATCTTTATGCCAATGATGACACGTTCTTTGGCAATCACACTCAACCACACCACTTCTTTGACCCGGATGGGCTACCCATTGAGTGCGTCATGCGGTATGTAACCCCCAACGGAAACACTCTGTACGACAAAGCGCTCCAAAACGCGCATACCTGCTTCACTCACAAGACGGGTCAAAACCTGCCGTTCTCTCCCGGGCATATGATTGATCCCTATCGAAAATCATTTGTCTCGGAAGCAGTAGATGTATTTGGCACGGAACTGGAGCAAACTTGGCCCAACCGCTTTCGTAGTGAAACGGATATCCAGCGTACGCTGATCAGTTTGTACGACCACCACGGCAAAAGACGTAAACTGGTTTATGGTGACCGTCGCTGGACAGAACGGATTTTCCGGCAATTCCGCTACGTAAATCTTCTCTACCCACGAGGTATCCATCTTCTGAAAAGACTGCAATCAAAAAGATACCGGCTCTTTTGTATCAATGACACGGCAAACACTACCGATGAATTGCGACATCAAGCCAAGCTGTTTCTGGAACGTTATTTTCCATTGAAGAGCCACTTTGAAAAATGAACCATCCTGCCAGACAAAGCCCTCTTTCCCGCGAAACACGGTACATCACAGAGGCAAGGCATGGTGACGCGCGCAAGCGCACGGGCGGTTCGTTCAAAACCATATGGTGGTATTTATAAACTGTTGGTGATACCATCCTCGCATGAAATGACGCCATTCAAGCATGAAAGAAAAAACGACCATCCCCATCTGCTTTGCCAGCGACAAAAACTATCTGCAACACCTTGCTGTCGCTATAGCATCCATCCTTGCCAACAAGGCGGAATCCGATGCGCTCCGCTTCTACATTCTGGAAAACACCTTTACCGATGCAGACAGGGACGCACTGAATCAGCTAAAGGCGATTGCTGATTTTGAAATCCACTATCTTCCTGTCAAGGGTAGGCTACTGGAACTGTGTCCAGTAAAAATTGATAACGCACACCAGCACATTTCCATCGAAACGTATTTCCGCCTCTTCATCCCCGAACTGATTCCGAACGAGAATAAGATCATCTACCTGGACTGCGATGTCGTCGTTTTGTGCAGTCTCGCTGAACTATACACGATGGATTTTGGCAACCACTGCGTTCTGGGTGTGCGAGATATTGATTCGAGAATAAACGCCAAACGCATGAGGACACGACGTTATATCAATGCGGGTGTTTTACTCATGAACAGCAAGAGAATGCGGGAAAAGTCCGCTTACCAACAATTTGCCGACTACATCGCCAACCATCGGGAAACGATCCGGTGGCACGATCAGGATGTACTCGTTGCTGTGTTGGATGGGCACATCGGCTATGTTTCCGACGCATGGAACGCGCAAATAACCTTTGAAAAGAAGATACGCTTCTCCAAACCACCGCGCATTGTCCACTATGTCGGATCACATAAACCGTGGAAACCGGCAGGCGTCAACAGACCGTATGCCGACGCCTATTTTCGATACCTCGCGTTAACGCCTTACAAGGATGTGCCAAAGCCGTCTGTAAAACGCTCCGTGTTTTCTGTCTTCCGGCGTCGCGTAAAAACCTTCCTGAACCCGTTGACTTCGCTGTTTTTTTCCAGAAAGCGGAGCGCGGGGGGAACCTATAATGCTTTTCGAATTCTTGGCTTTCGCTTCAAAAGAAGGCGAGACCCTCTCAAATAAGCAAAACTTGTCGGGGCGCAATGGTAGTGAACCAAACACGGCGCCGAGCTTTTTCAGGCAGAATGGGAGGAGCTTTTCTTGAAAAAATTACGATCCACCGCAAACTCGAATCCCAAAATCCGAAATATCTTTTGGGAACCTGCGTTGACAACAGAAAAAACTTTTTCCAGCGGCGACAGCGGGTAAAAGCGCACGAACGCCTTGCCACTTCCCAGGTACCAAAATGTACGTGCCCGCGTATCGGGCAGATTGGGGTAACGTGCGACAAACTGCCTGGCTTCTCGCAGAAAAGCGGCGTAGTCGGTGGAGTATTGTGCGCATAGACGCAACATCATTGCCAACATTTCCACCAGCAGGGGGGCATGAGATTCCAGCAAGTCAAAACGAGTGTAATAGGCGTAAATCTCTTCAAAAAGGCGCAGGAAGCGGGTATTGACGGGTAATTTGTTTTTTGATGCCGATGAGGTAATCGCATCCGTTCGGGCAAGGCGGTAATTGTAATAATACCCGTCCAAGCAGTACCCATACTTTGCCCAGGCGACATACTCGCCGATAAAGGCAAAATCCTCGTAGATGTGACCCTCATGATAGACAATATCCCATTTCTGTATCAATTCCGCCTTGTACAGTTTGTTCCAAACGCCGCCCACCAGTTCACACTTGATATCATCTGTCAGGAAGCATTTTCCCGTCACGGAACGATGTCTCCTGTGGTAAAGCGGATGCTTTCTGTCTTTCAGGTAGCGTTCTCTTTCCCGATCAACCCATTCGCTAATCCCCCAGCACACCAAATCAATTTCTTCGTCTTCCTGCATTTTCACCACTGCAAGTTCATACGTTCGGGGTTCTATCCAATCGTCTGGATCCACAAAACCGATATACCGGGCACGAGCATATTGCATGCCCGCATTGCGCGCGCCGGACACGCCTTGGTTTTCCTGATGAATCACACGAACCCGGCTGTCCTTCTCTGCATACGCATCCAGTATTTGCGGGCAGGCATCAGGAGACCCATCGTTCACGCAAATCACTTCAATTTC
>JAISAG010000070.1 GCA_031266815.1 Burkholderiaceae bacterium | reverse complement strand
CTCGCCGACAGCACCGCATCTGTCACACGGAGGACTTTCATGTGAAGGGACTGTCGCCGAAGCGATGGCGAGCCGCTTTGGGGAATGGAAGGAGCGCATCCTCTCAAGACACTTCCGCTCAAATCTTGCAAGGCAAGCGAGAGCGTTTAGCCACAACGTCGTCACGATATCCATATAAGGAAAAACCATGCGCAATGTCCCGCCCCGCTTTGTCTTGTATTGTTCCGCTGTATTTCGCCTCGGCTTCGGCCTTCTCGCCCTGCCCTGGCTTGCGCCGTCCGCACAGGCTGACCCCATTACCATTTCCGGCGGCAGCGGGGGCGGGGGCGGCGGCGGTTATGGTGCAACCTCTAGTGCCGAGGGCGGCGTACGCGATCTTTCATCAATCGGCGCAACAGGCGGCAAGGGGGGTTATGGAGGACGTTCCGCCGCCAGCTCCGGCAACGCCGGTGGTGGTGGCGGCGGCAACCGGATTAATGGCGCGATTTCTTCGAGCAGAGACGCTGGCGATGTGAACAACGCCTCTACTCCCACCACTCCCGGCACAGGGGGTGCGGCCTATCAGGCTGGCGAAACCGCGGGCGCCAGCGGTTCCGGCCCCAGCGGCAATGCGGGCGGCGCAGGCGGCGATGGTGCAAGCGTCACGCTCTCTTCTTCCGACACAACGGCGGATGGGATACACGTTACGGGTGCCCACGGCGGGCAAGGCGGGCAAGGCGGCACAATGAGCGGCGCTGATGGCGGCAACGGCGGTAGTGGCGGCTCGGCGAGCCTGAGCCTGACCAGTGGGAGCATGGCTGTCTCCGGGGATGTGACGGTATACGGCGGAAATGGCGGCAGCGGCGCACGCACCAGTGTCGACGCCAGTGCCAGCAGCGGCACAGGCGGCAGCGGCGGTGACGCCCGACTCACCACAACCGGCGCTTTGACAGCGAATCTCGTTGGGGTACGGAGCGGCAGCAATGGCATGACGGATACCGGCCATGTCCATAACCCCGGTGCGGGCGGGAATGCGGGCTTTTTTGCGAGCAGTCTTGCCGCACAGGCCGTCACTTTGGAAAAGTTCAATAACACGGGTAATGTCGCTTTCAATATAGGCACGCTTGACGTGACCAACGGCAACACAACCCTTGTTCTTGGTGTTGGTATCGCAGCGGGTACATCCAGCACGGTCATGGGCGACAACGGTGCCTATATCGGCACTGCCCGGCTGGGCGATGGTCAATTAAGCACCCCATATTATTCCACTGGCTCCGCGCTTATAAGCACGTTGCAACTGGAAGGGCGCGGCACTTTTACCGAAGCGGGCGCCCCTGTGACCGTGGGCGGCCTGACCGTTGACGGCGGCACCCTGCATAACGGCAACTGGCATCTGAGCACACGGGCATACACCACCACAACGGATATCACTCTCGGATCGGGCGGGGCGACAGTGGAACTGGGAGCGGGAGAGGATAAGGAATTGGGCCGCAACCTCGTCGGCACGGGCGGCCTGACCAAAACCGGCGCGGGAACCCTGACGCTCTCCGGTGCGAACACCTACTCGGGCAACACCGCCGTGACAGCGGGAACACTGGAAATCTCGGGTACTTTGAACGGCGGCAGCTATGCGGGAAACCTCACCATTTCGGGGACGCTGCTGTTTATTCAAGGCGCCAATCAACCGCTTTCCGGCATCATTTCCGGCACGGGTTCGCTGACCAAAACCGGCGCGGGAACCCTGACGCTCTCCGGCGCGAACACTTTCTCCGGGTCGCTCAGCATTGACGCGGGCAATCTAACCCTGGACACGAACGGTCAACTCACGCAGGCAAGCGCTTTGTCCCTGGGCGCAAATGCGCTTTTCGATTATTCCGCCGCAAGCGCCTATGCCGCTGCCTCGCCCTTGGCGCTCCAGAATGTGACTGTGCGCGGACAGGGCGCGCGTATTACCCCCGGTACGGCGGGCGCGGATTTTTCCGGCGCAACCCTTTCCTACCTTGTGCCGCAAGCCACCGCAAACGGCGCGACCTTGCTTGCCGTACAGGGCGGAGCAAGCATTGACTCCACCACCACCGTCGGCCTCGCTTATGCTTCCGGCAGGCCAAACATCAATGTGGGCGGCGGTTTTGTTCTGCTGGACGCCACAACCCTGGCGGACAGCGGCTTTACGCAGCTTACCGTACAAACCGCCAGCGGCGATATATACACCCTGAATGTTTCTGGAAATCAACTTTCAGCCGTGCTGCACCAGATTGCTCTCTCCGGCCCAGCCTATGAACGCCTGAAAGCCTATGCGGAAAGCCGGGCCGCGTCTCTGGCCTTCGCCAATCAGGGCCTTGATTTCATCCTGAACCGGGGCTTCGGTTCCGCCCTGACCGTGACCGCCGGGTCGGGCCTCCGCTTCGGCAGTTTTGGCGGCCTGGGCGGCGGCTGGTCGCGTTATAACAGCGGTTCGCATGTGGACGTATCAGGTCTGTCGCTTTTGGCGGGTCTGGCCCTTGGCAACGATATTGCTTACGGACGCATTACCCTGGGCGCCTTCTTCGAAGCAGGTTGGGGCAATTACAATTCCTACAATTCGTTCAGCACATCCGCTTCTGTTGATGGCAGGGGCGACACTTCCTACCACGGCGGCGGCGTGTTGGGACGCTATGAGGTAACGGAAGGCGCTCTCTCTGGCCTGTATGCCGAGGCTTCGGCCCGTATGGGCCGGGCGAAAGCGGATTTCCGTACCGGTGATATCCAGTACAACGGCTGGAACGCCCATTTTGATTCTTCTTCTCTCTATTACGGCCTGCACGGCGGGCTTGGGTATATCTGGACATTCGCGGACAAGACTTCTCTTGATCTTTCCGCGAAACTGCTCTGGACACGGCAGGAAGGCGACAGTCTGACCGTATATCAGGATCGCCTGCGCTTTAGGAACGCCGATTCCCTGCGTACCCGTTTGGGCGGACGCTTTACCTACGCCGTCAACGAATACGTCCGCCCCTACTTCGGTGCATATTGGGAACACGAATTTGACGGCAATATCCGGGCTTCGGTAAACGGCGAACGCCTGTCCTCTCCCTCTCTCATGGGCAGTACAGGTGTAGGTGAAATAGGTCTGAGCGTCAATCCTTCCGCAACCTTGCCCCTGTCTTTTGACCTGGGGGTGCAAGGCTATGCAGGAAAAAGGGAGGGGGTAACGGGCTCATTGCAGGTAAAGTGGATGTTCTGATTGAAGGCCTTCTCCCCGCAGGCAAAGTTGCCCGTACAGTGTTGTTGCCATTGGTCAGGCGGAAACCAGTTGGCTGGTATGCTGGACAAAGGACAGTTTCATGCGTCCTGGAGAAGTAGTCGCCTTGTTGCGTTCAGCCATCTCGGGCGCAATTTCCCAAACGCGCTTGACCAATGCCTCGTAAGACCGTTCATCCGTCACAATACCAAGTGGGTCACACTCCGCCACCCACACATCGTCGTCGGAGTAGTAGGTAACGACAACCGTAAATTCACTCATATTGCGCCTCCTGTTCCGGCGATTGTAACGCGCCGGTTGACAAACGCGGTGGGGTACGCCAGTCCTTGCCGTTCGCCTTACTCTACAACGCCGACCTGCCCGTCAGGGAAGGAATGGTTTAACGCCTGTGTCGGCGTTAACGGGTGCACAATCAGGAGGCAATGAGAGGGACTATATTGGATATGGCGCCTCCTTTGGTTCTCATCACTTCCTCTGTATCGAAACTGGCTTGCAAGGATAGCCAAAAACCAGGGGTTGTCCCCAACGCACGGGAAAGCCGCAAGGCGGTATCTGCCGTAATTGCCCGCTTGCCGGCGCATATTTCACTGATTCGCATCTGCGTCACCCCAAGCGCTTTAGCCAATGCATACTGACTGATGCCCATTGGCACAAGAAATTCCTCGCGCAGCACTTCTCCTGGATGAATGTTGGGCAGTTTTTCCATCGCTTCCATGGTCTCTCCTCAATGGTAGTCGCCAACTTCTTCCGCCTTATTGTCTTTCCAGTAAAGACAAACGCGCCACTGATCGTTAATGCGGATACTGAACTGCCCATTCCTGTCGCCAGACAGCTTTTCAAGTCTGTTGGCAGGAAGCAAGCGCAATTCGTCAATGCGCTGTGCGGCATCAGTCATGCGCAACTTTCTTCTGGCGATTGCCTGAATATGAGCAGGCAGTGTCCTGGCAAAAAAAACCGTTCCAAACCTGTTGGGTTGTATCATTTTTGAAAGAGGTAATTATGTCGCAATAGCATCGAAAACGATATTATTGTCAATGTCAAACCGCCATACCCCGCATGGCAGTTGCCAGTGTCCGTTCACCATGCCGTGACGGAGAGAAATGGCTCTACCTCCGGGCAGCGTTTCTGGTGCAAATAGGTTGCCCGGGGAGGAGGAAAAATCATAGAATGGGAGGTTCTGTCTCGACCAATCAGGTTTCCGACATATGGCTCTTTTCTTCCGGTTCGCTGTATCCGCCCCGGTGTTTTTCGCCGCATCCATTCTGTTTTGCGTATTCCCCGGCTTCGCCCATGCCGATAATTACGCCGAAGGAGTTCACTTTTTCAAAAAGGGGCAATTTCAGCGGGCGTTGTATGAATTCCAGGAGGGCGCAAAGGAGGAAGACCCCCGCTGCCAGTACGCACTGGGGTTGATGTATGTTCACGGCAGGGATATTGATGAGGACAGCAGGAAGGCGTTTTTGTGGGTAAAGCGCGCGGCTGACCAGGGTTTGCCGCAAGCACAGAATTACCTCGGCACGTTGTACGCAGAGGGCAAGGGAACGGCGAAAAACGACGCGATGGCGTTTGAGATGTACAGGCGTTCCGCAGAGCAGAATTTCCCTGACGCGCAGTATAACCTCGCCGCATATTATGCATCAGGACATGTGGTCAAAAAAGATTTTACGGCAGCGGTCAAATTGCTTCGACGAGCGGTTTCCAGACAACTCCCTGAAGCACAGTACGCGCTGGGAACGATGTACGCAAGCGGTAGCGGTGTCCCGAAAAGTGAGCGGCAAGCGCTCAACTGGTATATTCAGGCCGCGCAGCGGGGATACGCCAAGGCGCAAAACAAGCTGGGCGTTTTACTGGTAAACGGAAAGGGTGTGGACAAAAACCCGAACAACGCCGTTGCCTGGTTTCAGCTGGCGGCAGAGCGAGGCTACGCACCCGCACAGTATAACCTGGGCCGGTTGTACGAGACCGGAATCGGTGTAGAGGCGAACCGGAAAAAGGCCATTGATTTGTACCGCAAGGCAAGCGAGCAGGGAAACAAACCCGCCGCAGCCCGTCTGACAACGCTATATCGCAGCGGCAAATGACACACACCCCCTGCTTTCGCCGCACAGCAATGGGGCGGCAGACGCGGCTTTATTCCGCCAATAACTGCCTCAGCACGTAGGGCAGGATGCCCCCGTTATTGTAGTAGTCCACTTCAATCGGCGTATCTATGCGCAGCAGCAGGGAAACTTGTTGCGTGTCACCATTGGCACGGTGTATAACAAGGCTTACTTTTTTACGCGGTGCAATCTCTTCCAGCCCGAGCAAATCGAAGGTTTCGTCTCCCCGTATGCCAAGCGATTCCGCACTGTCACTCCCCATAAATTGCAGGGGCAGCACGCTCATTCCGACCAGGTTGGAGCGGTGAATGCGTTCAAAAGAGCGAACGATAACCGCTCTTACGCCCAAAAGCCGTGTTCCTTTCGCTGCCCAGTCGCGGGAGGAACCCGCGCCGTATTCTTCTCCGCCAAAGATAATTGTTGGCACGCCTTGCGCGTGGTAACGCGTGGCAGCGGCAAAGATGGACATTTCCGCCCCGTCCGGCTGGTATAGGGTATAGCCTCCTTCGCGTCGCTTGCCATCCGATCCCGGCGGAAGCATCCGGTTACGGATGCGGACGTTGCCGAATGTCCCCCGCATCATGATTTCATGGTTGCCCCGACGCGCGCCAAACGAGTTGAATTCCGCTGGGGGAACACCTCGTTCCATCAGCCACTCTCCTGCCGGACTGTTCTTTTGTATACTCCCCGCAGGGGAAATGTGGTCGGTCGTTATCATGTCACCGAACAGGGCAAGTGCCCTCGCGCCCGTCACGTTGGCAGACTGCGCGGAAACCGTCAGGCTAAACCCGTCAAAATAGGGCGGTTCCGCGATATAGGTGGATTTTGGCCAGTCGTACACATTGCCCGTTGCAAAACCGCTGATGTCTTCCCAGCGCTTGCCGGGATTGCGACGTATGTCCGCATAGTTCTGGCGATAGGACACGGGTTCAAACGCATGTGAAACCAATCGGGCTATTTCTTCTGAGGAGGGCCATATCTCGCGCAGATAGACTTCCTTTCCCTGGTGATTTTTGCCGAGCGGTTCTGTCAGCAAATCACGTGTGATGTTGCCGGCAATAGCGTATGCAACGACCAGCGGCGGCGATGCCAGGAAGTTGGCGCGAATGGACGGGTGAATGCGTGCTTCAAAATTGCGGTTGCCTGATAAAACAGCAACGGCAACCATATCGTGTTCCGCAATCGCCGCATTTATTTCCCGGGGCAGGTCACCCGCATTGCCAATGCAGGTGGTGCAACCGTAAGCGGTAACCCCAAAACCCAATTTTTCCAGGTAAGGCAGCAATCCCGCCTTTCCCAGATATTCGGTCACAATGCGTGAACCCGGCGCCAGAGAGGTCTTAATGGCAGAGGAGACGGTCAATCCCGCTTCTACTGCCTTTTTTGCCAATAATCCCGCCGCAATCAGAACAGCGGGGTTGCTGGTGTTGGTGCAGGAGGTGATTGCCGCGATCAGGATATCACCGTGGTGCAGTGTCTGACCAGAAGCGGTGTGGCATGGCTTTTGCAATGCTTCCGCCGGTTTGCCAAAACCTTCTTCTGCTACCGGTTGGGAAAGGAGGCGGGAAAACTGCGCTTTCACGTTTCCCAGTTCAATGCGTTCTTGCGGACGGCGCGGGCCCGATACTGCGGCGCGAACCGCAGCCAAATCCAGCGTGATAATTCGCGTATAGTCTATCTGCCCCGCAACAGGCATGCCAAACAGGTTTTGCGCCCGAAAGTATGCTTCCATCAGTGAGACGGCTTCGTCGGTACGCCCTGTCTGACGAAAAAAGAGAGTGGTTGCTTCGTCAACAGGGAAAAACCCTACCGTGGCGCCGTATTCGGGCGCCATATTGGCAATGGTCGCCCGGTCTGTCGCCGACAGGGATGCCGCTCCCGTGCCGAAGAATTCGACAAATTTGCCTACAACGCCTTCGCGGCGCAGAATTTCGGTGATGGCAAGCACCAAATCCGTTGCGGTGCACCCTTCCGGCAACTGGCCCACCAGATTCATGCCGATCACGTCCGGCGTCAGGAAATAAACCGGCTGCCCCAGCATTGCCGCCTCGGCTTCGATGCCACCCACCCCCCAACCAACGGCACCAATGCCATTGATCATGGTGGTGTGCGAATCGGTGCCAACCAAAGTGTCTGGATAATACAAGGTTCCTTTTTCGGGGTCTGCCTTGCGGTGAATGCCCGGTGCCAGATATTCCATATTGACCTGGTGGACAATGCCGAAGCCCGGGGGAACCACCCCGAATGTATCAAATGCCTGCATCCCCCATTTCATGAACTGATAGCGCTCGCGGTTTCGCTCGAACTCCAGCGCCATGTTCAAATCCAGTGCGTCCGGGCGCGCGAAATGGTCTATTTGCACAGAATGATCCACGACCAGATCAACCGGAACCAACGGTTCGACTTTTTTGGGGTCTTTATCCATGCGCACCGCCACATTTCGCATGGCGGCCAGATCAACCAGCAGGGGGATTCCCGTGAAATCCTGCAAGAGCACCCTGGAGACCACAAACGGTATTTCGAGCGTCCTTTCTGCTTGCGGCGCCCACGCCGCCAACTGGCGAACATGCTCTTCGCCAATTTTGGCGCCATCGCAATTGCGAAGGACCGATTCCAGAACAATCCGTATGGAGATCGGAAGACGGGAAAGCGGCATGCCCGTTTTGCTCTCCAAAGCGGGCAACGAATAAAAGCGCCCCTCAACCCGACCACCAACAGTCAGATCGCGCAAGGTATCATCCGCGAATCGGCTCATGCTGCTGCTTTTTGTGCCCAATTTGCTGCGGCCTATCTTCTTCGTCTTCTCTTTGCTCTGGACTTCGGCTTTGCTTCCGCCTGTGTTTCGGTACGAGCCGTGTTGTCCGCCAGTTGTTCGGTTGTACGGCATTCGTTTGCCAACTGCCGCCCCTTCCTGGAGTCAAACAACATGCTTTTTGAAGGAATGCTGATCAGAAGCAATCCTTCTTTTTTGTTCTCGTACCGCCCCGCGCCAGTCGTGGTTATCTCACGCTCCATGCGACGCACTTTCCCGTGCCAGCGCAAGTTGACGTACGTTTCATCTCCCGGATTTCTGTAGACCGTCAGCGTATCACCCATATCACAGCGGTAAAAAGCGCTGACATGTCCTTCCGCCATACCCGCCGCCGACTTTTCGGTATCCCCCGACCAGGCCAATCCGCACAACAAACAACACCCTACAAGCGTTGTAACAGGAATTCTCCTCACCATGTTTGCCTCACCTGAAAAAGATTTTCGCAAGCATACGACCCATACACCGACCTCTGTGTGCCGCGCTGACAAGCCCGGCACAGGACAAACCACGCCATTATCCCACAGGCAACCTGGAAAGTGTACGGGAAATCTATGGTCCGGATATCGTTCCCATACCGCGCAGCAGCCCGAAAACCTCGCCAAAAATACGATTCAAGGGGGATTCCATGTAAGCCAGCGTCAGCGCAATCATGATGAACCCTGCCGCAATGGTGACAGGAAAGCCGATTCCGAACAAATTGAGTTGCGGCGCAGCACGGGTGAGTACGCCCAGCGACACGTTGGTGACGAGCAATGCCGCCAGAATGGGAAGCGCCAGTTGCAATCCATAGAGAAAAATGTATCCCCCCCATCTGACAAGCAGGTAGAAACGTTGCGGATCAAGCGGTTCCGCCAGAATGGGCAGGGTCTTGAAACTGTCAACCAGAATGGAGAGCATGAGCAGATGAAAATTGGCAGCGATATAGAGAGTTAACACCAGCAGGGCAAAATACTGGCTGATGGCAGAGGATTGCCCGCGTGTCTGCGGATCGTAAAAGGTCGCAAATCCCAGTCCCATCGTCATGCCAACAGCTGTTCCCGCCATCTCCATCGCCGAAAAAGTCAGGCGCATAACCAGCCCCATCGCCGCGCCGATAAGCGATTGTTGTACCAGTACCAGTATCCCTCCGTAAGAAAAAAGGGAAATACTTGAGGGAAACTGAACGGAAGGCGCGACGATCAGCGCAATAAAAACCCCGAGCAAGACCCGGACGCGAACCGGAATGGTAAAGTTGCTCAGCATCGGCGCCGTCAGAACCAGTCCCAGCAAACGGGACAGGGGCCACAAAAACGCGGAAACCCACGTCAGCAGGTCATTGCCGTTGAAAATGACCACAACCGTCCGTTATCCCGCCATACTGGGGATACTGGAAAAAACCCGTTGCATGTAGTTGGTGATTATCGTCAACATCCACGGTCCCGCGACAATCAGTGCAACAAAAATGCCAATCATCTTGGGGATGAATGAAAGGGTCATTTCGTTAATCTGTGTGGCAGCCTGGAAGATGCTGACAACCAGCCCGACCACCAGCGCGGAGAGCAAAAGGGGGGCAGACAGCAGGATGGTTACTTCGATGCCTTGTCTGCCCAGTGTCATCACACTTTCAGGTGTCATATCCGCCTCGTCAGTAAAAGCTTTGCGCCAGGGAGCCAATAATCAGGTTCCAACCATCAACCAGAACAAAAAGCATGAGTTTGAACGGCAAGGAGACAATGGCTGGCGACACCATCATCATCCCCATAGACATTAAAACACTGGCGACAACCATGTCAATAATCAAAAAGGGAATAAAAATGGCAAAACCTATCTGGAACGCAGTTTTCAGCTCGCTGGCGACAAATGAGGGTATCAGCACTCGCATGGGAACATCTTCCGGTTGCTGCAATCCGTGAATATCCGCCATGTTCAGGAACATTTCCAAATCCGTCTTTCGCGTCTGGCGAAGCATGAACGCTTTCAGCGGCACACTGCCTCGCTCCAGCGCTTCTGTCATGGTAATCTGGTTCTCCGAAAGCGGCTTGTACGCGCCCGTATACATTTTGTCAAAGACAGGCCCCATGATGAACAGGGTCATGAAGAGAGACAGGGCGACAATGACCTGATTGGGGGGCGCTCCTTGTGTTCCCAGCGCTTGCCTGAGCAGGGAAAAGACGATGACGATACGGGTGAAGCTGGTCATCGTCAGGAAAGCCGCCGGTATGAAGGAGAGCGCCGTCAGAAAAACCAGCGTCTGAATGCTCAGCGAATATTGCTGCCCTCCCCCGGGGGCAGGTGTGCTGGTAATGGCGGGAATGCCCTGCGCACCCGCTAGAAGCGGAAGCATCAGCAAGAGCGCTGCCAGCGGAATAAGCCACCGCCCGGGAACGCTTTCCCGAATGCTAGTGTTCGTTTTCATTTTGTCCGCCTGGCTCCAGATTTTGCTTGCTCCTGAGAAGCCAGGAAGCAAAGGGGATACCCGTTTTATCGCTCTCCCCCGCCGCATTGTCAGCCTGCCGCGGCAATGTAGCAAGCAGGGTGATCTGGGACGAGGTTACACCCAGTACCAGCCACTGGTCAGCCATTTCCACGACAACCACTCTTTCCCTGTTCCCTATTGTCAACCCACCCACTACTTTCATTTTAATACCGGATACGGTGCGATTGACCCCGATCCGGCGAAGTAACCAGTAGGCGCCCGCCATCAGGCCCAGCACAATCAGCAGGCCAAAAACCCCTTGCAGCAGATAACTCGTCGTTGAAACAGATGTCGTACCCGTGATGGCAACAGCAGGGGAAGCCCACGCCAGTGCGCCGAACAGGAATGCCACTGCGACAGGGACAAAGGCAGACATCAGCGGTTCAGCTTTCTAATCCGCTCTGCCGGCGTGATGATGTCTGTCAGGCGGATGCCGAATCGGTCATTGACAACGACAACCTCACCCTGCGCAATCAGGCAACCATTGATCAGGACATCCATCGGTTCTCCCGCCAGACCATCCAGCTCAACGACAGACCCCTGCGCCAGTTGCAAAAGGTTTTTGATGGCTATCTTTGTCCTCCCCAATTCCACCGTCAATTGCACGGGGATATCCAGGATAAAGTCTATGCCGTTTATCTTGTTTTCCGTGGAGGATTCTGCAAAATCGGCAAACAACGCCTGACCCGCGCCGGATGACGCCGACTGGCCTGATGGTTCCCGTGCAGCCATGTCGGAAGCGGACTGTTCCGACATGGCTGCAGACCAATCCAGCGAATCGTCTGCGGCTTCTTTCCCTGTCTGCGCGTCCTTTGCCGCCTGCTCTTCCTGCATGGCCGCAGACCAATCCACTACCTCATCTGCAGCCACATCCGACGTTGCACCTGACGCCGCAGGCTCCACCGCTTTCGATTCCACCGTAGGCTCCGCCGCTTTCGGCTCTGCCGCTTCCGCCGCTACGGGCG
>JAISAG010000052.1 GCA_031266815.1 Burkholderiaceae bacterium | reverse complement strand
CTACGACAAGGTGCCGAGTAAATTCGCTACCTATACGGATGCGGATTTCGCGCAGGGCGGCTTCCGGGTCGTGCCGCCTGCCACTGCCCGAAAAGGGAGCTTTATCGGAAAAAACGTGGTCATGATGCCTTCTTTTGTCAATATTGGTGCCTACGTGGACGAAGGGACCATGGTGGATACCTGGGCAACCGTAGGGTCGTGCGCCCAGATCGGCAAGCATGTTCATCTTTCCGGCGGTGTCGGCATCGGTGGCGTGCTGGAACCCATGCAGGCAAATCCGACCATCATTGAGGACAATTGCTTTGTTGGCGCGCGCTCCGAAATTGTGGAAGGCGTCATCATTGAGGAGAATTGCGTCATCTCCATGGGGGTTTTCATCGGACAGTCCACCCGCATTTACGACCGCGAGCACGACAGGATTCTCTACGGACGAGTCCCGTCCGGGTCGGTGGTGGTACCCGGCACATTGCCGGCGGAAAACGGCAAATACAGTCTGGCGTGCGCCATCATCGTGAAACGGGTTGACGCGCAAACCCGCGCCAAAACCGCCATCAATGACCTTTTGCGCGACATATAGGAATGCAGCCGTGACCCCTGTCCTCTCTCTCACCCGACGACTGCTCGCAGAGCCTTCTGTTACTCCTGACGACAAGAGATGCCAGCGCATTTTGGCAGACGAACTGGAACCGCTCGGCTTCACCTGTGAAACCATTCAGGCTCACGGCGTGAGCAATTTATGGGCGCGGCACGGCACGATGTCCCCCCTGGTTGTCTTTGCCGGACATACCGATGTCGTACCACCCGGACCCGCCGAAAAATGGACTTCGCCTCCTTTCATCCCGACAGAGCGTGACGGCAGATTGTATGGCAGGGGTGCCGCGGACATGAAGGGCGCGCTGGCGGCCATGACAGTCGCGGCAAGGGAATTTGTCCTGTCTCATCCCGATTACCGCGGATCGCTAGCATTCCTCGTCACCAGCGATGAAGAAGGAAAAGCAACGCACGGCACAACGCTGGTATGTGATGTGCTGCAAGGCCGGGGGGAAATACCGGATTATTGCGTGGTGGGCGAACCCAGTTCACGCCGGATATTGGGTGACACCATCAAAAACGGCAGGCGGGGTTCCTTATCCTGTGTGCTGACGATTCAGGGTATGCAGGGTCACATCGCCTACCCGTCTATTGCGAAAAACCCGATTCATCTGGCCTTGCCTGCCTTGCAGGCACTCTCCACGGAGAAATGGGATGCGGGCAATGCCTACTATGACCCCACATCCTGGCAAATCTCCAATATCCACGCAGGAACCGGCGCAACAAATGTCATCCCGGGTGAAGTGACGGTCCATTTCAATTTCCGTTTTTCTACGGAAAATACAGTCGAAACATTGAAAAAACGGGTCCGCGACATACTCGACCGGTACGCACTGGAATATACCCTGGACTGGGATGTGTCGGGACAGCCTTTTCTGACGCCAGCAGGTTCGCTGTGCAATGCGCTCTCGCGTGCCATTCGGGATGAGCTCGCCGTGGAAGCCTCCCTTTCCACAACAGGGGGAACCTCCGATGGGCGATTTATCGCGCGCATCTGTCCGCAAGTCGCCGAGTTCGGCCCGCTCATGGAGAGCGTGCACCAAGTGGACGAACACATCGTCATTGCCGATATGGAGCCGCTGAAAAACATTTACAGGAGGGTGCTGGAGAACCTGTTGCTACCATGAATGCCCTGCCTTTTCAAACCGTTCGGGATATGTTGCGTTATGCGGTAACCCGCTTTAACGCGGGCGGGCTTTTCTTCGGTCATGGTTGCGATAACGCGTTTGATGAGGCCGTTTTCCTGATTCTGCACACTTTGTCTCTCCCCATTGACAGGCTGGAACCCTTCCTGGACGCACGCCTCCGGTCGTCGGAAATCGCCGTGCTGGTCGACCTGATTGAGCGCCGGGTTGCAGAAAGAATCCCCGTTGCCTATCTGACCCGCGAGACATGGTTGCAGGGATACCGTTTTTATGTGGACGGACGCGTCATTGTTCCCCGATCCTTCATCGCGGAATTGATCGGCGAACAATTTGCGCCCTGGCTGGCAGACCCGGATTCTGTGCATCGCATACTGGAACTGTGCACCGGCTCCGCTTGCCTCGCCGTCCTGCTGGCAGACGCGTTCCCGCACGCACGGATTGATGCGGCAGATATCTCTCATGATGCGCTGGAGGTAGCCCGGATTAATGTCGAACGATACGGAATGGAGGACAGGATATCGCTGATCTGCTCCGACTTGTACCAGAACCTGGGGACGGAGCGGTATGACCTTATCATTGCCAATCCCCCGTATGTCAACGACGACTCCATGCGGAAACTGCCACCGGAGTATCAGCACGAACCGTACATGGCGCTGGCGGGCGGACACGACGGGATGGATATTACACGACGCATTGTTGCCGATGCAAAACCTCACCTGACGGAAAACGGCCTGCTCGTTGTAGAAATCGGTAACGAAGCCCGCCACGCGAAAGCCGCTTTCGCCCAAAGGGATTTGACATGGCTTTCCACCAGCGGCGGAGATGACCGCGTCTTTCTGCTGGCAGGCGCTGCGCTATAGCAAGCTGCACCGCTCTGCCCATCAAGATTGCGGCAAGGAACGGGGACGGCAAACACCCGGTGTCCCTGCCCCACGCATACCGCAAGCGTCCGTCCGCCAACCCGGCGGCGCTGCAATACGCTACTGCGCCTGGCCCAACATGACGAAAAATCGCATCCCCTCACGCTGCACAAGCAAAACAGGCGATTTTTTCTTCCCGTATTTGACCAGGGCTTTTTCAAACTGTCTGGCATTGTGAATGTCTGTGTCGTTCACCCTGACGATGATATCGCCTCGTCTCAAGTCCGACGCGGCGGCAACACCACTCACCCCGCGCACATACACACCGCCTTCAACACCCAACTGCTTCTTTTGCGCGGCAGACAGGTCGCCCACCGTAACGCCGAAATTATTGCTGGCTGCCCCCTGTCGTTCTTCCGGGGATACCGCCGGTTTTCCTGCATCCTCCTCATTATCTACGGCAGCGATAAGCAATTTCAGGACACGTGTGCTCCCGTTTCGCCAGACAGTCAGATTGACGCGAGTCCCCGGTGTTGTCTCGCCCACCATGCGAGGAAGTTCGTTTATTTTTCTGATTGCCTGACCATTGAACGCAAGGATGATATCTCCTGCCTTCACGCCTCCCTTCTCCGCGGAACTGCCGGGAGAAACCTTGTTGACCATGACGCCCTGTTTTTCCGGCACGCCCAGCTCTTTCGCCACCTTCGAAGAAATCTCGCTGATTTGTACGCCAATCTGTCCGCGTACCACCTTGCCTGACGATTTCAACTGCTCCGACACACGGACGGCCTCATCAATGGGGATTGCAAACGAAATCCCCATGTATCCCCCGGAACGGCTGTATATCTGGGAATTGATGCCAATAACTTCGCCGCGCAGGTTAATCAATGGTCCACCGGAATTGCCCGGATTCACAGCAACATCGGTTTGAATCAGGGGAAGATAATCCCCTGTCTCGCGGGCTTTCGCGGAGATAATGCCCGCCGTGACGGTATTTTCCAGCGCAAAAGGCGAACCAATAGCCACAACCCATTCCCCCGCGCGCACAGCCGCCGATTTTCCCAGCGGCAAATAGGGCAAGTTCTCTCCTTCAATCCTGAGTAGCGCCACGTCGGTACGCTTGTCGGAACCGATGATGCGGGCAAGGAATTCCCTGTTGTCCGTCAAACGAACATGCACTTCGTCCGCCCCCTCCACGACGTGCGTATTGGTCATGATGTAGCCGTCAGACGAAATGATGAAGCCTGAACCCATTCCGCGCTTTATCTCCGGCACTTCCCGCGAGCGCTCGCCCTGCCTGCGCTGCGGAATCCCGAAAAACCGGAACAGGTATTCCTGAAACTGTTGTTCCGCTTCAGTGGAATAGGCATTCCGGCGCTGTATCTTGACCACTGTGCGAATATTCACCACGGCAGGTCCTGTCTTTTCCACCAGCGAGGCCAAATCAGGCAGACCCGCCACCGATGTAACGGGAGCAGAGAACGCACTTTCGGACATTCCCCACAGCGGGAAAATGCAGACAGCGGCAAACAGCAGGCCCGACACGTGTTTAACAAGGAAAAACATTTTTTTCATACGGGTATCTCCCTATCGAACGATAACCGGAACCCATGCGGGCATTACCCCGGTACGCGTCACTTTATAAAACAGGAAGCCGCCTGGAGGCAAGAGGCTAAATGTGACAAAAAGTTACGTCCACAAACCCCGTGCCGACACAAAAACACAATCGCTGTCCCGGCGCCACCACAAAGACATCATTTCCTGCCTGCCAGGGTCGGGTAATGGTCAACATCCAGCAGGACACGACCGTCAACAGCAACCAGGTGTGCGCTCCCCCCCACCGGCAAGGTGACTTTGTCCCGAATGTGTCCGAACGGCAGACCCGTCAGGATGGGGATGGGCACCTGCGCCCGAAGCCACGTCAGCATCGCGTCAAAGTTATACCCGTTATCATAGTCGCCAAGGGCGTAAGCGGAAAAGTCGCCCAGCAACAGCGCCCGCTGCCGGGCAAGAATTCCGCTGTAGTGCAGGGTCAACAGCATGCGCTCCACACGATAGGGATGCTCGTTCACATCTTCCACAAACAAAATGCCGTTTTCTATTTGCGGTAGCCAGGGCGTGCCTATCAGGTGCAGGAGCATACTGAGGTTTCCACCCCACAGCATTCCCGAAACGTCTATGGAAAGACTGTTGTCCGTTTCCCATTGCACATGACACGCCGGACCCCGCAGGGTACGCCAGAAATGATCCAGTGTGAAACGGCTCTTGTCGTCACGTGAAAAATCGTTACAAATCATGGGACCGGCAAAGCTGACCGCATGGGAGCGGCTCAGCAACCCCATCTGGAACGCGGTGAAATCGCTATGCCCCACAAAACATTTTCCGCTTGCCGCTACCCTGTCGAAATCCAGGTGCGGCAAAAGGCGGGACACGCCATACCCCCCACGGAGTGCGATAACCACATCCACATCCGCATTGTCAGCAGCGGAATATATCTGATGCAAACGGTCCGCATCGCTTGCAGAAAAACGGGTGGTGCGTGCTGTGTGGCGGTAGTAATTGTAAACCCGATACGTGGATTCCAATTCGGACAAAGCACGTAAAAATGCGGCTTCATCCTGTGCATAACCGCCGGGGGCAATGATGGCAATACCCGTTTTTTTATCCGATACTCCGCTCATCCCGCCTCTTTCTTCTGTCGGCGACGAACGGAGAAAAACGCCCTGAGTATCTCCGTGCATTCTGCCTGCAAAACACCGCCCGTTACCGTCGTGTGATGATTCAGTTTTTCTTGCGCAAACAAGTCAACCACACTCCCGCAAGCGCCCGTCTTGGGATCCCGAGCACCGAACACGACCCGCCGAACTCTGGCGTGAATCATCGCTCCCACACACATGGCGCACGGTTCCAGTGTAACGTACACATCGCATTCTGGCAGACGGTAGTTCCCCAATATCTGCCCCGCCGCCCGCAGCGCCACCACCTCCGCATGCGCTGTTGGGTCACTGGACGAGACGGGTTGATTATATCCACACGACACAAACTGCCCACCCATGACAACAACGGCGCCAACAGGAACTTCGCCCACAGACTGCGCCTTCTCCGCCTCCCGCAGGGCAAGCAACATCCATTTTTCCTCTCCACCCACGCCAGCACTACCTGGATGGAGAAGTTACTTCCGCCCAGCTATTCGGCGTTTCGTACAGTACGACGCGCTTCAGCGTCGGGCCATCCTTGTAAACGGATTCATAGAGGGGTTTTAAGGTATCAAACGCAATCTGCGCCAAATTTTCGACAGTAGGAACGCGATCCAGTACAACCGTCTTGTGATCTGGCAGGGTATCCAGGAATTGCCTGACGACGATGTCTTTCTCGTAAACCAGAAACGCATGATCCCAATGCGATACCAGATGCGTCTCAGCCAATGTCTTGACATCGGCAAAATCCAGCAGCATCCCTTCGGACGATAAACCCGTCTCTTTCCGCGTTTCCCCGGACAAGGTAATGTGCATCACATAACGATGTCCATGCATATTGCGACATGCTCCCCTGTGGTGTGGAATACGGTGTCCCGCATCAAATTCCAGCTTTCGTGTGATGGTCAGCATACGTGTCAGCCGCTCTCCCTACGCAATACCCAGGTATTTATGAATTTGCAGACTCAGCTTCCAGCGGGGACGGCGCATACACGCTTCTATCGCCCACCGGGTGTTGGCAAACCGCTCCGCATTATCCAGCGGTTGCAGATAAAAATGCTTAAAGGGCAGTTGCTCGTATTCTTCCAGAATTTGCCCTGCCTGCGGCACGACCAGCTTTAGCTCGTCGCCCGATGTTTGTACCAACGCGGCTCCCGCTTTGGGGCTGACGCAAACCCAGTCAATATCAGGCAAAACGGGTAGGGTGCCATTGGTTTCTATCGCGATTTCAAAACCGTCGCTGTGCACGACGGAAATCAACTCCGCATCCAGTTGGAGAAGTGGTTCTCCCCCCGTGAACACGACAAATTTCCTGTCAGGGCACCCCGCTGGCCAAAGCGCACATATCTCTCTTGCCAACTCCGTACTGCTGCGATACTGCCCGCCCTTTTCTCCCGTTGTTCCCACAAAATCCGTGTCACAAAAACGACAGACCGCCGACGCCCGGTCCGCTTCACGACCCGACCAGAGATTGCACCCCGAAAAGCGGCAAAATACCGCTGGTCTCCCGCTATGCGCCCCCTCGCCTTGCAAGGTATAAAAAATTTCCCGAACGGTGTAGGTCAAAATGGCTATCCCCGGAATACCCGCAACCACGCCGAAACAGGCCATTCGATGGCCCCCTGTCCTGCGCAGGGGGATTCTACCACGGGGGAAAGCGGGTTTTCGTGAAAAGGCCAGGGATGAACTCGCCAGTTGGGTGTACCGAACCTGCCCGCCCGTCTCTCTCGGCGCTGGCAAGCATGTTTCTGCCCGAATGGTCGTGGCGGTAGCGGGATTTCAAAACGCAACGCGACGGATTCGAATCCTTCCTGTGTGTCGAAAAACCGACTCGGGGTTGTCGGGCATAAACAGCGCAGTTATGGCTCCCTCTCTCACCACGGAGTGCTACACTGGTGACAGGCCCGTTGAGTTTGGCAACGACGTTGTAGCTCCCTCTCTCACCACGGAGTGCTACACTGCCATACCGGCAGGGCTTGTCTTGAGCATCGTTGTAGCTCCCTCTCTCACCACGGAGTGCTACACTATACAGAATGCCAGCCACTTGCTGTTTGGGGTTGTAGCTCCCTCTCTCACCACGGAGTGCTACACTACGAGGTGAAGCATGAACCGCGCTGAAAAGGTTGTAGCTCCCTCTCTCACCACGGAGTGCTACACTTCGGAAAGGACTGCTCCTACGAACAGGTAAGTTGTAGCTCCCTCTCTCACCACGGAGTGCTACACTCAGAAATGGCGGACCACCAATCATTACTTTGTTGTAGCTCCCTCTCTCACCACGGAGTGCTACACTCCCACTACCGACACCATCTCCTATGGCGTTGTTGTAGCTCCCTCTCTCACCACGGAGTGCTACACTCTTGCTGGTTCAGGAGCCGCCCGGAAGCGAGTTGTAGCTCCCTCTCTCACCACGGAGTGCTACACTACAAGCGGATGGCTATCTGTATCCTCAAGAGTTGTAGCTCCCCCTCTCACCACGGAGTGCTA
>JAISAG010000027.1 GCA_031266815.1 Burkholderiaceae bacterium | reverse complement strand
AACGATATCAACAATAGTTGACATATTATATCTACACGTGTAGAGTTTCGGTACCAACAACCGAACAAGGGGCGCAATATGAGGAAAGACGCCGTGATAGTCAAAACGACTGACAGGGAACTCGCCCACAAGGTGAGACTCTGGGGAGAGATTGATTCAGCGAGGGAACAGCGGGGGCGCGTTGAAAGCAAGCATTACCCGCACTTTAGCAAAATCAAAATCATGCCGGCGTGGAGGTGCCAATGACCGAGGCAAAAATAATTATCGGGTTTGGGGTCGTGTTGACAATCCTGGCATTCGTCATGAACAGTGATTTCCATGCAGACCCCACGCCCGTGGTCCGGTCACACGATGCGCCGGCAATAGTGACGGAACCCGCCTTTACCGGCGAGCAATCTCGCGAAAGCCGGTACGCCGAACTGCAAGCGCAGTGGCGGAAAGTCAGAGAAAAGGACCGTGGGCAGGCACGCAAGGCCGACCACTGAAACGAAATCGGATGAGAGACGATATGGCACCGAAAAAAAAACTGATAGATGCAATCAGAAGGAACCCGGGTATTACATACCAGGAGCTCTCACAGATTTTCGCCATCCACTACAGTCGTGTGCTTAGCCTCCTTGCAGACTGCGCGGATGTGCGCGTGACGCGTACGGCAAACTCCACACGTGCGTATTACATCGAAGGACTGTCAGAGCGCCAGGCAGATATTCCGCAAGTCATGGAACCCTCTGAAACCGATGCCGAAAACACAAGAGCGCTGCTGTTGCACCACCTGAAATCGGCAAACCGCATTATGGCGCATCTTGTCCGTGCCAGCACGAAAGAAATATGAAAGGACGACGCATGAAAAACGACAGAGTCATTTTCCGCAAGGAACTCATGCAGAATATGCAAGTGTGCTCCGAGACGATAAGGCGGTGGCGCAAGACTAACCGGCTCCCTGTACCAGACGTACACATATCGCGAAAAATACAAGGCTGGCGGCTTTCCACACTGCAAAGACACGGAATTAATCTGGTGTGAATGTGTTCCCCGCGTGCGCGGGGGTGATTCTGTGATAGTGCGGACAGGGTACACAATAAGTCTGTGTTCCCCGCGTGCGCGGGGGTGATTCCAGAAGGGTGTGAGGGAGGCGGATATGAGCAAACAGATGCAGATACTGAGGATAAAACAGGTGCAGGAGCGGACGGGGCTGTCGAAGTCAACCATCTGGCGTCTTTGCAGAAAAGGCGAATTTCCGAAATCGTTCCCCATTGGTGGGAGCAAGTGTACAGGCTGGCTTGCAAGTGAAATTGATGCCTTCATCAGCAAAAGTGTACCGGTGGCTGAAAGCGCCAAATAACGCCTACGCTTCAATGGCGCGGGTGCAGTCATGTTGACACCGCACACGTCGCGTCCTAAAATTCCCTCAGAGGACGAAACGCGCCTCTATGCGTGACAAACAGCGTTTACGGTATTTTTTGCGGCATTCTGCAAAACAAGAAAACAGAAAGCGACTATTAGAGCTTGCTTCGAGTAGTTATTCAACTCCCCTCCCTCGAACAATGGCGCGTGTGTTTTCGCTTTCGGGACGGACACGCGCTCGATGTTGCAATTGTTGACTACCACTGATGGAGGTCCGTTATGCCACGTGAAGTTCCTTTGTCTCATCCCGGAGAGGTATTGCTTGAGGAATGGCTCAAACCGCCCGGCATCAGCCAGTATGCGCTTGCCAAAGCGATTAAGGTTCCGCCGCGCCGAATAAATGAGATCGTTCATGGTTTGCGCGGTATTTCGCCCGATACTGCCTTGCGACTCGCGACTTTTTTCGGCGTGGACGCGCAAAGTTGGATGAATTTGCAAGCGCACTACGAAATGGAGGTTATGCGAGAATCCATGGAGTCCGTGCTTTCGGATATCAAACCGTTTCGTATCGAAGCCGCTTCCTGATTTCCTTTCGGGCCCGGGCAGAACCAAGGCAAGCGGGTCGTTTACGGTACGCAGTTTCGGGATGCGGCGGTTGTCGGTAACCGTTTCAGCTTCCCTTCGGGCGCCCGGCCCCCGTTTTTGTCGCCCGCCGGGGAGTAATTTCCCCTGCCCTTCTGTCAGGGCACAATTTCAATGACCGTGCCTACGTTGGTGTGCGCGTAAAGTTCGTCCATTTCTTCGTCTGTCACCGCAATGCAACCGAGGGTCCAGTCGTATTGCCACTGGTTTTTGCCCAAGTGCCGAAACTCCGGGCCAAGACCATGTATCTTGATATCTCCGCCCGGGCTTCTGCCAAGGGTGGCGGCGCGTTTTTTGTCCTGGGCGTTGGGATAGGAGACGCCGAGATTTTTGTGAAAGCGGCTGCCGGGATTTTTGCCGTCCACAACATAGGTTCCTTCCGGGGTTTTCTTGTCGCCTTGTACGCGCTTGGGACCGACGGGCGTCGAGCCGAGGGAGACACGATAAACCCGCACAGGTTTGCCGTTGGCGTATGCGGTCAGGCGACGCGCTTTCTTCTCGACAAGCAGTTTTTCAAAGCGTGTTCCGGTTTCAAGCGAAGTCTGTCCTGCCGCGGCAGTCGCAACCACCAGCGAGCAGACAAGGAAAACAAACGCCGATATCAGGGAAAAATTGTGCCGGACTGCCATACGCCAAAACCTCCGCGTGCAGGTGCTTCATAAGCGCCATCCAAATCATTCTACCGCTTTATGCCAGCAAGCGGCGAACGCTTCCACATGCCGATGCGGCACGCCGATTGATGAGCGAAGAAAAACACAAAAACCAGTCGGATAAGGGATTATTTCAATTCCCAATGCATCCCATAAAAGGAGAGGCGATTAAAAACGCAAACAATACCTTGCCTAACTCTGCATGGCACCGACATCAACACAACAAGTATCTGCGTCGGGTTGAATTTTTGTTGCATCCCTCTTGACTTTTGATTTTTGATATCATATATTTCTCTAATGATAAGTAGGAATACTTATCCTGTCACAGGCGTGCAGCCGTTTCACGTACGAGGCATTTTTGGGGTAAACACCCGATTGTCATTCATCGAGGAGGAGAAATGAGATTTTGTCGTTATCTACTGCCGTTAGCGTTCATCCTGGGTATAACCGGGGTGCAGGCAGCCGACCAGAGTGCACAGGAACGCGCAAAGCAGAACAAGATTGTTGTTGCCGATGCCAAATCCACGCACCATTTGAATTTGTATGTTGCAAAGGAGTTGGGGATTTTCAAAAAGTATGGCGTGGATGTAGAAATTATCAATGTTAAGGATCCGGCAGCGCAGCGGGATTCGGTCGTTTCCGGCAAGGCTGACGTGTTTTGGGCGTGCCCGACCGTCGCTATTGCTGCCATCGCCAACGGGGCTCCTTTTCAGATTATTTCCCAGGTGAAAAAGCCCTGCACATCCGTGCTGCTCGTCCCCAAAAACTCACCCATCAAGACTCTGTCCGACCTGAAGGGCAAGCGCGTTGCGGGTCTGTCGCCCACATGCTGTGCTGTCATTTCCATTACGAGCGCCGCACGCAAGATAGGGGTATCGTTCACGCTTGAAAAACTGCCCGGCGGACCGGCCATCGCCGCGCTGGAAGCTGGCAGGGTGGATGCCGCCATTCTGGAGGAACCGCACGTCAGCATCGCGGAGTTGAAGGGATTCAAGGTGATATTGCCGGATATTTCAAAGAACATTCCCTGCCGAACCATCCAGGCGACAAAGGGTTACCTGAAAGCCAATCCCGAAGCGCTCAAGCGATTCATCCAGGCGATTGAGGAAAGTAATGCCATCATTCTGAAGGATCCGAAAGCAAACCGTATCGTGGATATTGCCGTCAAGTACACGGGCGCGCCCAGAGACGCCATCCTCCACGGGAATGACCGGTTGAAGTTCCGCACGTTGATTGACGAGCAGGGACTCAGCCAGTTTGCCGACGATCTGGTTGCCCAGAAGGTTATCAAGAAGAATTCGGGTACAGATGTTTTTGCTCCTGAATTCAAGGGGATTACCTGGGGCAAGTAAGCAAAGTGCGTAACGCGGGAGTGCGTCAATAACGGCATGCTCCCGGTACAACAAGGGGAAAGGGTTCTGTCCCGTTTCCCCTTGTTGTGTGTCGGCACGGGACGTCGTGTGAGAGTGAGCCGGTATATCCGGTGTAAGGTTCGATCTGTTTTCCAGGGGTATCCATATGGCAGTTGTTGCAGGCAGATCTCATTTGCGTTTTGGACATCGCTTCTGGCGCGAGTTCAAGATATTTCTTCGCAATGCGGCAGGCAGTATTGTTTCTGTCGAATTTGCGACGACGGTTCTCCCTCTCCTGGTGCTGTGGGAGGGTTTGCCGCGCCTGGGACTGGTCTCATCCAAACTGGTCCCCCCTCCTTCCGTTGTGACGCTTACGGCGTGGGATATGTTGATGAACCACGATCTGGGTACGCATTTCCTGCACAGCATGGGACGCTTTGCGCTGGGCATGCTGATCGCTCTGGCGGTTGCCGCCCCGATTGGCATTCTGATGGGCTGGAACATGTTTATCCGTCGGCATTCGCTCCCGCTGTTCCAGATTCTCGCCCCCATTCCGCCGCCGGCGTGGGTTCCCATGGCGATGGTGCTGCTGGGTATTGGTTTGCCGATGCAGACTTTCCTGATTTTCCTGGGTGCGTTTTATCCCGTCCTCTTTAATACATACCAAGGGGTAAAGGATACCGACCCGCGTTATGTGGCATCTGCCCGCGTATTCGGCGCCAGCGAACTGACACTGATCCGGAAGGTTTATATCTGGCACGCCATGGGGTCCATCATCATGGGTATCAAAATCGGTATCGCCATGGGACTGGTGATGCTGGTCATTGCGGAGATGTACGGCGGCAATACAGGGATAGGCTACATTTTGCAGGAGGCAAAGGAATTCTTCTTGCTGGATCGGATGGTCGTCTGCATGGTGATACTGGGGTTCGTCGGCTGGTTCCTGATTGAGGTAATGAAGTACGTCGAACTGAAGCTGGCCGTGTGGAAGGTAGAAAAACAGATATGATCGAGGCCAGAAAAATCAGCAAATTTTTTTCTCTCGTGAAGGAGGACGGCACAGCGGAGGGACTGACCGCAGTGCTTTCGGCTTCCGTGCAAATTGGGGATGGACAATTTGTTTCGCTGGTCGGACCCAGCGGCTGTGGCAAATCCACTTTTCTGGAGATTCTGGCAGGCTTGCAGGCGCCCACGGAGGGGACCGTCTGTATTGACGGACAGCAGGTGCTGGAGCCCCTGCCCGCCACACGGGACGAGATGGAGGAGTACCGCCGAAAATACCGTTTTGTCTCACCCATCGCCAACCAGTTGTTTCGGGACTCTCCCAAGCACGATATCGCCATGATATTTCAGGATTACGCGGTTTTTCCCTGGATGACCGCGCACGAGAATATCCTGTTTTCGCTGGAAATGCGAAAGGTGCCGCGACGGGAACGTGACGAACTGGCGCGACACTATCTGGCGCAGGTCGGGTTAAGCGGGTCGGCTGACAAATTCCCTTCCCAGATGTCGGGAGGAATGCGCCAGCGACTCGCGCTGGCGCGGGCATTGTCGGTCGAGCCGAAAATCATCCTGATGGACGAGCCTTTCGCCGCAGTGGACACGCATACCCGCGAACGTTTGCAGGACGATTTGCTAGAGGTGTGGGCCAATACCCGCAAGACGATTGTCATGGTTACCCACGATATCGGCGAGGCGATTTATCTTTCCGATGAAATCATCGTTTTTTCCCCGCAACCGGGGACAATACGCAATGTTGTACCGGTTGATTTTCCGCGTCCGCGACGGCGCACCAGCCCGGAAGCGCAGTACATGAGAGAACGCATCGCCATGATGTACCAGTTTGATACCAGTGGTACGGCGGATTGCGTCATTTAAGCTTGCCAAACAGACAGGAACATATAACGTGCCCGAACAAAGCCACCCGAATTCGTTGACATCTTCCTTCCGTGGTCGCATTTACAGCGATATTACCCAGGCCATTGGACATACGCCACTGGTCCGGCTACGCCACCTGTCTGCCTCGTCCGGTGCGGAAGTGCTTGCCAAGGTCGAATCGTTCAATCCCCTAAACAGCGTGAAATGCCGTATCGGTGCTGCCATGCTTAACGCCGCGGAAAAAGAGGGCAAGTTAAAACCCGGCATGACTGTCATTGAGCCCACATCGGGCAATACAGGAATTGGGCTCGCCTTTGCCTGTGCGGCAAAAGGCTATCGCCTCATCCTTACCATGCCGGAAACGATGTCTATTGAGCGGCGCAAGCTGGTGCAGATGCTGGGAGCGGAGCTGGTGCTGACGCCCGGTCCAGAGGGAATGCAGGGCGCCGTCAAGAAGGCAAGGGAATTGCTGCGCGAAATTGCCGGCAGCTATATGCCGCTGCAATTTGAAAATCCCGCCAACCCGCAGGTTCACCGCGAAACGACAGCGGAGGAAATCTGGGCGGACACGGCAGGGAAAGTGGATGCGGTGGTCGCGGGCGTCGGGACGGGCGGCACCATCACAGGAGTGGCAGAGGTACTGAAGCAACGCAATCCATCCCTGCACGTGGTGGCAGTCGAGCCGGAGTCTTCCGCCGTCCTGTCGGGCGGCAGACCCGGTCCGCACAGGATACAGGGGATCGGCGCAGGCTTTGTTCCTCCCATACTCAACCGAAAAATTATTGACGAGATAATCGGTGTCAACGATAACAACGCCCTGCTGACAGCGCAAAAAATGGCCAAAAAGGAAGGGATTCTTTGCGGCATTTCCGCTGGCGCGGCAGTGTGGGCGGCGCTGCAACTAGCGGGACGTCAGGAAAGCGCGGGGAAACGGATTGTCGTCATTTGCCCGGATTCCGGTGAACGATATCTGACAACGCCCCTCTCCGACCCCGATGCCGGGTAGGCAACCCGGCATTCGAACGGAAAAGCACCCGCGCCCTCCCCTCGCCTACCGCTCGGTCAGGGCACTGTTCTTGGTTTTCAGGATGGGTTTGAGCAGGTATGACATCAACGACTTCTGGCCCGTCTTGATGCTCACATTCGACATCATCCCAGGAATAATCGCCAGCGGCTTGTCTTCCGTTCCCAAATGATTCTTCGTCGTACGAACCTGCACCAGATAAAAACTCTCTCCCTTCTCGTTCGTAATCGAGTCCGCCGTGATGTTCTCTACCGTCGCGTCCAATCCCCCGTAAACAGAAAAATCATACGCCGTCACTTTCACCATCGCCGTCTGACCCGGACGTAAAAACCCTACATCGCTCGGACGTACCTTGGCTTCAATCAGCAGATTGTCTTCTATCGGAACAATTTCCATTACTTCAACTCCCGGCTGGATAACGCCCCCAACCGTGTTGATCTTCAGTGTCTTGATAACCCCATCTACAGGAGAGCGTATCGTGGTGCGCGCCAGACGGTCTTCCGCTGCCAGTCCCGTTGCCGCACTACCCGCCAGTTCCGCCCGGGCGCGTGCCAACTCCCCGGAGGCGTCCGAACGAAACTTGGCAACCGCACCGGTCAGCTTCTGGCTGGCTTCCGCAGACTGGGATTGCAGGCGTGGTATTGCCAGACGCGTCCCATCCATTTCACTGCGAATGCGCGTGATGTCTCTTTGCAGTCGCAGTATTTCCACTTCGGATACCACGCCCTGCTTTTGCAGGGGGATGGACATTTGCAGTTCCTTGTTCGCTATCTGGTACGTGCTCGTTAAGTGTGCCAGGTTGGAACGCTTTTCAACCAGTTCCTGGTTGCGCTGCGAAACTTGTTCCTGAAGCACTTTGATGGTCGCCGCCAGTTCGTACTTGCGGGTTCCGAACAGCGCCAGTTCGTCTGCAACCGCCGCAGGATTGTCGCGCTGGAGTTCTGACGGAAAATCAATGGCGTCCGCACCATTGGATTCCGCAACCAGACGCGCTATCTTTGCCTGCAACGCATCGTTCTTTGCTTTTGTTTCTCCTGCTGACGAGGCAAAACGGGTTTCGTCCAGTTGCAGGATAATCTGGTTCCTTTTGACGACTTCGCCCACTTTGACGTGAATCTTGGAGACAATGCCGCCTTCCAGGTTCTGGATGACCTGGACGTGACTGGAGGGAATGACTTTGCCTTCCGCATTGGTAATTTCATCCAGTGTGGAAAAGCAGGCCCAGACGACTGCCAGCACGACCAGCACCAGTGTGTAGCGCACGATCAGGAAATTGGCGCGCGGCGGTGACAAAAAGAAAGCCGCGACTTTAGCTGGCATGAACTGGACATCTTCGGGCGGGGGTTGCTTGCTTCGGTCCAGCGCTGGCAGCAACCACTCCTTGAAGCGTTCCGGCAGCCGCTTTTTAACGGGCACCAGCGCACCACCCGAAGAAGGCGGAGCAAACATCGGCGCCTGCACAGGCGGCAGGGGTGATGTGCCTGGTGCCGCGGGGCTGGGCAACTGTTTGTTTAGTCGCTCCTCAGTTCTTTGCGACATGCAACTTCCCTCCGGAGAGCGCTTGCATCACTTGTTCCTTGGGCCCGTCCGCAATGACCTGTCCGCCATCCATCACAATAAGCCGATTAACGAGCGTCAGCAGGGAAGCCCTGTGCGTCACCAGTAAAAGGGTACGTCCTTCCAGATGTGGGGCCAGGCGGGACTTGAGGTTTTCTTCGGAACGATTGTCCAGTGAATTGCTCGGCTCATCCAGAATCAGGACGGGTGCGTTCAGCAAGAGGGCGCGTGCGTTTGCCACAGACTGGCGCTGCCCGCCAGACAGCGCTTGTCCCCGCTCCCCCACCTGCATATCGAAGCCCTGGGGATGACGGTTGACGAACTCGGAAACACCCGCAATGTCCGCCGCACGCAAAATCATGGAGTCGTCCACGTACGGCGCGCCCATGACGATATTCTCCTTGACGGAACCAAAAAAGAGCATCACGTCCTGCGGAACGTAACCAATGTTGCGGCGCAAGTCCGCAGGGTCTATCTGTTGCAGGTCAACGCCATCAACCCACACGGAGCCTTCAGAGGGTTCATAAAGTCCCAGAACCAGTTTTTCAAGCGTGGACTTCCCCGAGCCAATCCGACCGATAATGCCGACACGCTCCCCGCGCTGAATACGGAAGGAAACGTTGACAAGCGCCGGGACCTGCGCCTCGGGATAGCTGAAGGT
>JAISAG010000170.1 GCA_031266815.1 Burkholderiaceae bacterium | reverse complement strand
AGAACGGTATGCCGGAGGTACCAGGAAACGCACTTTCTTGCCGGAAAAGAGATGAGTTTGATGGCGCGATTGCCCGACCCCGTACATACTTCGTCCGACGAAGTGTATCTGATTGATGCGCGTGACTTACGCATCGTGCATGTTGGTCATTCCGCCTGCGCGCGACTCTGCCGGGAGAGGGAAACGCTGCTCGGCACGGCTTTTCCGGCGCTCACCACCTCGCCGGTCACGGTCGCGCGCAAATTGCATGCGTTCGCCCGAACAGCACGGCGCGACAAGGACAGTATGACGCTTTCGCTTCGGCTGCAACGGCAGGATGGCGAAAAATATCCCACCCTCCTTGGTGTGCATGTCTGCCACGTTGGCGATACCCCTTGCATTCTGTGTATCGGGAAACCGGATGGAGACGCGGATATTCTGCCCGAGGAATCGCCACTGACACCCTCGACAGCAAGAGTGGATCACCGTACCACCTGGCTTGTCTACACCTTGCTGCAAAGGTCAAACGGGAAACTGCTTTTCCCTTATCTGAGCAGCGGCTGTGAAAACCTGCTCGGCATCAAACCACAGGTTCTCCAGTCGGACCCTTCCCTTTTTTTCAACCTGATTATTCCGCAGGATCAGGACTCTTACATTGAGTCCATGACCCACTCTATCATCAGCATGTCAAGCTGGCACTGGGAAGGGCGCATCTGGGTCGAGCCCACCAAAAGAATCGAATGGATCAATCTGCAGGCAACGCCGCACCCCTTGAAAAACAATACCATCCGCTGGGATGGCATTATGACCAATATCACCCGAAACAAGGACCAGGAGGAGGAAATCAAGGTGTCACGCGCGCGGCTGGCAGAATTGTCGGCGCATATCGAGGAGGTAAAGGAGCAGGAGAGAGAGCAGTTGTCGCGGGAAATACATGATGATCTCGGCGGCAATCTGACGGCTATCAAAATGACGCTTGCCCTGCTTATCAAGCATCTTCCGCAAAGCCGCCCCGACCTGACGGAAAAATCAAAATATGTTGACCAGCTTGTTGACCGTACCATTGAAGCAACCCACCGTATTGCCAGTAACATGCGCCCGGGCATCCTGGATTTTGGCATTGTGGACGCACTGGAATGGCAAGCCAACGAGTTTGCCCGACAGTCCGGCATTGCCTGTTCCTTTGTTTCGGATGCCCCCGAAATCCAGTTGCAAACAGAATACTCGACGGCACTGTTTCGCATCGCGCAGGAAGCGCTGACCAATATCGCCAAACACGCGGGCGCAACACGGGTTTCCATCCGCATCTCTGCAGACAAAACCCATGTCCAGCTGCGGATCAGCGACAACGGCAAGGGAATTACCGAAGAGGATGTCCGAAAACCGCAATCTTTCGGCATTCGCGGCATGATGGAGCGCGCCCGCTCTCTGGGCGGCAAGTTGTCATTCGACCTGGAGCGCCATGAGGAAAATACGATTGTGGTCATCATTCCCCTAACCGATATGTTTTTTGACACGGAGACCAGTCTGTCGGGGAAACGGCGGATGTCGGCGCACTAACGCATCTCTCCCGTGAGAAATCCATGCGCAAAAAACCCATCCCCGTACTGATAATTGATGACCACGCCATCGTCCGCGAAGGATTGAAGCGAATACTGGCGGATACCGACGATATTGTCGTGGCGGGGGAAGGAGAAAATGGACTGGAAGCCATTCGCCTGGCACGGGAGGGAAACGGCAAGGTTATGTTGCTGGACATTACCATGCCCGACAGAAACGGCATTGACGTCCTCAAGCAGATACACCGGGAGGTGCCCCAACTGGCAGTGCTCATTCTGACCATGCACCGGGAGGACCAGTACGCTGTCCGTTCAATGAAGGCAGGAGCGGTGGGATATCTTAACAAGCAAAGCGCATCAACGGAGCTGGTCAAGGCCATCCGCGAAGTTTCTGCCGGGCGCAAGTACATCAGCACGGAGCTCGCCCAAATACTGGCTGCCCACATTACCGAGGATACGCAAAGGGCGCCACATGAAACGCTCTCTGATCGCGAATTCCAGACGCTGCTGCTGATTGCGTCGGGCAAATCGGTGACGGATATCGCGGCAGAACTGGCGCTATCGGTAAAAACGGTCAGCGAATATCGCTCGCGTATCCTGTCAAAGATGGGTATGAAAAACAACTCGGAGCTGATGCATTACGCCATCACCCACAAGCTGGGCGAGTAGCTGTCTCCGAACCGATCCGCTTCCTTGGCGCGCCCGGATAAAAAGTCTTGCTTTCTGCCGAATACCTGCTAGCATTCCCCTGGCAAAACGTGCGCCCGACCCGGGCAAGTGTTCTCCACTATCCCTGCGCAGATACCCCCAACACCCATTGGAGACATCATGAAATTTCGCTTCCCCATCGTGATCATTGACGAGGATTATCGCTCGGAAAATACGTCAGGACTCGGCATACGTGCGCTTGCCAGCGCGATTGAGAAAGAGGGGATGGAAGTTCTCGGGGTAACCAGCTTCGGCGATCTGTCGCAATTCGCCCAGCAACAGTCGCGGGCATCCACCTTCATTCTTTCCATTGATGACGAAGAGTTCGGCAGCGGTTCCGACGTAGAAATCCACGCGGCATTGCAACCACTTCGCTCCTTCGTGGAGGAAATCCGCTACAAGAATGCGGAAATCCCCATCTATCTCTACGGCGAAACGCGCACCTCGCGCCATATCCCGAACGACTTGCTAAGGGAGTTGCACGGGTTTATCCATATGTTTGAGGACACTCCCGATTTCGTGGCAAGGCACATTATTCGCGAAGCGCGCACCTACCTTGACGGACTCGCCCCGCCATTTTTCCGCGCATTAATGCACTATGCGCAAGACGGTTCCTATTCGTGGCACTGCCCCGGACACTCCGGCGGTGTCGCCTTTCTGAAGTCGCCCATCGGGCAAATGTTTCACCAGTTTTTCGGTGAAAACATGCTCCGCGCCGATGTGTGCAACGCCGTGGAAGAACTGGGGCAGTTACTTGACCACACCGGGCCTGTCGCCCAGAGCGAACGCAATGCCGCCCGTATTTTCAATGCGGATCACTGTTACTTCGTGACAAACGGTACTTCAACATCCAACAAGATTGTCTGGCATTCCACCATCGCCAACGGCGATGTGGTGGTGGTGGACCGCAACTGTCACAAGTCCGTCCTGCACGCCATCGTCATGACAGGCGCCATACCTGTTTTTCTGATGCCAACGCGCAATCACTACGGCATCATCGGCCCAATCCCCAAGGAAGAATTCCATCCCGACAATATCCGAAAAAAAATCCAGGCAAACCCGTTCGCGCACGGCACCGGCAACAGGAAACCCCGTCTGCTGACCCTGACGCAATCTACCTATGACGGCATTTTGTATAACGTGGAAACCATCAAGACCATGCTGGACGGAGAGATCGAATCCCTGCATTTTGACGAGGCATGGCTGCCGCACGCCACTTTCCACGATTTTTACAAGGATATGCACGCCATCGGGAAGAATTCTACCCGCGCCAGGGAGTCCATGGTATTTTCAACGCAGTCCACGCACAAGCTGCTCGCAGGGCTTTCCCAAGCATCCCAGATACTGGTGCAGGAATCGGAAAGTGTCAAACTGGACAAGGAGCTTTTTAACGAAGCCTTCCTCATGCACACCTCAACTTCGCCGCAGTATGCCATCATCGCTTCGTGTGATGTTGCCGCTTCCATGATGGAGCCGCCCGGCGGGACGGCGCTTGTCGAGGAATCCATCCTGGAGGCGCTGGATTTTCGGCGTGCCATGCAAAAGGTTGCGCAGGAATGGGGGCAGGATTGGTGGTTCGAGGTGTGGGGACCACAACGGTTTGCCGAGGATGATATCGGGAAACGGGAAGACTGGCTGATTCGCGCGGACGACACCTGGCACGGTTTTGGCGATGTCGCGCCTAACTTCAATATGCTGGACCCCATCAAGGCGACTATCATCACACCCGGACTTTCTCTCAGCGGCGATTTCAGGGAAACCGGCATCCCCGCCAGTATCGTAAAAATGTATCTGGCGGAGCATGGCGTCATCATCGAAAAGTGCGGCTTGTACTCCTTTTTCATCATGTTCACCATCGGCATTACCAAGGGACGCTGGAACACACTTGTGACGGCACTGCAACAGTTCAAGGACGACTACGATAAAAACCAGCCTCTTTGGCGGATTCTGCCTGAATTCACGGCAAAATCACCACGCTACGAACACTTGGGACTGAGAGACCTCTGCCAGAACATCCATGATTTTTATCGTGAATACGACGTCGCCAGATTAACGACTGACATGTACTTGTCAGACATGATTCCCGCCATGAGACCCTCGGACGCGTTTGCGAAGATGGCGCACCGGGAGATTGACCGTGTTCCCATAGACGAACTGGAAGGGCGCGTCACCGCCATTTTGCTGACGCCCTACCCACCCGGTATTCCGCTCCTTATCCCAGGGGAACGCTTCAACAGGACGATTGTGGATTACTTAAAATGCACCCGTGCGTTCAACGAAACTTTCCCTGGATTTGAAACCGATGTCCACGGGTTCGTTTCGCGGGAAGTTAACGGCAAGCCGGAGTATTTTGTGGATTGCGTGAGAGATTAGCGCTCCCCGCCCGATACCGAAAATTACTGCCCCCCGTCCTGTCGGACAATGACAGCGCGTTTAGGGCGGCATTTGATGAACACCTCGCCAAAGACCGGGTCAGGTGCTGGCTGACTTAGCCCGCCGAAAATGAATGCGCATGCGGAACGCTTCAACGGCACCATCCAAGAAGCGTTTGCGGCATACCATGAAGACCTGCTCTTTACGGATATAAACGCCTTTAACGACAAACGGCTGGATTGCCTCGTCTGGTTCAATACCGAACACCCTCATTACGCCCTCGGGTTACAACCACCCTGCGAATTCCTCAAAAAACATTATCAGTGCAATGTGTACCGGCAGAAGACAAATATATTGGTGCAGTACAAAAATATGTCAAGGCAAAGTTAAAATGTCCGGTATTTGGGCAAGGTTAAAATGTCCGCTTCCGGGAGTTATGTTTGGCGGGCATTGCCTGTACCTGAGGGGGCGGGTTTGCTGTAGCCGCGCCAG
>JAISAG010000090.1 GCA_031266815.1 Burkholderiaceae bacterium | reverse complement strand
TTTTCTGGCAAGATTCTGATTTATTCCCAAGCCTGCAACTCGCTCGGTAAACTCCCCATGCGGGGTCAACTCCTTCAAAATCAACAGGCGCTTGCCCAGTTCCAGAACAGCCTCAACGGTGCGCCTCTGGTAAAAGCGGATTTCGTCTTCCAGTGCGCCAACAGACAGAGAACCTTCATAGCCCAGTTCTTTGGCGATAGCTTGGGCGTTCTCTGATGCTTGCGCATTCATGAGAGACAATTCGTTCAGGCTTTGTGTAGTGCGTCCAAACACCGCTTCGTCAATATTGGCATCTACCGGTTCCGGCATGGGTCTGGGTTTTCTGGCCATAATGTCTCTCCTATGTGCGGGTAAAGCGCTGGCGGGTTTCGGTGATTTTTTGTTCCGCTCTGTCCAGCGCAACCAGAACAGACATGGCTTTTTGAGCAATTAGAGGCGAAATCCTGTAGTTGTCGTTGTGCGACAGACGTTCTGCCATGCCTGCTTTTTCCAGATTAAAAAGGTCACGCGTGGCATTGCTGGCAGTGGCGCCAACCAGCCTGGCAATCTGACCGGGCGGTAGTCCATCAATCTCGTGTCCGAAGAGAATCAACAGGGTTTTGAGAATGCGCTGTTGGCTGTCGTTGGTGTAGTCTGGCTTTTTCATTCTGGTGTCCCCTCCTTTAACCCCAGAGCGATGGCGATATGGTGCGCTTTCCCTCTACGCCCTATGGTTTTGCCATTGATGACCGCAATAACATCGGTGTACTTGAAGTGATGCTTTTCTGACCACTCTATGAATGTCATTCCTTTTCGTGAAAATTCCTGACGTACCTGCTCCAATTTGACGGCACGGCGCTTTCGCTCAAGAAGCCCTTTCAGAGATGGCGAAAGTTTTGCGCTCGGGAGGTCTTCTCGGTTGTTATCGCCTGCCAAGGTACCGCTGGTAGCTGTCCCAGGGCTTTCATCGTCTGGAAGTGGCGATAAATCTATCTTTATGGGTTTTTTCATGATGGGTTCCTTTTAGTGCAAGCCGACAGTACGCATCCGGCGGCGGTTGGCGGTGATAGTGTTGGGCGAACGATGTCCGGTTAGCCCACAGATGGCGATACGGGACAAGCCTTGGCGGGTACCCTCGCCGATGGTTTTCCAGTGCGGGCGCAGGTGGTACAAAGCACCTGCTTCTCGCTCCGTGCGAGCATGTAGTTGCGCTTCCATCTGGTTGAAGGCGTTCAGGAATTCCTCCTTCCAGCGGGCAGCTTCTTTGCCCGTGAATCCCATCGCAAGAAATGCGAACCCGTCACGGGTCATTTCATACACGGGCGTTGGGATTGGTTTGCCCCTGCTGGGGTTTTTTCTGTACCGTACCGTCTCCGCAAAATTGCGGAGACGGTAGTCATCCGAACAATCCAGTTTTGCAATGGTTCGCAGTACGGTATCGTGTCTCTTGCCGAAGTACTCCGCTACCTTCAGCGATGTGGTGAATGTCTGCCGATCACGTGCCTCTACCAGCAGGGTTTCAGGGAAAATGTCTGGCTGTTTCATGATTCCTCCTTTTCTGTGATCAATCAGGTAATTTCATCCCAAGTGCCACAGCGATTTCGTGACTTTTTCCATATGTACACTTCACAATTCCTCTGATAACCCCAGAAACTAAGTGATAGTTGTAACCGTTGGATGCCGCCCACTCCTTCACCGTTCGATGCTCTTTGTGTAATTTGCGTTTTGCTTCCTGACCTGTTAGGAGTCTGCAACCTGTTCCTGGCTTGTACTTATATCCTTCGCCTGTCATACTCAAACCCTCTCAAATCGTTTTGATTTGCATTCATTAACAACGTATCGAAATAATACGCGGCGAAAAAACTCCGGTCAACACATTTTGAAATAATTTTATGACTACTCTTGGCGAACGGTTGCGTATTGAACGCGAAAAATTGGGGTCTACTCAACACTACTTCGGAGCGTTAGGAGGAATATCGCAACAAGGGCAAGCAAACTATGAAGCAGACAGAAGAAAGCCTGATACAGACTATCTCGGGGCAATCGCTCATGTTGCGGATGTGCAGTACATCATTACTGGAGTAAGGAGCCATAACACTCCAAGCCAGTGGGAAATTGCGGTGGCTCTTGCCCGAAATTTTGAAGACGACCTCAAAGAAGCAAAACGAATTGCTGAAGCACGAAAAACAACAAAACGTGATGATAGCGCGCCACCAATAACATTGGTTCAGCACGTGCGGACTGCTGCTGAACAAGCGTTCAAGGTAGTCATGTCCTCAGGAATTAGCGTCACTCCAGAACAATTTGCTCAAATGCTGATGGCGCTATTGCCCGCTACTCCCAAACATGAGCTTCCTGACGGTACCATCGTGTTTTCTGTTGAGCCTGATCGGGATAGTGACGAGTAGGTGTTTCCGTGACACCTGCATGTATTGGGATCGTTTGATCGCATCACCACCTACCGAGAAATGAGGGGGAATTAAGTAAAACCTAACAATTATGGAGAACCAATATGTTTTCATATCAACTGCTTGATGAACATGCCGGATTGTTACTGATTGGCGACTATTCAACCCTGTGGTTGTTGCGCGACATCTTGTTCGATGTTGAAAAACGCGCCCCCTTTCTGCAAGACAAAGATTCGTTTCTTGCTCTTGCCTATGACGCACGAAAGGCCTATGAGGGAAAGCGAGAAATTCTCTCAGCCCCGGAGCACTCCCCTGAATTGGGCATACGGTATGGAGTAGAAATTTTATGGCCCGTACTGATAGTACAGGCACGAATGCTACGGGTTTCTTTGGGTTACGTGGATCATTCCAAGCGGCATCAAGCTATCACCTATGCGTTGGAGGCTGTGATTGAAGATGGGCTAAAAGCAGATTTCGGGCAAAATGCTCCGGAGATTATTGAGGCGTGGCAGCGCTTGGATCAGCAGGACGCCTCCATTCTGGACATGCTGGACGGTATGGCTGAAGAATTCAATACTTGGAATGCGCAGCAACGTGAGAAGCGTCTGGTCAAACTGTTGTTACCACCTTGGTTGAGAGATGATAACGAATAGGAGAAGCCTACGCATAGGAGCGCTGAATGTTGCCATGTCCGTGCATTGTTCAGTATTCTTTAAACTCCATTAAAAGACACTTCTGTCTCATGCCGCCACACTGGCGACATGAAACCTGTTCGCACAATTGTTGTTGCGCTGTCTGTCTCTGCCGCGGGGTTTGTCGGTATTGCCGGGTACGAAACCTATCGCAGTGCCACCTATCGTGATTCTGGCGGAGTTCTTACCATCGGGTATGGCGAGACCAAGGGCGTTAAGCCCGGACAAAGAACCACCCCGGAACGAGCGCTCGCCCGGCTCCATAAAAGCGTTGACGAACACGCATCCGGCATAAAAAAATGCCTGGGCGATGTCGCGCTCGCCCAGCATGAGTTCGATGCCTTTGTGGATTTAGCCTATAACGCGGGAGTTAGCGCTGTCTGTCGTTCGTCCATCCCCGCAAAGCTGAGAGCAAGCGACTATGCGGGGGCTTGCCAAACTATCCTGACATTCGACAAACGCCGAGACCGTGAAACGGGGCGGCTCCTTTCTTGCCGCGACCCTGCCAACAACTGCTTGGGTATTGTGAGACGCAGGCAGGAAACCTACCGCAAGTGCATGGGAGAAGAGGCATGAGCAAAGACACTGTCATTCGCATCATTCTGGGTTCGTCTATCGGAGTTTTAACCCTGCTCTTCCTCGTGGGTTGGCTTGGCTACGACTACGGGCGTAGCCTGGGTGAGATGGAAGTAGCCGACCTCAAGCGCGTTCACGCAGAAGAACTCGGCAAAGCCACCATTAAAGCCTTTGCGGACTATTCCGCACTGGTTGAGCGCGGGAACACGGCTGAACACGCACTGCTGCTTGCAAAGCAGCAATTTGCCAAGGAACGTCAAACCCTGCAAAGGAAAATCCATCATGTCACTACGAGTTACCAGACTGCGCCGGATACGGCTCCTGTGCGGATTCCTCGCACTGTCTTTACTGCTGGCTTCGTGCGCCACTACAACGCCGCCATCGGTCTGCCCGGCGTATCAACGCCCGCCGATTCCCGCGGGACTGGCAGAGCGCCCCCTGCCGCCGCAGCCACTGATGGCGGGTTACGCGAATCCGGCGTCACCCAGGCTGACATCCTCGCCCATATCGGCGACTACGGCGAACGATGCAGGGGACTTGAGAGCCAGGTAAATGGACTGCTTGACTGGCTGGAGCCCGTGTCCGACAAATCGGGAGGAAACGAATCATGATGGTCGAAGTCTCTCTTTGGCAGTTGGCCTCCCTCCTGCTCTCCTTTTTTGCATTCGTGGGAGGCGCGTGCAAGGTATTGCTTACCCAGATAGACAAGCGCCTGGATGCCCGCTTTGAAGCAATGGAACTGTCAAAGAAGCAGGCGACAGAAGTCTGGAACACCCAGTTTGAGAAGCTGCTCAAACACGACCAGGAAGAAATGCGTCAGCGACAGGAACTGGAAAGACAATTGCTGACGCTCAAGGGAGAATTGCCGCTGCACTATGTCCTGCGAGCGGACTACATTCGTAACCAGACAGTGATAGAAGCCAAGCTGGACGCTGTCGCACTCAAGATAGAAAACCTTCAGTTGAGAAAACCGGAATGAAAATAGACCCGATAAAAATCCGCCGAGAGAGTATGCGCTGGTATTTGATACTGGCGCTGTACAACGCCCGCCCGGAAGACGTGGTGGAAGACGTGGTGCAAATGACCATGCAATCCATCTACCCGGACACCACGCCCATTGAAGTGCGTAAAGAACTGGATTACCTTGAGGATCGCAAGCTGGTGACGTTGCGCAAAGAGCCGTCTGGTCGCTGGTGGAGCAGTCTGACACGATACGGTGTGGACATTGCCGAATACACCATTGACTGCGATCCCGGCATTGCCCGCCCCAAAAAATACTGGGGGTAGCAATATGGCGCGCCGAGATAGTGTGACACAGCTACCCAAAGCGGTGCGTGACTGGCTAGATAAAGCACTCATCGAAGAGAACTTTACCGGGTATCAGTTGCTGGAGACCATTCTGCGCGAGAAAGGCTACACCATCAGCAAGTCCGCCATTCACCGCTATGGACAAAAGATAGAAAAGCGCTTTGCCGCGATAAAAGCCAGCACTGAAGCGGCACGTCTGCTGACAGAGGGCGCAGCGGACGATCAGGATGCCCGATCCGAAGCGGTCATTGCGTTGGTACAGACAGAGTTGTTTGAATCCATCGTCAACCTGCAAGAGGCCGCAGCGGAAGATATTGACCCACAGGAGCGCATTGCGCTCCTTTCCAAAGCAGCCAAGAACATTGCCACGCTGGCGCGCGCCAGTGTGAACCAGAAGAAATTCCGGCAGGAAGTGCAGGCCAGAGCGGAGGCCGCCGCCGCCGCTGTCGCGAAAGTCGTCAAGACAGGCGGCTTGTCGGATAAAGTGGCAGATACCATCCGCCGCCACATTCTGGGCATTGTCGTATGAGCCAGGATGCCCTGACCCGTAGCCCTGCGGCGCTCCTGCCTTACCAGCAACGCTGGTGTGCGAATATGTCTCCCGTCAAGGTCATTGAAAAATCCCGCCGCATCGGCATCACCTGGGCAGAAGCGGCGGATTCGTCACTGCTCGCCGCCAGCACGAATGGCATGGATATCTGGTACGTGGGGTACAACAAGGACATGGCGCAAGAGTTTATCCGGGATTGTGCAGACTGGTCAGCGCACTTCAGTTTGGCCGCCGGAGAAATTGAAGAAACCCAGGAAATCTTTACGGACAACAGCATTGAGAAAGCCGTTCTGGCATTTGTCATTCGCTTTGCTTCCGGCTTTCGGGTGACGGCCCTTTCTTCCCGCCCGTCCAACCTGCGCGGCAAACAGGGGCGTGTCATCATTGATGAAGCGGCTTTCCACGACCAGTTGGGCGAACTCCTGAAAGCGGCGCTGGCACTTCTGATGTGGGGCGGACAGGTGCATGTTATTTCCACGCACAACGGCGTAGATAATGCCTTCAACGAATTGGTGAATAGTATCCGTGCCGGAGAAAAACCCTACTCCCTCACGCGCATTACCTTTACAGACGCCCTCAAAGAAGGCTTGTACCAGCGTATCTGCCTGCGTCAGTGTGTGACATGGACGGCAGAGGGCGAGGCAAGCTGGGAATCGGAAATCCGGGCGCTGTATGGAGAAGATGCCGCCGAGGAACTGGATTGTATCCCCAAAAACAGCGGTGGCGCATGGCTCTCCCGCGCACTCATTGAATCCCGCATGTCGGACAAGACGCCCGTTCTGCGCTGGGAATGCAAACCTGGCTTTGAGATTCTGCCAGACCACATCCGCTTCACTGAATGCCGTGACTGGCTGGAATCCAGTCTTGCGCCACACCTGCAATCCCTGCCGCCGGAAGCCATGTCTTTCATCGGTGAAGACTTCGGGCGAAGTGGAGACCTGTCGGTACATGTGCCACTCGTCCAGCAACAGAATCTGGTGCGCCGTGTGCCTTTCGTCGTAGAACTGCGAAATGTTCCCTTTCGGCAGCAGGAACAGATTGCTTTTTACCTGCTGGATCGCCTGCCGCGTTTCATGGGCGGGGCATTCGATGCACGAGGCAATGGGCAGTATCTTGCCGAAGTCGCCATGCAACGCTATGGTGCCAGCCGTATCCAGCAAGTCATGCTCTCCGAATCATGGTATCGGGAACATATGCCGCCCGTCAAAGCCGCACTGGAGGATGGCAATCTGGTGGATTTACCTAAAGATGCTGACGTGCTGGCAGACTTGCGCAGTGTGCAGGTTATCAAAGGGGTGCCGCGTATCCCGGAGTCGCGCACAACGGGAGAAGACAAGGGAAAGCGGCACGGTGATGCGGCTGTCGCCCTTGCCTTGGCGTACTTCGCCAGTCGTGAACTGAACAAGGGGCCGGTGAGCGTAAAATCGCGGCATCGCCGCGCCTCTGCCAGACTAACAGAGGGGTATCTGTTGTGAGCAAAAAGGGAATATGGGTCAGTCCTTCTGAATTCGTCCGCTTTGGCGAATCGCCCAAACGCCTGTCAGAACAGATTGTGACCCGGCAGCGCAGTACGGACTTTGCGGCGCTGGGCATGTACCTGCCCAATCCCGATCCGGTGTTGAAGTCCTTGGGAAAAGACATCAAGGTTTATCGTGATTTGAGAGCAGATGCGCATGTGGGCGGATGCATCCGCAGAAGGAAAGCGGCCGTCAGGGCATTGAAGTGGCGTATCGGAAAAGAAAAGTCCGCAGACAACCTCACAAAGGACATCGCCGCCATCTTTGATGACTTGCCTGTCCAAGAGATACTGACGGAGATGCTGGATGCGGTTCTGTATGGGTACCAGCCGCTGGAAGTGATGTGGGAAAAAGTCGGGCAGTACCTGGTACCCACTGCCATTGTTGGCAAGCCGCCGCAATGGTTTGTTTACGATGAGGACAACCACCTGCGTTTTCGCTCGCGGGAAAACAGTGTCCGGGGGGAAGAACTGCCGGAGCGCAAGTTTCTGGTAGCCCGGCAGGATGCGACTTATGACAACCCTTACGGGTTCCCTGACCTTTCGATGGTGTTTTGGCCAACCACATTCAAACGGGGTGGTTTGCGATTCTGGGTGCAGTTCACAGAAAAGTATGGAGCGCCCTGGATCATCGGCAAACATCCGAGAGGCACACCGGATACGGAAACCAATCGCTTTCTGGACTTGCTGGAACAGATGGTGCAGGACGCTGTTGCCGCCATACCGGATGATTCCAGCGTGGAAATCAAGGAAGCGGCGGGCAAGACCGGCAGTGCGGAAGTCTATGAGCGTATGTTGTACTTCTGTCGCTCAGAAGTATCCATTGCTCTGCTGGGTCAGAACCAGACAACGGAATCTGATGCCAACCGGGCATCTGCCACAGCGGGACTGCGGGTGACGGAAGACATTCGGGATGGCGATGTTGCGCTTGTCTGCGCCACGTTTAACGAGCTTATCCGATGGATATGCGAGATGAACTTTGGAAGCGGCCCACGACCGGAGTTTGCCATGTGGCAGCAGGAAGACGTGGACACCATACAGGCGGAGCGTGATGAGAAACTGGTCAAGGCGGGTGCGCGGTTCACGAACGATTATTTCCGGCGGGCGTATGGCTTTCAGGATGGCGATTTGGCGGAAGGAACATCGCCTTCCGCCGACTTTGCTGAAGATGCAGGCAATGCTGACTTTACAGACCAGCTCGCTATTGATACCGCACTGGATGCCTTATCAGCGGATGAAATGAATCGTGAAGCGCAAGCCATGTTGGCCCCGTTGCTGGAGCGGGTCAGGGAAGGGATGTTACCCACTGACTTGATGGGTGTGCTTGCCGAATTGTACCCGGAGATGGATGCAAGCCTTTTGCAGGAAAGGCTTGCCCGCATCCTGTTTGTTGCGGATGTGTGGGGACGGCTCCATGCGTGAGAATGTTGACCTGGCATATTGCATGACGCTCCCGCCAAGGGAAGCGATAGCATATCTGCGGGGCAAGGGCTATGTCATAAGTTGGGATTGGGAAGAAGTCTGGCAGGAGGCCCATGCCAGAGCGTTTACTGTCGCCAAAGTCACCCGTCTGGATATTTTGCAGGACATTCGTGAGGCAGCGCAGAAAACACTGGAAGAAGGCAGGACAGCGCAATGGTTTGAAGGCACACTGACTGATGTGCTAAAGCGCAAGGGATGGTGGGGGAGAACCAAAATGACCGACCCCCATACGGGAGAAATCGCACCTGTACAACTGGGCAGTCCCTGGAGGCTGGAAACCATTTACCGCACCAATACGCAGACGGCATACATGGCGGGGCGGTATGCACGGCAGATGGAAAACGCGGATGACCGCCCGTACTGGCAGTATGTTGCCATTATGGACAGCCGCACCCGTCCCACTCACCGCGCTTTGAACGGACAGGTATTCCGGCATGACGATCCTTTCTGGCTGTCGTATTACCCGCCCAACGGCTGGCGGTGTCGCTGCCGAGTGACAACGCTGTCTGCTCACGAAGTGGGGCGCCTTGGCATCAAAATAGAGACATCGGCGGGCAAGCTGGGTAAAACAACCAGGCTGGTTTCACAAAAGACAGGAGAACTAAAGGAAGTGGCAACCTACCGCACTACCAACCCCATCACAAGGGAACCCGTTGTTGTATCGCCGGATGTGGGATGGAGTTACAATCCGGGCATGGCGTGGCAGCCGGAGCTGTCGCGGTACAGTGGGGATTTGGCGGGGCTGGCGAAGGGGGAGTTACGGCGGGAAGTTCAAGATAGCACTTTGCGCATTTGAAAGAAAACATAATGGATGCTTCTCTCACTACTACCATTGTTGAAAACATTGCCATCATTAAAGAAATTGTGGTTTGCCTTATTAGCATCGGGGGCACTATTGCCGGGGCGTTATGGGGTGCAAAAATTGGGGGTGGAAAGGTCTTGGAGGCAACCCAACAAGCGCACAAACTCCAACAAACGGCTCAAGAAAAGCAGGAAAGAGATGCACTGCAACGCGTTCTCAGTGCAATCCACACCGAAGCGGTGACGCTATGGGAATCCTACATGCGGGGGGCAGGCAAACACATTACCCAACTACCGGATGGCGAGCCATTCTTCATGCAATCCACGCTAACCCAAGATTACTTCACGGTTTACAGTCGAAATATATCCGTCATTTCCAGTATGGCAAACAGGAGTGTTCAAGAGGCGGTAATTTCCGCTTACACTTTGGCAAAAAGTTTGCTGGACACATACCAAGGCAATAACCGCATTCTGGCAGAGTATGAAAAAGTAGCAATAGTGTATAGAGAGCAGATTATCGCCGCCCACGCACAGGCAACCGCTGAACTTCCTTCGCCATCGTACGGGAGTTATTTGAAAGGTTCGCAAGAATCTCTTATTGATTATGCAACGCAACTGAAAAAATCACATTACGAAACAGAAGCAGCAGTCCAACGATTATTGCCATTGCTACAGCAGGAAATAGAATTCCTTCAAAACGCCAGCGATAAGCAATGAACGAACTAATCAATATCCGCCTCAACGACACCGCCCTCAAGAGGGCAATTCATGGCTTGCAGCGCCGCTTGCGCGACATGCGCCCTGTCATGCGGGCGATTGCGCAGACGCTGGAGGCAAAAACCGAGCGCAACTTTGCAAGCCAGGGGCGCCCCCGCTGGAAGGCACTGAAGAACCCTTCCGAACGCCGGAAAGGCGGTGTCATCCTGCAGGATTCCGGTCAGCTCGCCGCCTCCATCACCACCCGCTATAGCGATACCCAGGCAATCATCGGCACCAACAAGGTCTATGCCCGTATCCACCAGTTCGGCGGCAAAACTAGGGCGCATCCCATCAAACCGAAGCGAAAGAAAGTGCTGGCATTCGGTGGCAAGTTCGCCCGCTCGGTGAACCATCCGGGTTCCAACATCCCCGCTCGTCCTTTCCTGCCCGTGACTGCGGATGGTCGCTTGCAGAGAGAAACATCCGAGGCAATCATGGAAACCACACTCCACCACCTCAAAAAAGTAACCGGCGTTTAGAGGCGCTACAAGCGATTTTTATATCGCGCTGGCATCTTCCCTCGAACTCCTCAAAACACCCGTTTTACAAAACGATTTCGCCCGCTTGGCGGGGATTTTCGTGCGCCAGTGCCATCTCCAATTTTTCAAATACCCTTTACAGGGCATTCAAAGGCTCTTCAAAGGGCATTTGCATGCCCCGCCCAAAACTTTAAACAAGATTAAAAGACTTCCGCCTATCCGCGCATCCATCATGGGTGCATGAACAACACGTCTCCCACCCTGCACATCTTTCGCACTGGTTGCCAGACTGCCATGTCTGGTGAAGTGCTGGCGTTTTCCGAACCCGACCTGCTTGCAACGGCCCGTGCTTACGACCCGACCAAGCACGAAGCGCCCATTGTCATCGGACATCCCAGGCACGACGCCCCCGCGTTTGGCTGGGTAAAGTCGCTCGCGGCAACAGGAAATGGACTGGAGGCAGAACCGCACCAAGTTGATCCTGCCTTTGCCGAACTGGTTGGACAAGGGCGATACAAAAAAATCAGCGCCAGCTTCTACTTGCCTGATTCACCCAACAACCCTGTCCCCGGCGTGTACTACTTGCGCCATGTCGGATTCCTCGGCGCATTGCCGCCTTCGGTAAAGGGCTTACGCGAGGTGAGTTTCAACGAAACGGAAGAAGGCATTGTCGAGTTCGCCGATTGGGAAGCAGAAGTCCAGGCGAGCCTGTGGCGGCGCGTTCGCGATTGGCTGCTTGCCCAATTCGGGCAGGAAGTCGCTGACAAGGTCGTTCCTGATTGGGAAATTGAATCCATGCGTTCCGCTGTTCACGCCCGTGAGGCATCAGCAACGGCGTTCGCTGAACCGGGCCACGCGCCTGCGGTCGCTACCACCGCAGAAATCCAACTCAAAGAGGAGAGCCATGTGACACCAAAAGAAAAAGCTGCGCTGGAGGCTGAAAACCAGCGACTGTCCACAGAAAACACCACGCTGCACCAGCAATTGGCAGACGCCGCAGCGCGTGAAAAAGCCGCCATTGCACACCAACAGCACGAAAAAAATGTCTCCTTCGCGGAAGAATTGATTGCGGAGGGAAAACTGCTCCCGAAACATCAGGCACTGGTGGTGGCTGTCATGGACTTCGCAGAGAGCGACCTGACCGTGCAATTCGGTGAAGGCGAGAGCGCGCAGCCTGTTTGCGAAGCCTTCAAATTGTTTCTGGCGGATTTGCCGAAGGTGGTTGACTTCGGCGAGACCGCTACGAAGGCGAAGGCGGCGCAGACAGATACGCTGGACAACGACACTCTTCACTATGGCGAAAACGTGGATCAGGAACGCCTTTCCCTGGACAGGCAGATACGCCAGTACATGAAGGATGCCGGAGTGGATTACCGCACTGCCGCAGCGCATGTCATTAAATCATAAGGAGGAATCACCGTGGGACGTTTATCCAATCTGAGGGTCGTTGACCCGGTACTTTCCCAATTGGCCCTGGGCTACAGCAATGCGGAATACGTTGCTGACCTCATTATGCCGATTGTGGAAGTCGAAAAAGAAGGCGGCAAAATCCCGAAGTTCGGCAAAGAAGCCTTCAAGCTGTACAACACCGAGCGTGCCTTGCGCGCCAATTCCAATCGCATCAACCCGGAAGGTTTGAGCAGTGTGGACATCGCGCTGGACGAACACGACCTGGAATACCCGATTGACTATCGGGAAGATGCCGAAGCGGCATTCAATCTCCAGGCACACGCAACTTTTGTTGCGACCGAAGGCATTCAGCTCCGCCGTGAAAAAATGGTGGCAGACCTCGTTCAGGCGCAAGCAAGCTACCCGGCAGAAAACAAGATTGTCCTGTCGGGCAACGCTTGCTTTAACAACGCTGCGTCCAACCCCATTGGCGTTATCGAAACTGGAAAAGAAGCCATTCGGAGCAAGATAGGGCGCTACCCCAACACCCTGATCATGGGCGCATCTGTTTATTCTGTTCTGAAGCAGCACGAGAAGCTGCTGGACCGCATCAAGTACGCCATGAAAGGCATTGTAACGACCGACCTTCTGCGGGAAATCTTCGAGATTCCTCATATTGGCGTGGGACGTGCAGTTTTCTCCAGCGATAAGGGTGTTTTTTCAGACGTGTGGAGCGACAACATCGTGCTGGCTTATGTGCCGGGCAAACGCGAAAGCAGTCAGCGCACCCCGTATGAACCTTCCTTCGGATACACCCTCCGCAAGCGTAACAACCCCGTAGTAGATACGCGCGTGGAAGACGGCAAGATTGAAGTCATCCGCAGTACAGACATCTTCAAACCCTACCTGCTGGGTGCCGAAGCGGGGTACCTGATTTTTAACACAAACGCCTGATCGGAGGGAGTATGAAAACACAACAGGTTATTTTGCGCACCAGCATATTGGCGGCAGTGGAATTGGGTGTGTTTTGCTTTGTGGGCTTCGACGGTGCGCTCTGCGCCGCCGGTGCCAAGGCATTGGGAGTAAGCGACACCACGGCCAGCGCGGGAGAGCAGGCAACAGTCAATACCCACGGCATCATGCTGGTGGAAGCGGGAGGCGCCATTGCTATTGGCGCCGAAGTGGAGACTGGCGCCGGTGGGCGGGCGGTTGTGCTTGATGACGGCGTCAGCAACGGCATCGCGCTGGACGCCTCATCAGCGGCGGGAGATGTTATTCGGATTATCCGCGGTATCTGACGAACGTGACATGCGCTACTGCACCCTTGCCGACCTGTTGCTTGCCATACCGGAACGCACACTGATTCAACTCTCCAGTGACGATCCGCTTGCCGTTGCGATCAACGAAGCGGTGGTTGAACAAGCAGTGCAGCAGGCAGAAGAACTGGTGGACGCGCATCTGCGCGGGCGCTACACCCTACCGCTTGAATCAGTACCCACTGTTGTCAGGAACGCGACGGTGCACCTCGCTCGTCACTGGCTGTACGCCCGCCGCCCTGAAGGCAACGAATTGCCGGATGCCGTGGTACGCACGGAAAAATCTGCACTCAAAATCATGGAATCCATTCGGGACGGCAAGTTGAGCATTGGTGTGCCTGCTACGGGGGAAGCGACACCGGAACCCGGCGAGATGAAAGTGCGTACCAAGCCCAGAGTTTTTGATAACGCATTGCTGGAGAAATACTGATGGTAACCATCGGCATTGTTGAGGCAATCATTTCGCGCCTTCAGGAGAGACTGCCCGGACTGGCGGTAACGCTTTTCCCAGACAAACCGGTGGAGTATCGCCTGAACCATCCTGTGGGCGCGCTGCTGGTCAGCTACTTGGGAAGCCAGTTTGCCACCACGCTGGATACGGGCTTCGTCGTGCAGCCTCGTACGGTACGCCTTTCCGTCACGGTCGTATTGCGCCAGTTGAACGGCGCGGATGGCGCAATCGCCATCCTTGACCAGGTGCGCCTGGCACTGGTCGGCTTCTGCCCTCCGAGTTGCAGGAAGCTGCGTGCGGTTGAAGAAAACTTTCTGGATGAGGATGCGGGCATCTGGCAGTTTGCCGTGGACTTCTCGACCGAGACCGTTCAGGTGGAATACGTGCCACAAGAAAACAATGAGCCGTGCCTGGCAACGATTGGCACAGCGGAAGAAGAACCGGATTAACGAAGGATTTATCAGAGAGGAGAACATGAAGCGATTTATCTACACAGGCCCGACCAGCGGCGTCACCCTGCTGGTCAACGGCAAGGAGCAAGAGATTATTTTGCATGCAGGCAAGGAAGTAACGCTGCCGGACACGCACGAGTACGTTAAAACCCTGACGGCATTGGGATATTTGCAGGAAATACCGACCCCTGCTACGCCGGAGGTCACCTCCAAGCCGGAAACCACATCCAAAAGCGAGAAAGGGGGTAAGTGATGCCTGCAAACTATTTGCACGGAGTGGAAACCGTTGAAATCGAAAACGGCCCACGCCCGGTACAAACCGTTAAGTCTGCCGTCATCGGTCTGGTTGGCACTGCCCCCATCGGTGCGGTCAATGAAAGTATTCTCTGCCTGTCAGAAAAGGATGCGGCGCAATTTGGTACGCCACTTTCCGGATTCACCATTCCCCAGGCGCTGGACGCCATTTATGATCATGGCGCAGGTACCGTGATTGTTATCAACGTATTGGATCCCGCAGTGCATTGCACCAGCATCACCAACGAGACGATAACATTCAACGCCAGTAACGGCATTGCACGACTGGCACATGGCGCAATTGACAGTTTGGTGATCACGAACGACGCAGGGAGTACCACTTATACTGAAGGAACAGATTACACGGTGGACACCCTGTCGGGCAAAATCACCAAAATCAAAACGGGCGCCATCAGCGGTAATACAACAAAGGCAGCATACGACTTCGCTGATCCCAGTCTGGTGACGCCTGCGGATATCATTGGCGCTGTCAATGCTGCTGGAAACCGTACGGGTCTGAAGGTATTACAAGATACCTATAACGACTTCGGATTCTTTGCCAAGATTCTGATTGCGCCCGTGTTTGGCACGCTCAATTCGGTATCCGTCGAGCTGATTGCGCTGGCAGACAAAATCGGCGCTATTACTTATCTTGATGCACCCATTGGCACCACCTTTGCCCAGGCACTCGCCGGACGGGGGCCGAATGGCACCATCAATTTCAACACGTCCAGCGAACGAGTGCGCCTGTGCTATCCGCATGTGAAGGTGTATGACACAGAGACCGATGCAGAAAGGCTGGAACCGCTTTCTGCCCGCGCTGCGGGTCTGCGCGCCAAGGTTGATCTGGAGAAGGGTTTTTGGTGGAGCAGTTCGAATCAGGAGATTTTGGGCATTGTCGGGGTTGAGCGCCAGTTGACTGCCATGATTGATGACCCGCAGTCAGAAGTGAATCTCCTGAATGAACAGGGCATTACGACGGTATTCAATTCTTACGGCACAGGCTTGCGTCTGTGGGGCAACCGGACAGCCGCATGGCCGACAGTGACGCACATGAAGAACTTCGAGAATGTCCGGCGCACCGGCGACATGATCAATGAGTCTATCCGCTACTTCAGTCTGCAATTCATGGACAGGCCCATCAACCAGGCATTGATTGATGCCTTGCTGGAGTCGGTGAACGGGTATGGGCGCAAACTGATAGGTGACGGTGCGCTGATCGGATTCAAGGCATGGTTTGATCCCGGCAGAAACGAGGAAACGGAATTGGCAAACGGACACATGCTGATCAGCTACAAATACACGCCACCGCCACCGCTGGAGCGGCTCACTTATGAGACCGAGATTACATCGGAATACCTCGTTACGCTGAAAGGAGGCAAGTAATGGCCACCGGAAAAATTGCAGTCAACCGCATTACGAACGCCAGCATTTACATTGATGGCAATGCGCTTTTAGGCAGGGCAGAAGAAGTGAAACTGCCGGATGTGCAAGCAGTGATGACGGAACACAAGGCATTGGGCATGGTTGGCAAGATTGAACTGCCTGCGGGAATGGACAAACTGGAAGGCGAAATCAAGTGGAACGCCTTTTATCCCGAGGTGGCGGAAATGATTGGCAATCCATTCAAGAGCGTGTCCCTGCAAGTGCGCGCCAATGTGGAAAGCTACGGTGCCGAAGGACGCACGGCAGAAAACGCGCTGGTGACCCTGCTGACCATCCAGTTCAAGAAGAACCCGCTGGGGACTTTCAAGCAGCACGAGAATGCCGAGTTTTCGTCCGCTTTTTCCGCGACCTATGTCAAACAGGTGATTGACGGCAAGGAAGTGCTGGAACTGGACTACATGGCGAATATCTTCCGGGTAAACGGTGTGGATGTATTGGATACCTTCCGCATCAATATCGGCAGTTAAAGCAGAGATCGTGTGCATAGTGCAGTGACAAGGGGACACGGATTGCAGTATCCCCCTCACAGTGAGGAGAACGAAATGAATAAAGAGAATGCGATTCATACAGTAGTGACGCTGGAATATCCCTTGAAAACACCCACAGGAGAAGTCAGGCAGATCAGCTTCCGGCGAGGTAAGGCGAAGGATGTTGCCCGTGCGCAAAGAATGGAGCCGAACGACCCTGCACGGCGTGAGCTGGCACTGATGTCCATCCTGACGCAGGAAAGGCTGACCCTTGAAGACATGGAGGAACTGGACTTGGCAGACCTTGCCGAAGTCCAGATGGCGTTTCAGGGGTTATTTATTCGTCCCGGACGAAAAGACGCTGTGGCAGATGAAGGGGTTGCTGGCGCGGTGGTTCCGGTTTCAGCCATCGGAAATTGACGAACTGGAACTGGACGACTTTCAAGAATGGTGCAAGGTGGCCGTGGAACAGATCGAGGCGCAGAACAGGGCGTTGAGCAGGTAACGCAAAGAGGGATTACCTGAAGGCGAGTCCACACACGATGAGGACTATGCCAACAAAGAATACCCATATCCCAAAATCTTCCAAGTCAACGTAGCCAAACCGGGCATCAATCCGCCTGATCAGCCAGGCATACGGAAAGGGGTACAGCGGCATGACAAGGAGACGCGAGATGAGACCGGCTAAAAGTCCACAGGACAGGCAAATGAGTGCGACAGCTATGTCATTGCCTGTGCGCACGAAAGCCAGGTTATCAATACAAAGCCAGATAAATACTATCAGGGAAGCAAACAACCAATGCCATGCCCAAGTCAGCCGCTGAGCATCTTCCCTTGCCCGCTCGTAGCGGGCCATAAACCGCCGTTGCTTGTCCTCCTTGATGGCAAGCTCATAGCTTCGCGCTGCTCCCTCATCAAGATGACTGAATCCTTTATCGGAATGACTCATGGCTAGCAGTTCACTTTCTCTTGGACTTGTTTTTACCGCTACAGGAATAGGCGCAGTACTGGGCGCAATGGGCAGTGTCAACACCCGTATCGCCAGTATAGGAGAAAAGATTGACAAATTGAAGGGTCAACAGCGGGCCGCTCTCTCCAGCATGGAGCGGGAATGGATATGGGGAGGTAATGCAGTCCAGAAATACGCTACCCAGGTTGAGAAACTGGATCGGGAGATTTCAAAACTGGGGCAGCGCAAAATTCGCATTGAAACTTTGAGTGCCCAACACACCAGCAATAAAGCAGACTTGGCATCCAGAGCAAGTTCTGTCGCCGCTGTTTGGGGTATTGGCAAAATGGTTGGCACGCCAGTCAGCGCCTTCGTGCGTCAGGATGAAGCGGCAACTGACTTGCAAGTTGCCATGATGGACAAAAATGGAGAGGTCGGCAAAAGCTATGAAGCACTGAGAAAGCAGGCAATCGAATTAGGTAATCTCCTGCCAGGCACCACCGCTGATTTTATCCAGACAGCCACGGCACTCATGAATCAGGGAATGAAAACAGAAGCCGTTCTGAACGGTGGATTGAAAGCGGCTTCTTACCTTGCTGTTGTCCTGAAAATGCCGACCGAAGCGGCGGGTACCCTAGCGGCGAAGATGCGGGAAGCATTTGCTTTGCCGGACGAAGCCTTGCCTAAAATGGCGGACGCCATGCAACGCGCCAAGTTCGCCTTCGGCATGAAGCCGGAAGATTTGATGTCTGCGACATCCTACTCTGCCCCCATGCTCAATATTCTTGGGATGACGGGCGAGGAAAACATGAATAAGGTTCTTGCGATTCAGGGGATGGGGGCGCAGGTGGGGCTGGAAGGCTCCAGTTTTGGCACCAACTTCGCCCAGATGCTGACTCGCTTGGCAAAGGGACCCGACGCGATTGAAATGGCGAAGCGCGGAATGAAGGGCAAAGCCAAAGAAATCATGGACAGCATGAAAATCACCTTTGACTTTTTTGACAAGAAAGGCAATTTCAAAGGTGTTGACAGCATGGTCAAGGAACTGGAAAAACTGAAGCAAATCAAGGAAAAAATGGGCGACAAGGCCGCTATGGAAGTAGCTGACGCTATGTTTGGTGCAGAAGCGGGCAGGCCTGCCATGATTATCGCAGAGAAAGGAATGGCCGGGTACGAGGAGGCACAGCAACGCATGAAGGATCAAGCCAGCCTCATGCAACGGATTGACAAAATAACAAAGAGCAGTAAAAACACATGGGAGTCCTTGACTGGTTCCGTTGAAAACTTTGCCGCAGCGGCAACGGGTCCAGCCATAAAAGGACTACACCCTCTGATCAATCTGATAAATGACGGTGTGGCCTGGCTGGTCGAAACTGCCGAAGACAACCCCACCCTGTTCAAGTGGATAGGCACCACGGTTGGTTTGATTGCAGCATTGGCCGCAGGGTTTCTCTCTCTGGGGGTTGCCGCTTCTTTTGTAAGGTATGCGTGGACAGGTGCGCAACTACTTCCCGGCGTGGCGCGCCTCGCCCTGGCAGTCAAGGCGCTTTCGTTTGTCCGTATGACAAGCGGGCTACTCGCGGCTGGTCGTGCCTTTATGGCGTTTGGCGCGATGGCGATGGCAAGTCCGGTCACATGGATACTCGCTGGCGTTGCCGCCATTGCCCTCGGTGCATGGCTGATATACAACAACTGGGACAAGATTACCGGATTCTTCAGAAAAATATGGAATGACTTCAAGGATAATATCAAGACCTTCACCTCATGGTTTGATGGCTCCATCATAGACTGGGCGTTAAACGCTGGTAAAAACCTGATTGACGGGCTGATTGATGGCATATCGTCGGGCATCAAGGCCCTAAAAGAAAAAGTTCTTGAAATCGGTTCCATCATCGCGGATACCTTCAGTGAGCATCTGGGCATTCAGTCACCCTCCCGTGTTTTTATCGGATTCGGACAAAACATCGGCGAAGGAGCCGCCATTGGCATCCGGCAGTCCAGCGGACTTGCCGGACAAGCCGCTACTGGGTTGGCACTGGCTACTGCCAACGCATGGGATGCGAATTTTCTGTCCCGCGCGGGAGTTACCAACGCGAATAGCAGTGCTCCTTCCGGCGCTGGCGCGGTGGTTACCTTTGCGCCACAGATTACCGTACAAGGCGGTGACCCTGCTGCCATGCGTGCGCAACTCGACAATGCCATGCAAATATCCTTTACCGAATTTGAAAGCCTGATGCGCCGCTACGAAGCAGAAAACCATCGACGCACCTACGGGAGAAACGCCTGATGTTTGCCCTGCTTGGCGATGTTGAATTCGACCTGATCACTTACTTTGATGGGCTGGAAACGCAGTTTGCGGCGGACTATGCCGAGCAGGCGTTAATTGGTCGCAAGCCTCGCTTGCAATTCACGGGAGACAAGCTCGACCAAGTACAGATTGCCCTGGTGTTTCACAACCAGTATTGCGAACCGGAACTGGAAATGATTCGCCTCCTGGATGTACTCCAAAGCCACGCCGTGTTGCCGCTTGTCTTTGGAAACGGTGACTACAAGGGGCGCTTCGTTTTGACCGACCTGAAAACGACTGGCAAACAAACCGACACCTACGGTACCCTGCTTGCTGTTGAAGCCAATATGACGCTGAAAGAGTTCACGGGTGAAGCTGTATTGCCCCTGCCTCCTGCCGTTGAGGGCGGCACAGGAAGCGGTACACCGCCCGTACAAGCCTCATCCTTTACCGCAACTGCGGGTAATTCACCGGCAACACGCATGACAAACTCAATCCTGAACGGACGCAGTGTGATGCGCGGCGTCTCCAGCATCACTTCCACCATACGGGTTATCCGGTCACTCTCCCTACGTGATCCGCTTGCTGCCCTGACACGCATCATGTCCCTGCGTAAAAACGTGACAGACATCTTGCCCATGCTGGGTACGGTCAAGGATCAATTGCTGAAGAATCAGTCCATTGCCAGTGTTGCCAGCGACATTCAGAAAGCGACCAACGGGATGTCAATCACACAGTCGGGTATGGCAAGTGTTGCCAGTGGGCTGAGTGGAGCGAATGCAGGCAATTTAACCTCCACGGTGAATGCCCTTTCCAAGGCTGCCGACAGCATTGATGGTACAGGCAAAAATGTCCTCACGTCCCTGTCGCGCATGACAGCAAGAGTGGTCGCCCGGATGCTGTGAGAGCATATGTATCTGACACACATCACCAAAGAAGGAGAACGCTGGGACTGGCTTGCCTGGCAGTATTACCGCGACGTGAACAAAATGGGACTGATTCTGGAAAACAACACGCACATCCCTCTTTGTGATGTGCTTCCCAGCGGCGTTGTTTTGCGCATCCCCATCATCCAGCGTGATGATGCTGCCCTAATACAGGAATTGCCGCCGTGGAAACGCTGACCGCCACAATATCACAGGCTTTCAGCCTGTCGCTCGGCGGTGTGCTGGGTACAGTGCCGGAACCTGCCTTTGAACTCTCATACAACGGTAAAAGCATCACGGCAGACATTGCCCCCTTTGTGGCATCCATATCATACGAAGATCGCATGGAAGGCGAGGCGGACAGTCTGGATGTGACGCTGGATGATGCAGATAACCGCTGGATAAAGGAATGGTACCCGGGAAAAGGCGCATCACTGTCGTACAGATACGGTTATCGGCACAAGCCGCTTGCGCCCGCGGGCAGTTTCGACATTGATGAAATCGAACCATCCGGCCCTCCGGACACCGTGCGCATTCGCGCCTTGGCCGCAGGTGTGCAAAGGTCAGTCCGCACACGCCAGGGCAGAGCCTACGAAAAGACAACGCTGGAAGCCATTGCGAAGCGAATTGCCAAACGCAACCGGATGCAGTTGGTAGGCAAGTTCGAGCGTGTCCCGATAGACCGCGCAACGCAGTATCAGGAAAGTGACCTGTCCTTCTTGCACCGCCTGTCCGCCCAGTACGGCTATGCCTTCAAGATAGTCGAAAACAACAAGAGGATGGTTTTCTGGAAAACTGCTGACCTGTACGGCGGGAACGCTATCAAAAACTATGGCAAGTCTGACTTGTCCGGGTGGCATTTGCGCGACAAGGTAGCAGACGTACCCAAAGCGGTCACCACACGCTACCACAATCGCCGTAGAAAAAAACGGGTGACGGCAACCGTCTCCGCCAATCAGACCGACAAGTCCGGCAAAGCAACCAGCGCCGATACTGTCAAAATCACGCGCCGAGCGCCTACAAAGGCATCAGCGGAGGTGCAGGCACGGGCAGAGATGGAACGGCGGCAACTGGATCGCACTGGCGGTGAGATACGCCTGGAAGGAGATGAATCCGTATCGGCTGGTACGGTCATTGCGCTGAAGGAAGATTTCGGGAAATTGGCCGGTAAATACTTGGTCATTCGCGTCCGGCACACGCACACACGAAATGGCGGCTACACGATGACGCTGGAACTCAAGCGCGTTCCTCTACCGCCGCCCAAAGGAAAAAAGAAATGAGCGAAACTTTCGATGAGTCAGCGCCCACACTGAAATTCGGCACGGTATCTGCCGTGGATGAAGCAACTGCACAGGTACGGGTGCGATTGCCAGATGTGGACAACATGCGCACAGACTGGCTCCCTGTACTGACCCGCAAGACGAAGCAGGACAAGGACTACTGGCTGCCGGACATCGGCGAGCATATAGCGGTGTTGCTGGATGCCAATGGCGAAGACGGATTGGTACTGGGGGCTGTGTTTTCTGACGCAGACAGTGTACCCATCGTCAGCAGGGACAAGTGGCACAAGTCATTCGCCGATGGCGCCAGCCTTGAGTATGACCGTGCCGCGCACAAGCTGACGGTAACAGGCGGCATTCAGCACGTTGTGGTGGAAGTGGGGGCGGATGTTCTGGTCAAATCGGGTACCAAAGTAACCGTGGACACGCCAGATACCGAATTCACCGGGAATGTGACAGTGAACGGAAAACTTACTTACAAGGGGGGTATGTCTGGCAGCGGTGGCAGCACAGCGGCAGCGATTGAGGGGAATGTGCAGGTCAGTGGCAATGTGACCGCATCCGGCACGATCATGGATGGCAGCGGCAATTCCAACCATCACAGCCATTGATCTCCCGTCTCAATTCAAGATGTATTGTCACGTTTGGCAATTTTTGCGCGTTCATCCTCAGGCAAGGATGAATACAATTCGCTGATATGCTTTGGCTTGGCAAACACCTCTTCCACAATCATGTTAATGAGCTTGAACATAACCATGACCCGTTCTGGAGTATCCCTTATGTCCAAATTGAGTTCCTTGAGATCACCGGCATGTACTGATGCCGTGCCTGTGACACGCACATAATCCAAGGCTTGCTGTAAATGCTCTGGTAGCCCTTCTTTTACAAGTTTTTTTATCCTGCCATTCATGTTGTTGCCGGCAGGAATTTCTGAAATGAGCAAATCTTCAAGAGTCAAACGCAATAAAGCTCCGGCTCCTCGTGGCGAAAGAGCCGCAATGGTACGAGCTTCGTCGTAGTTAATTTTGCAGTCGTCGAGAAGATCGGGATGTGGCGTAGGAACCGATGAAGTAGTTGGATACAACATGACCCTATCCTCAATAGTCGCGTCATCCGCCGTCGGCGTGATTTTCCGAAGCCAATACGAATCTTCTTTGCAGCGAGAACAGAGTGCAACGTGTATTTCCGACAATCGGAACACTTCGCGGCGATTGTCCGAAAGTATCGTCCAGCTCATTTGTGCATACGCGTTACATAGTGGGCAATTAAAGGCATCCTTCTGAAATGATGGTGCTTCGTACTCCATCGAAATTCCCCCCAAAACATCTATTCGCACATTTTAATGCACATTAAAAGACAAGCCCAACCACATCCGTCACGATATGCACATGACAACGCTTGCCGAAATCCAATCCCTGCACTGGCAACCCGCATTAGGAGCGGACGGTGTTGTTGAAAACATCAGTGACATTCACCAGGCAATCCACATCATCCTGCGCACCCCAAAGGGGAGTGACCCGTTGCGCCCAACCTTTGGGAGTAACGTCTGGCAATACATTGACCATCCGGTCAATCGCGTGGTGCCGTATCTCGTGCGGGAGTCCGTTGATGCGATACAGGAATGGGAACCCCGGTGCGAGTTGGTAAAAGTCATCCCCACGATTGATGAATCTCACATCACCCTGCGTGTGCAGTGGAAGCTCAAGGATGGTGTACTGCGTGAAACGGAGATTGCGCTGTGAATCCCAATCTGCCGCTGCCGCACTTCATTGACCGCGATCCGCAGACCATTGTGTCTGACATTGTCGCGCAGTACCAGGATAAGACCGGAAAGACACTGTATCCCGCGCAGATTGAACGTCTGTGGACAGATATTATCGCCTACCGTGAAACGCTCCTGCGCGAAGGGATTCAGGATGCGGCAATGCAAAATCTTGTGCGTTTTGCTCGTGCGCCCATGCTGGACTATCTGGGCGAGTTTTACGGGGTCTCCCGTCTGCCAGCACAACAAGCAACGACAACACTGCGATTTTCGCTGGAATCTGCATTGGATGTGCCCCTGCCAATCCCTGCGGGTACCCGTGTGGAAGACAACGGCGGCACCGTGACCTTTGCAACGGATACCGATGCGCTCATTTCGGTCGGACAGTTGGGTGTCGAGGCAATCGCCACCGCAGAAGAGGAGGGAAACACGGGTAACGGCTGGCAACCCGGACAAATTGCCAATCTGGTCGATGAATTCGAAGTTGACCTGTCCGCTGCCAACGTGACAGTGACGGCAAACGGATACGATGAAGAAGATGATGAACGTCTGCGCGAGCGTATTTACCTTGCCCCCGAAGCCTTCACCGTTGCTGGCCCGGTCGGTTCCTATATCTACCTTGCCAAATCTACTCACCAATCCATTGTGGATGTAGCAGTAACCTCACCCATCCCCGGCACGGTTACTCTGCACATACTGACAGACAGTGGGGTGCCAAATGCCAATCTGCTTGACCAGGTGTATGCAGTCTGTTCGGCAGAGGAAAGGAGGCCGCTATGTGACACGGTAGAAGTACACCCTACTACGGCAATCAGCTACGAAATCACAGTGGAATTGATTCCCTACACTGCAAGCCCGTTGCAGAACACCTTGTCCGTTGCAGAGGCAAACGCCATGGCGTTTGCCAGGAACATATCCAGCAAGCAGGGACGCGATGTGGTGCTGGGGCAGATTGAGTCTGCCCTGTTGTCAGCGGGCGTCAAGAAGGTGGTGTTTACCTCACCAACGGAGGATATTCCGGTCGGCAAGACGGAAACGGCTTCTTGCACAGCCATCAACATAAGCATGGGTGAGGCGGAAGATGAGTAATCAATCCATCTTGCCGCCGTCTCTCTCTGCCGATTCCCGCAGTATCGCGCTTGAGGACTTGACCAGGCGTTTTACCAGCCTCGACCTGACGCGATTGCTCGTGTATCTGATTGACGTGGTAGAACCCTCCGCATTACCCCACTTGGCGGAGCAATTCAGCCTCTTTGGCGATGGATGGGAGATGGCAGAGTCTGACGAAGCGCAGAGGAATCTCATCCAGTCCGCCGTTGAGATACACCGCAAGAAGGGCACACCATTCTCTATTCGGGAAGTGTTTCGTGCCCTGCGCTTGGGCGAAGTCGAAATAATTGAGCACACGGGCAGGCTCTGGCATGACGGACAGCATAAGCACAACGGCATTATGCACCACGGCGATGCTGCGAAGTGGGCGGTGTACGTTGTGCGCCTGAATCAACCGGTTACCAGAGACCAAGCGGAGTCCATTCGTCTAATCTTGTCTAAAACGGCACCGGCCCGGTGCCACCTCGGCTACCTTGATTTCAGGGAAGCCGCCAATTGTCACAATGCCCGTATCAATCACGACGGGCAATACACACATGGAGTCGTTTAATGGCAAATTTGACCGAAACCCCTGCCTGGGAAGAGGGCATTTACCAGATTGAAACGTCCGATCCGGTGCTGGGCGGGCCGGAGGGAATAAACAACATACAACCTCGCCAACTGGCCAATCGAACGCAGTACCTGAAGCAAAACATATCCGATGTTGCCAAGGCATTGGAAAGTCACGAATCTGCTGAAGACCCTCATTCCCAGTACGCGCTAAAAACGGCTGTCGAAGATATGCTTGAAGAGCACGTAGCGGAAGATAATCCACACGCGCAGTATGCGTTAAGCGCTGACATCTTTCCCAGTAACGGATCACCTGGTGATGTCCTCACGATGGGTGCAAATAGCTCAAAGACATGGGCGAACCCCTTCCCATCCGGCGGCAATCCCGGCGATGTTCTTACACTGGGTGCGAACGGGTCAAAGATGTGGGACATCGCTACAGCAGGCATTGGGTCTAGACAAATCATACAAGCCTCCTGCACATGGACTGTGCCGGAAACGAAAAAGTACAGAGTTACCGCAATCGGTGGTGGTGGCGGTGGCGGTGCCGGGGCATATTACAACAGAGGCGGTGGTGGCGGTGGTGGCGGCGCAGGTGGTGTAACCATTGCATACGTGGCTCTTACAGTAGATCAACAGATAGATGTCATCATCGGGGCAGGCGGTTCAGGTGGGGTCGGAGGAAACAGTAGTTCATCCACACAAAGTGGAGCATCTGGCGGCACCACCAGCTTTTTGACGCTATCTGCCTCTGGCGGTTCCGGCGGTACCGGAGGCGGCTATATAACTAACGGGTACACCGGAGCGCCGGGCGGTCTATCGCCATTTAGTGGCGGACACGGTGGCTCCAGCGTGGGTGGCGGTGGGACTTACCCAATGGGAGGCACGGGCGGTAGCGGTGGAGCAAACGGGCAAGGCTACGGTACTGGCGGCGGTGGCGGGGCAGGAACAACGGTTCCTGGCAATAGCGGGAACCCCGGTATCGGGGGCACCCCAAACGGCACAAACAGCACAGCTAGCGTTGCCGGGTCTGGCGGTTCCGGCGAAGCGGGAGCCGTGATAATCGAATATTAGGAGGTTGTATGGGAGCATTTTATTCACCAAGCGGAAATATCGAAGCGTGGGAAACCAAGCCAGCCGGATATTTCACCGTCGAGGAGTGGGAGGAGGCACACCCAGCGCCGAAGCCTCCGCCGCCAACGTCGGAGCAACTGGCGGCGCAACGTCGTGAGGAGATTCTGTCACGCCTCGCCACGATAGACACGGAGAGTATCCGTCCGCTCCGCGCCATTGCAGAAGGTACAGTCGAAGACTTCGACCGAGAAAAACTGTCCGCGCTGGACGCAGAAGCCGCTACGCTCCGGGCAGAACTGGCCAGCTTATAGCATCGGGGAAACCCGCTTGCTCCGGTACATCCCGTAGTGTCTGACGGTACGTGCGTAACGCGCTTGTGTCGCCGCCCGTGTCTTCTGCCTTGAGGATAAGGATGTCAGCCTGTGCCAGTAGTCCGTCCCGCTGTGAGCGCGCATTCTGCGCTTTTTCCGTAGCGGTCAACGGTACTTCATCGCGCGTGCGGTATGCACCCACAGGCACGGTTTCGCCTATCGCCTTTATCTCTACTTCCGCGATGCGTCCATTCGTGTCTCTATGCCAGTATTTTTCGCCGCGCCGGTCAGTGGCGACAGCCCACGCGTCGTCTTGCCACACGGTGACCTGCCTTTCTCCAATGTCTGGCGGCGGTTCGAAGGTCGCGTTGATACGGGGGAGATACTCGCCGGGCTTGCGCGGGTTTGGTGTGGCGTCAGATTCGCCAACAAATTCGCCCGTTTCCGGGCTGTACTCGTAGATTTTTTTCATTTTCTCTCCTTTGAAATGATAAGGAATATCGTTGGTTTTTTGCCGAACATTACCAGTGACTGGACTGTGTATGATCCTGTCGATCACGCCACCAACGCACTACAGTTTTCTACCAAAGCCATTTTTACCCTTCGAGCAACGAATGGGAGCGCGGAAACTTATGCGAATGTTAATTTTAACGCTGGTCGTAACGTCCCGACAGCCGCAGAAAACCGCGCTCGCAATCGAGCGTATCTCCCCATCATCAAGGCAATACTCTGATGATGGGCAAGTATGCGCGATTGCGGACAAGGTTCTCCGATGCTGTGGGAACAGCCAGAGACGAATCAAAACCCACGGAGAGCGAGCCTCCACTTGCAACACTCACACTTTGGTGACCTGAGCGTGCTCCACCAGCATAGAATGGACCACTGACTATATAAGTGGAATAAAGCGTACCAAAGTTGGATGACGCAACAAATTCGCCAACGATATTCCTTATCGCGTCACCTTGCTCTGTGCCGAAAACGCGCCCAACATCAATGCCACGCCCATGATCCCAGCCACGGATGAAGTTTGCCCGGTCGTCTGGCAGGGCGAAGGTGTCTGTGCCGTCGCCGCCGTAGCGTGTACCCAGCACAGCGTACAACTCTGGGAAATCCGAGATAGCGAGTATGTCGCCATTACGCTCCATCCACTGGCTGGATGGGACTGTAGGCACTGGCCAGTCCATCATCGCGCCGACAGGTACAACGATGTCCCACATCGCTTCACCGAAATCGCATTACTTAAAGCACGTTAAAAGACTGCTTTGCGCACTTGGTGGATCATCTGTATGTGAAGGACAGCGTCTGCGCGAGTGTTGGAGCACTCACACAGACAGCTAACCTGCAGAGTACACCTGCAAGTCAACCCAAGGCTGTCACCAACGGCCGTTGGTGACAAAAGCCTAAAGGATATTTTCACCAAATGAAAGAGATTTGCAGAAATGAAAGCAACAGCACTCCCAATCATCCCCTGGATTGGCGGTAAACGCCGTCTTGCCAAGCACATTCTTCCTTTATTTCCTGAGCATGTTTGCTACGTGGAGGCATTCTGCGGTGCCGCTGCTCTCTATTTTCTCAAGGAAGCCTCGGAGGTAGAGGTCATCAATGACGTCAATGGAGAATTGGTCAATTTGTATCGCGTGGTTCGCCATCACATGGAAGAGTTTTTGCGGCAGTTCAAGTGGGCACTGTCTTCCCGTCAGATATTCAAATGGCTTCAGCTCACGCCAGAGGAAACGCTAACCGACATCCAGCGCGCAGCCAGGTTTTATTATCTCCAAAAGAGCGCCTTTGGCGGCAAAGTGGAAGGTCAATCCTTTGGTACAGCAACCACCAAGCCACCATCCCTCAATCTGTTGAGGCTTGAGGAAGACTTATCGGCAGCTCACCTACGTCTCAGCAAGACGTACATTGAAAACCTTGATTGGAAAGACTGCATCAATAAGTATGACCGTCCGCATACGCTGATCTACTGCGATCCGCCTTATTGGGGAACAGAGGGCTATGGTGTTGATTTTGGACTGGAGCAATACGCCGCGATGGCAGAACTGGCAAGGACAGTGAAAGGGAAGATGCTCGTATCACTCAACGACATCCCGCAAATGCGGGAAATATTCGCAGGATTGCACATCAATCGGGTTGAGATCGGTTACACCGTCAGCAACGGAAGAAGCCGTCGCGCTAATAAGGCAGGAGAACTGATTATCCGAAACTGGTGAATTTCGGCGTGCGCAATTTTGTTTCACCATGTGAAAATGAAGCTGCACCTCAAATATCTCGCAAAATGCTTTCAAATATCGCGCCGCGCTTCAGCTATAGTTGTGAGACGAAACGGAAAGGAAGAAAGGGGAACATTCATAAGAATGCCAAATTAACACCCAAAGGTCGAGAAGAAATGGTACGTCGTATGCAAAATCGACCAGCACCTGCCGTTGCTGCAAGTTCTGGTGTCAGTGTACGCACGGCTCGCAGGTGGCAAAAGCGTACAGGTAAGGCGGTATTGCTGCATTGACTGACGTATCCTCACGGCCTGTGCTTTGTTCGCGAGAGGTTGAGCGCATCCTTTCCCTACGCAAGGAACGGCTGACAGGGGGCGCCATATCTGTACAGCCGAGGCTATCAAGGAGCAGTGTATTTCGGGTACTGAGGCGCGCAAACTGCTTCCGTCTTCGGTCATTGAACGCCAAAAGGAGGCTACTCGCCACCAGTGGGAAAAGCCTTCTCAGATGCTGCATATTGACATCAAGAAGTTGGGCAAGATTGATGGGGTTGGTCATCGCATATTGGGCAGGCAGAAAGCGAAGCAGCGACGAGCAGGCTGGGAATATTTGCATGTTTGCGTGGATGATGCATCTCGTATAGCCTTTACCGCGATTCTGCCAGACGAAAAGAAGGAATCATCCGTTACCTTCCTGCGCCAAGCGGTGGACTTCTACGAAAGCATTGGGATAGCAGTAGAACGCGTACTGACGGACAATGGTTCGAGTTACCTTTCACTTGCATACAAAGACGCCTGTGAGACATTGGACATACGGCATAGACGAACAAAACCGTATCGACCCCAGACGAACGGAAAGGCGGAGAGATTCATTCGAACCGCCATGGATGAGTGGGCATACAGCAGAGTTTACGAGCATTCGACGAAAAGAGCGGCTTGTTTGTCCTTGTGGACGCAATGGTACAACACCCAGCGTCCACATACTGCTCTTAAAAAACAAGTTCCCGCTTCAATGATTCCTCGAAATGGGAACAACG
>JAISAG010000065.1 GCA_031266815.1 Burkholderiaceae bacterium | reverse complement strand
AAAAAGAATCCCTGACATGGGGAACAGGCGATGGATTGTCTTGCGAGAACTGCGATAGCGAAGTCCCGCTTTCCACCAATGCGGATGGTGACTTTGTTTGCATGGCGTGCGGCATGGTTGCTGCGCCGGGGAATGATTGGGAAGCAGTGGAAGGTGCACAGGAAGTGTGTCCGCGGTGCGGCGGGCGTATGTCCGGCACGGCGGAGGACGCGTATTGCAAGAATTGCGCTGAACTGGGCGGGATGGCGTCGCTGTAGTGCGCCACCCTTACGCGCTCCGTTGGCAGAATGATGTTGCGCGTTCGGCTACGGCGTTTCGTGCCGCCAGTCTCCGGTTGCGCCGCCTCTCTTTTGCACCAGATGAATCTGATTCATTACCATGCCCCGGTCCGCCGCTTTCAGCATGTCATAAATGGTCAGCAGGGCAATATGGACGGCGGTCAGCGCTTCCATTTCCACGCCTGTTTTACCAATCGTTTCGACACGCGCCTCGCAGGTGATGCCGCAAGGTTCGTGCGACAAGATGAAATCAACGGCGACATGGGTCAGCGGCAGAGGGTGGCACAACGGGATAAGCGCGCTGGTTTGCTTGGTAGCCATGATGGCGGCGATGCGGGCAACACCCAACACATCCCCTTTCTCCGCTGAATCGGACTGAACGAGGGAAAGCGTTTCAGCCTGCATCAGTATGATGCCCCGTGCGATAGCGGTGCGGCGGGTATTCTTCTTGTCCGCCACGCTTACCATGTGCGCTTGCCCGGACGGGCCAAAGTGGGTCAATCTGCGCTTGTCCAAGGGAGGCATGCGGTGAAGCCGTTGAAAATTGGGTGAAGTAGAATGATTATTTGAAAGATAATGTACCATAGCGCGATGCAACATAATTGCCACGACAAGAAAAAACTGCACCGTTTTTTCAGAGTGTGTCTTTTCCCCCTGCTGCTGATGCTGGCGGTACAGCCGCCGCTGTATGCGCAGTACGGCAATCTGCCGGATTTGGGAGATACCGCACGGGGAGAGTTGTCTCCCAAGATGGAGTACAAGCTGGGCACGGAAATCATGCAGCGTGTCAAGGCAGACCCGGACTACGTCAAGGACGGTTTGTTGATTGAGTACCTCAACAACTTGGGCAGTGTCCTGGTGAGTGCGAGTCCCGGTGTGCGGGGCGAAATGGGGTACGACTTCTTTTTTTTCGCCGTACGTGATCCGACCCTGAACGCTTTTGCCCTGCCTGGCGGCTTTATCGGCGTGCACACAGGGTTATTGCTTGCCACGCAGAGTGAATCCGAACTGGCATCCGTGCTGGCGCACGAAATTGGACACGTGTCGCAGCGGCATATTGCCCGCATGATAGGGCAGCAGAAACAGGATATGCTGGTTCCCATTGCCGCCATTTTGCTCGGCGCACTGGTTGGCGTTGCCAGCAAGAGCTCTGACGCGGCGGGTGCCATTGTGACAGGCGGGCAAGGTTGGGCAATACAGAGACAGTTGAATTTCAGTCGTGAGGCGGAAAGCGAAGCAGACCGGATTGGTTTTCAGATACTGCGTGATGCCGGATTTGATACCAATGGCATGGTGCAGTTTTTTGGGCGCTTGCAGAGGGCTTCACGCGCCTATGCGGAAAACCCGTCCCTGTCGTACCTGCGTACCCACCCGCTGACAACAGACCGTATCGCCGATATTCAGGGGCGTGTTCGCTCGGAGCACTACAGACAACACGCGGACAACCCCGACTTCAGTTTCATCCGTATCCGGGCACGATTGTTGCAGGATAACCAGCCAAGCGCGCTGGACAGCGTTATTCCTCATTTTTCCGAGCAGATTCAGCGCGGAGATCGTGTGCAGGCAGCCGCCGGGCATTATGGGATGGCCCTGGTCGCCATGCAAAAGGGAGAGTGGGACAAGGCAAACCGGGCGTTGAATCAGGCAAGAAAAACATTGGGCGAGAAGGCTGTTACGAACAGCCTTGTGCTGGCAAGTACTGCCATTGAGATAAAATTCGGATTGGGGCGCAAGGCGGAAGCATTGCAGGATACTTCCGCTGCCATACAACGTTTCCCTGCTTCCCGGGTGCTTTCCAACCAATATGCCCGTGCCCTGCTTGAATCGGGCAAACACGGCAAGGCGGCGGAATATCTGCGAAAGCAGGCGATCATGTATCGTGCGGATCCGGCAATACACAACTTGCTCGCCAGGGTGTACGGCGCGCAGAACAAAATTGCGATGATGCACATGGAACTGGCAGAAGCGTACCATCTGTCCGGCGGACTATCTGCCGCGCTTGAGCAACTCAGACTGGCGAGAGCGGCGCCGGATGCCACATTCTACGATAACTCCATCATTGACGCCCGTGAACGCGAATGGCGGAGAGAGCGCGTGGAAGAAATGAAAAACACCAAATAGGCGCTCCGACAGGACGCTTTCTCGTCTGGCACAAGCGGTTTACGCGGGTTTGTCCGTGTCGGGATTCAGTCCCATGACAAACGAGAACCCCCCGTCAACATAAGTAATCTCGCCGGTGATACCGGAAGAAAGGTCGGAGAGCATGAATGCCGCCACATTGCCCACCTCTTCGATGGTGACGTTGCGGCGCAGCGGCGCGTGTCCTTCCACGAAGTTGAGCAGGACATTGAAGTCCTTGATACCGGAAGAGGCAATCGTCCTGATAGGACCTGCCGACACGGCGTTGACGCGGATGCCGTGTTTGCCGAGAGAATCTGCCATATAGCGGACACTGGACTCCAGCGATGCCTTGGCAAGCCCCATCGTGTTGTAGTAGGGGATAGCGCGAGCGGAACCGAGGTAAGTCATGGTCAGCGCGGAAGATCCGGGTCGCAGAAGCGGTTTGGCCGCTTTGACCATGGCGGGAAAACTGTACGCGGAGATGTCATGTGCGACCCTGAAAGCTTCGCGGGAGAATCCGTCGAAAAAATCACCGGCGATGGCTTCCCGCGGCGCGAAACCGATGGAATGAACCAGCCCGTCCAGCCGTTCCCACGATTCGCCCAGTCGGGAAAACACGCTCTGAATGTGCTCATCGCTGGAAACATCGCATTCAAAAACCAGATCGCTGCCGAAACCCTTCGCGAACTCGGTGATACGCTCCTTGAAACGCTCCCCTACATAAGTGAAAGCCAGTTCCGCACCTTCCCTGTGGCACGCTTCCGCAATACCATGTGCGATAGAGCGGTTGGATAACAAGCCCGCGATCAGAATTTTCTTCCCCTGCAAAAAGCCCATGCATGACCCCCAAAAAAATAGCCACTTCGTTGTCACAAAGCAAAACGAAGTGGAACCGGTAGTGAATACCACGGCGCCCGAAATCGGAAAGCGCCCGCAGAATTCTATGCAATTACGCGCACAACAACAACACCTGCGGAGGCAGGTGTTGCTTTTTCAGCACAGCGGAGATACGGCACCACCGCACCTTTACACATCCTTGTCTTTCTTTCTTTTTCCTGCGGTGTTGGCGACGAGCGTCTGTTTCCTTGTGCCTTTCCTTGCCGCGTTGCGGGACTTGGTCGTCTTTCCCGCTTTGACCACGCTGACTTTTCTTTCCGTTTTCCTGGAGGAAGCCAGCCTGTGCTTTTTCCCGGACTTGGAGACAAAGGTTTTCCTTGTAGCTGAACGGTCGCGCACCACGGCGTGAACCTTGATGATGCTACCGACAACAAGGCGTTTGCTGCCACCCAGATTGTTCAGCGCCTTCAGGTCGGACACGCTCGTCCCGTAGCGCTTGGCAATAGACGCCAGGTTATCCTGTTTGCGCACCTTCACTTTGACCACTTTGGTCACGACAGGGTGTTCCAGCGCGATGCGGGCATTCTCGGCCAGGTCGGGCGCGATATCCTGCACATGTCTCGCACTTGCCGGTTTTGGAACTAGGACAGTGGAGCCGAATTTCAGTTTTGCACTGTTCGGAATATTGTTGGCGTGACGGATTACACTTGCAGTGGTATCGAATTTTTCCGCGATGGACTCCACTGTCTCGCGTGTTTCCGTTACCCGATACGCGGTCCAGGATGAGAGAGGCTGCTTCCAGTTCGCCAGGTTGGCCTTGAATTTCTCCGCGTTTTCCTTGGGGAGCAGAATGTGAACATCCGACCCGCCCGTAATGACATATTGCCCAAACTGCGGATTTAATGAACGGAATTCGTCAACGGGTAGTTCCGCCAATTGTGCGGCAACCTTGACATCAATGTCATGCGTTTTTGTGATGGTGACAAAGTATGGCTGATTTTCGATTTTGGGCAGACTGATACGGTATTCGTCGGGGCGCGCAATCAGATTCTTGACGGCTTGCAGCTTGGGAACATAATTGCGCGTTTCTGCCGGCATCCGGTGCGACAGGCTGTTGAAATCGGTTGATTGTCCTGCCGCAAGATTCTTTTTAATGGCGCGCCTGACGGAACCTTCTCCCCAGTTGTATGCCGCCAGCGCCAGTTGCCAGTCACCAAACATGCCGTACAGGTTCTGCAAATAGTCCAGCGCCGCACGCGTGGAGGAAAGGATGGCCCGCCGGTCATCCCGGAATGCGGATTGCGTCAGGTCGTAATGGCGCCCGGTGCTGGGAATAAACTGCCACATACCTTCGGCCTTGGCAGAAGAGCGCGCGTGCGGATTGAACGCCGACTCAATGAACGGCAGCAAAGCCAGTTCCATCGGCATATTGCGCTTTTCCAGTTCCTGCACAATGTAGAAGAGGTAGCGCGATGCGCGCGCAGTCGTTCTGTTAAAGTAGTCCGGGTGCTGCCGATAATATGCCTCGTGGTTGGCGACCAGACGATTCTCCAGATCGGGAATGGCAAACCCTCTTCGAACACGCGCCCAAACGTCCACTTCGTACATGGACAATACTTCTGTAACGGGGTCATCCTCTATCAACTCACGCTGCGGAGGAGTCGTGTTGATGGGAGAGTGAAAAGCAGCGAGCTGGGCGTCCTTGCTGTATTTCGGGAGAGACAGATCGCCCGCCAGCCCGGTCCCGGAGACAAGACCCAATGCGACGAAAGTGGCGGAAAGGGAGAGTACCCAGAATCGGTGTTGATACGTCATGTCATCAATTTCAATAGTGGAAAGGGTTAATTCGCACGCCAGACAGGGGATGAGTTTACGAGAAAGATTCCGGATTCGTCAAGTTAATTCATGTTTTTTATGGATTTTTTCACGGCAATCGCAAAATATTTCGGAAAAGGTGTCCGGGCAGGATATCGCCGCCCCGGTTCGGGGAAGATACCTCTCAAAGCAGAAGCAAGCCTCTGGCGGAGTGAGACGCACTGCGTACAACAAGGAGCGGGTAATGCCGTGATGCCCGGGCGCATGACGGTATCGCGCAAAAGCTGACGGCGCCTGCATCAAGGGCGACAACACCACCAGCGGCAACCAGACCGGGGAGGGGGTGCGCTTTCTGCCGATTGCCGCTCTCACCACGTGCGGGACAGCCAGGCGAGAGAAAACGGGTGGCGTGCCTCCCCCTATGGTTTGCTTTGGCAAGCGGGCACAGAAGGCGTTTTCTGCTCGTTTTCGCCAGCCGGCTGCTCGTTTTCGCTGCCATCGGGTTCAACGGAAGAAGCGCGCGCGCCGTTCCAGATAAGGTCCGCCCTGGCGCACTTTGTCCCGGCGTTGCGGGACATGTTTTGTGCCACGGCTTTCACAAACTTTTCAGTGCGTTGCCTGTCTTTTCTGCGCAATTTTCTCTTGCTGGCTGGTACCCAGTTGCCTTCGAAAGAACGATAAGCCACATCGAACTGCACCTGCATGACACCAAAGCCATACTTGTCATGCCACAGGCAGGCGATCCTGCGTTCAGGCATTTCAGTGCAGTCGCTGATTGTGCCGGGAACCCAGTCTCCCTTTTCTTCATACAGAAAGGAGCCGTACAGCGTTTTTTGCTCGTCCATCGCGCGCGGGAAAAAAGTCGTGACGGCAGGGGTGGGCGCGCTGCCGTTAAAGACGGAGCCAACGTAGGTGCCTTCTGTAAAGGGAAGCGAAGAACACCCCGCCAGCAGGAAAAGGACGAAAAGTCCGGATACAAAGGTTCTGTTCATTTCATCCTCCGTGCACCTGCGCATCAAAGAGGCAGTGTATCGTGCGATATTATGACGTGTCAATAAAGCAAGCGGGTCGATTTATATGCGATACGTATATATTGGAGACATAAAAAATATTTTTAATATAGATCCAAACTCAGTACACTGAGTGCACATGTGTGTCACATGGTATTGGAATATCACACTGCTTGTTATCAGCCAGAGAGGAGATGCTGCCATGCAAAAAAAGGAAAATGCCGTTCATCTGCGCGAAGAATTGCTGGCAAACCGGGTAGTCAGGAATCTTCAGGTCAGGAAGTTTGAAGCCTACTATTGCGCTACCGCCGCAGAGGCGGTGGAAAAAGCGCTGTCCCTCATTCCTGAATCGGATTCCGTGTCGTGGGGAGGGTCGGTCACATTGCAGGAAATCGGGTTGCCTGAACGTGTTGCACAGAGCGGACGAACCGTGATTGACCGGGACAAGGCAAAAAACGGAAAGGAGCGTGTCGACATCATGCGGCAATCCCTGCTGTGCGACACCTATCTGACCAGCTTTAACGCCATCAGCGAAGACGGCATACTGGTCAACATAGACAATGTCGGTAATCGCGTTGCCGCCATCGCGTTCGGCCCCAGAAATGTCATTGCGGTCGTGGGAATGAACAAGATTTGCAAAACGCTGGAGACGGCGAGAATCCGTGCACGGAACGTTGCCGCACCCATTAATGTGCAACGGGTTATCGCTATCGGTCAGGAAGTCGCAACGCCGTGTGCTGCCAGCGGAACCTGCTTTGATTGCAAGGTGGATGACAGTATTTGCTCCTACATTGTCGAAACCCGAATGTCGCGGCGAAGAGGGCGAATCAAAATCATTCTGGTTGGCGAGTCACTGGGTTTTTGACCTGTGGGTGATCAGATTCGCTGGTCGGGCGTTACCCGGCGGGTTCGGCGTATTCAATCACGAGCCGGATGGATGTATTGCCACGGTACGTGTTGCGTTGGGGTCGAAAGACCAGGCGGACATGGTCGGGGAGCGTGGCGCTGTGGTTGAAATAAATGGCCGCCCGGGTTGTCCCTTCCTTTTCCACATGCAGGGAAAGGTGTTTCTCGCCGAGCAAACGCTGCTTGACAACGGAAAACGTATCGCTGAAGGTGGGGGAGGGGAATCCATGCCCCCACACCTGCCCGTCGAGTAATTCAGCGAAGGAGAGAGAGTAACAGTCATCGGGCAGCGGGCCGTCCGTTTCAATGATCCGTTCGGGCGGTTCGGCGCCGAGCCACTCTTGTGCAACCCGCTCGAACGCTTCCGCGAAACGGGGAAAGTGCGCGTGACGTATGGTTAGTCCTGCCGCCGCGGCATGACCGCCGAAACGGTCAATCAGGTCAGGATGCCGCTTGGAAACCAGATCCAGGGCATCGCGCAGATGAAATTCCGGGATGGAGCGCCCTGACCCCCTGATGGCGCCATCCTTGTCCGGGGCGAAAACAACCGTGGGTCTGAAGTGAGATTCCTTCAGTCGTGCGGCGAGAATGCCGATGATTCCCTGGTGCCACCCTTCGTCCAGCACACAAAGAGAGGCACGTGTGTCCGGACATATATCGTTTAGCTTGACCTGTGCGTCTGCCAGCATACCCGATTCCACCTGCCGCCGCTCACCGTTGAGCGTGTCCAGATTTTCTGCAAGGGCACGCGCGCACGCCTCGTCATCGGCGGTTAGGCAGGCTATCCCGACAGACATATCCTGTATTCTGCCTGCTGCATTCAGTCGGGGGGCCAACACAAATCCCAGGTCAAGGGAAGAGGCATCGTGCCATTCTCGTCTGG
>JAISAG010000047.1 GCA_031266815.1 Burkholderiaceae bacterium | reverse complement strand
GACACGCCTTGGTTTTCCTGATGAATCACACGAACCCGGCTGTCCTTCTCTGCATACGCATCCAGTATTTGCGGGCAGGCATCAGGAGACCCATCGTTCACGCAAATCACTTCAATTTCTCCGAGGGTCTGCGCCAGAATGCTGTCCAGACACTGGGCGAGGTATCTTTCAACCCTGTAAACCGGCACGATGATGGATACTTGTGGAATGGGAGATGCTGGCATTGTCACGGCAGTTTAACTCTCGTTAGCTGAAGCGTTTCTTCCGGTGGAAAACTAGGCGGAATTCGGAAGCCGGCCAGGTAGGCGAACATAATCGGCAAACAGTGCGCATTACTCGTCTCCCGATTCATCAGCGGCAACGGCGGCCCACCCGAAAAATACGCACTGTTGGCAAAACCTGGCAATTTGCGTGTCCCATACCGTTGTAATTCCTGAAGCGCAAGTGGTGAAATACTATCGACCACATCGCCCACTACCCCAACTTGGCTGGATAATGCCGTTTTTCCAGCAAGATAGCAAGCAAGACAGAAAAAGTCAGCACATAATAGTTGGCGAGCAATTTCCCATCCCTAGATGTGGAGGTAAACGCGTCCGTCAAACCGAACACTGCGTAGGCAATCCCCAATAGAACGCCCATTAGGGCGGCACCCCTTAATATTGGGGATGTCGAGCGAATGTGTCTGAAAAAATAGCAAAGTGGAACACCCCATAGCAATAAAGCGAACACACCACCCACCATCCCGTACAGTATCATCCACTGCAAGAAATCATTGTGAAAGTGAGCGGGATCTTTTGCCTCTTCTGTCCACACACCGCGAGAAACAAAGTCCTGTTCCTGTATTCGCCTATCGTAATGTTGCTCGCCCATGCCAAACAAACCATGCTGAGCGATGAGGGTAGGTGCGGCACGATACCACTGCAAGCGAAATCCGATAGAGGTGTTTCTATTGCCTCCCTCTGTGTATTGCGTAATTTCTTCGCCCACCAAGCGGACACGTTCTCGAACGGAATCGCTAACAAAGAAAAACGCCAGCACCACACAAACGCCAACCACAATGACCGTCATTTTTTTCCGGGTGCCCACATGGGGAAACGCAACATACACGATCCAGACGATAAAAGGGAATAGCAACCACCCGCCCCGATTACCGGACAAAACGCAAAGTGCCACACCCAACAAGCCAACAAGGCATCTCAGAAAAAACAGGATACGGCTTTTAGCCCGATCCCAGCTTGTTGTCAGAAACACTAGGCAGGCCGTTAACAATCCCTGGTTAACAAACGGGATAATCAACAATGTGGCATAACTGCGAACGCCACTGAACCGCCAAGTATCCAGTTGGACTGCTGAAAAAACATAAACTGCACAACTCAACAAAACACTGACGAACCATCCCCACTGAATATGCCGTAAATCCTTCCACCCCAAAGCGGACAACGCGTAAATCAGGAAAGGAAGCGCGAAAAAGTGGAACGGCATGTCATAGTCTCGTGCGCGAAACCCGGCGACCATCAACTGGTTTAAGAAAACGGCAAAAAGCGCGCACACCGAGAGCAGGCACAACATCTTGTGCGTCCACAGAAATTGGAAGAAAGTCGCCCCGCGAAGGCGCCGCCGTGTCAAAACAACAATCAGACTCAGACCAAACAGCAAGAAGAAACAAACGTTATTCGCCCGGCTTGACAACGGAAAAACAACCGGAAACAGGACGATTAGCGCAATGAACGCCCAGCGCAGTGACCAGTGAATCCCCTCTTCTTCCGGTTGAGTCGCGCGCGCAAACCAGCTTAAGAAAGCGCGCCTTATCTCCACTCCGCCTCCGGCAAGCGGCTATGTCTGTTCCCATTTTCCATAACATGCGCAGTGTACCAGCCTTTTACCCCCTATAATGGGCGTTTCTCTCATTTGCGACAGAAAATGAGCCTGAACGCATCCAAACTGGATGAGACACCGCCCCAAAAGCTGCTGATTGTGCGCATGTCTGCCATCGGCGATATTGTGTTTGCGTCTCCGTTTGCCAAAGCCATCAAAACCACTTTTCCCAATGCGCACATCGCCTGGCTGGTCGAGCAGGGAAATGAAGCGCTATTGGCGGACTCTCCCTACGTTGACGAATGCGTTACCATGCCCGCTGGCGAGTGGCGCGCATTGTGGCGTAATGGCAAAAAATGGGCTGCCTTCAGACAAATCCGCGCATTTGGCGCATATCTGAAAGCGCAGCGTTTTGATACGGTCATTGATTTACAGGGATTGCTTAAAAGCGGCATCTTTGCCTGGATGAGCGCCGCGCATCGCCGCATTGGATTGGGTTCGCGGGAGGGCAGCCAGTGGATGATGAATGCAACCCTCCCCAGAGAAGGCATACCGGAACGCATCAGTTCCGAATACCTGTACCTCGCTGAACAGATGAGGCTGGATACAACCGACTTTATGCCCACACTCCCGGTCAACGCCCTTGCAGAAGAATGCGCGCTGGATACACTCGCTGACCGCGGTTTGCGCCCTGGGCAGTATGCCGTCTTTACCGCCTTCACTACCCGACCACAAAAGCACTGGTTCGCGGATGCCTGGCAGGCACTCGCTGCGATGGTAAGGGCACAAACCAGCCTGACACCCGTGCTGCTTGGCGGCTCTGCTGACAGGCCCGCCGCCGCAACCATCCTGTCCGCCGCGCCAGATGTGGTCAATCTAACCGGACAAACCCGTCTGGCAGAAGCCGTTGCCATTATCCGGCACGCAGGCGCACTGATCGGGGTGGATACCGGACTGACACACATGGGAATTGCCTTTGCCATTCCCACTGTCGCCCTGTTCGGCTCCACCTGCCCCTATACTGACACGCAACGAGACAACGCCAAAGTGATCTGGCTGGGCATGTCTTGCTCGCCATGCAGACGGAAACCTTCCTGCACCGGGAAATGGGAGTGCATGAGAAACATCACCCCTGAAAGGGTTATGACGGAACTTCACGCCGTGCTGGCGCACAACGCCGCCATGTCGTCAACATGAGCGTGGCGAGGCCTTTCACAGGCTGTCGCCGAAATCTTTCCTGAATTGGGCAGCCAGTTTTTGAGGTCAGGCCGAAGTTGCCTCCAAACGTCCGAGGAAAAAACGTAACACTTTGGGCTCCTCGACAAACCGCACCTGAAGTGGGGCACTAAACATGTTCCATAACCGCTTTTTCCAGCGTTTTGGCAACCCATTTATTCAGGCTAACGCCATCGTTGGCTGCTCGCATAGCGATACGCTGATGGACTTCCGGGGAAATGCGTACGTTGAAAGTACCGGAAAAAGGTTTTTCCGGCGTCCGTCCTTTCCTCGCGCAATGCTCCAGATACACCTCAATGGATTCCGCCAGAGAGGCCTTCAATTCATCAATAGAACGCCCCTGAAAAGTAATGACATCGGCAATATGCAATACATCGCCGTGGAAAAGGTCAGACTCGTGGTCGTATTCAAAACTGCCTTGATATCCCCTGTATGTCAGTATGCTCATGGTTTTACCCCCGCGTTCTCAAGAAAACGCCGAACAGATTTTATCGCTCCCTTGTCAGTGTTCGGCTGTGGATGCGGACGGTGAAAATGCGCGAAATACCCATTAAGTTCCACGCACACGCGCGACCCACGCGCTTTCTCTATGATTCCACCACAAGCGACAAACAATGCCTCGATGTCGTTCCATTTGATACCAGACCTGACGGGATCGGCAAATATAGACTCCAGCGTTTTACGGTGCTTGCTGTTCACAAGGGGAATGATACCGTTTTTTAGTTGCGCGTCAAGAAGACGCCATCCCATGCAGACGAAAGCCCTCCTGCGTGGGGAAAGGGGAGTGCATGAGAAACATCACCCCGGAAAGGGTTATGACGGAACTTCACACCGTACTGGTGTGCAACGCCGCCATGTCGCCAACATGAGCGTGGCGAGTCCTTTCACAGGCTGTCGCCGAAATCTTTCCTGAACTGGGTAACCAGTTTTTGGGGCCAATCCGAAGTTGCCTCCAAACGTCCGAGGAAAAAACGCAACACTTTGGGCTCCTCGACAAACCGCAACCCGCCAACCAGCCCACGGTTCTTCCAGAGCCACTCAACGCGGTCCTCGACATATTTCACCTGAGACAGCGTGAACACCCTGCGGGGAAAAGCCAATCGGAGCAATTCCACTTCGGAAGCAACATCATTTCCGTTTTCGTCCCTGTCCATGGAAAGGGTTCCCCGCTCCATCCCACGAGCGCCGGACGCAATATACAGCGCTGCACCCAGCGCGCCTGCCGGATAGTCGAAGGAAGAAAGGTGCGGGAGAAATCCCTTGGCATCCAAATGACAACCCAAGCCGCCCGCCGGGGTAATGACGGGAATACCCTTTGCGTCCAGACGATCAACCAAATAGCGGATGAATTCGGGCGAATGCTTGATAACATCCCAGTCCAGCGCCTCACGCAACCCGACCGCCATGGCTTCAATTTCGCGGACGGAAACGCCGCCATACGTCAGAAAGCCTTCAAACAAGGGAACCAGATCCCGTATTTTCATGTACAGGTCATGACGATTGGTCGTGATGCCGCCGCCGCGCGTACAGCTTATCTTCCGGCTCGAAAAGTAAATAATGTCCGCCAGATCGCACAAGGTGTGCATGATTTCCTTGACGCTTTTGTCCCGGAATTCCGGCTCGCGCACCTTGATGAAGTAGACATTCTCGGAGACCAGACTCACGTCCAAAACAATAATCAAACCGTGTTCATCTGCCACCTTGCGCACTGCACGCATGTTTTCGATGGAAAAGGGCTGCCCTCCAATCAGATTGGTTCCCGCCTCCATGCGAATGAACGACACCTTCTCCCGACCATGTACCTTGATAGCCGCCTGCAGCCGACCAATATCCACATTGCCCTTGAACGGCTTATCGGAGCGAATTTCGGTGGCATCATCAGAGAACACTTCCACCACCTTCCCGCCCGCCAGGTCGACGTGCGCCTTGGTCGTTGTGAAATGGAAATTCATGGGAACCACATCCCCTTTTTTCACAAAGGCACGGGAAAGGATGTGTTCGGCAGCCCGCCCCTGATGAACGGGCAGAAAATATTTTGTGTTGAATACCTCTTCCACCGCTTCGGAGAGCCGGGTGAAAGATTCCGAACCAGCGTACGCATCATCCGCCACCATCATGGAAGCGATCTGGCGGTCAGACATGGCGTTGGTGCCGCTGTCTGTCAGCATATCCATAAATACGTCGCGGTTCTGCAATAAAAACGAATTGAAACCTGCTTTTTCGGCCGCATCCAGACGCGCCTCAATGGGAAGCAAATTCAGCTTCTGCACCACGCGCACCTTGTGCATTTCAACTGGGACGTACTCACCACTGCCGAATTTGACTGCGTCCTGGAACATAAACTCCCCGATATGTCTGCGTGAAGAGAAAACAAGCGCCTGAGAAAATGACTGACTGCCCAACACCAACGTGCCCGACCAAACTGGTCGGGGTGAGAGGATTCGAACCTCCGGCCTCTACGTCCCGAACGTAGCGCTCTACCAGGCTAAGCTACACCCCGTAACACATTGTGTCGCCGTTGCATCGCCACAAAAAAGCCGTATTGTAGCAAACAATCCCCACGTTGACTATTTCATCCAGGGCGTCAGCCATAACGACTCACGAATCCTGTCTCATGCTCCCGGCACGCATCTCCTCCATCCTGTATATACCCTGCCTCGTCTTTTCTCCGCAGAGGAAGCAACCTCATCCACATTTACTACCGACTGGTATATAATGGGAGAGTTTGGTTGTTGCGTTCGCCCACCTTTTCACTTTCTCTTCTGACGAGCCATGTATAGACGCTTCTATTACCCTGACCGCATTGAGTACGAAACACCTGCCGATTACGAACTGGCGTTTGAGCCTGTCTATTTCCGAAGCGCGGATGGTACCCGGCTGTCGGGTTGGTTCATTCCGACGACAGAAGCGCCTTCCGCACGGGAAGCCAAAGGAACTGCCGTTCACATGCATGGCAACGCGCAGAACATGTCAACCCACTGGGCATTTGCCGAATGGTTGCTGGCGCGGGGATACAACTTGTTTGAGTTCGATTACCGCTCGTACGGCAAGTCGGATAACGTGCAGCCGGAACCCAAAGGGGTGTTTGAGGATGCCGTCGCTGCACTGGACTACATTCGTTCCCGCCAGGATATTGATACGGACAAACTGTTCGTGTTTGGACAAAGCCTGGGGGGTATGCTCGCCATTGCCGCCACTGCGGCAAGCCCCAAAGGTGTTCGCGCATTGGTGGCAGAAGCGCCATTTTACAACTATTCCGAACTGGCGGATGACAGACGCCTTGGGGATGGCGAGTGGATGGATAATACCTATACCGCTGGCGCCTACATCAAGCAGTTATCTGTACCGCTCCTGCTCATCCACGGTACCCACGATTCCATCGTCCACCTCTCCCACTCGGAAAGAATTCTGGCAGAAGCGCCGGGGTCCAAGCGTCTGGAAATCATTCAGTACGGACGCCACACCGATGCCATGACAGATCGTCATGGCGGAGGGTATCAGGATATCGTCGCACGATTTCTGGAAACGCAGAAACCCTGACAGCAGCCCCTCTTTTTTCACCCCTGTGACAATGAATCACTGTCACAGGGGTGATTGTCGCCTCGTCACCTGTCTTGCGTTCGAGTTGTAACGACGAGCGCGCATGGCCTTGACTTTTTCGCACGCGCACCCCAAAAAAAGCCCCTCTCTTGCGAGAGGGGCTTTTTCGGCAGGAAAAAACCTGCCCGTCCGTCAAGTCAGACTTACTTCTTCTTCTTTCTTTCAATATTCAAACCAGATATACGGCCACTTTCCACACCTGCATCCGGATCAAGAACAATGTTGATCAAAGTCGGCTTGCGGGACTTGATGGAGTCTTCCAGCATGGTTGCCAACTCTTCCGGCGTTGTTGCATTCTTGCCAACACCACCGAAAGCGTCGATCATCTTGTCATAGCGAATGCCCGGCGTAAACGCGGTCGGCGCCGGCTCGGCAAAACCACCCGCATTGGCCTCGTTACCCTTGTAGATACCACCGTTGTTCATAATGCAGATGGTGACCGGCAAGTTGTAACGCACAATGGTTTCGACATCCATGCCGGAAAAGCCGAACGCGCTGTCACCTTCGACAGCAACGACCGGATCACCGGTAACAACAGCCGAGCCAATACAGGCACCCATACCAATACCCATAATACCCCAGGTACCCGAGTCAATACGCCTGCGAGGCTGATACTGATCAACGATCATACGCGTATTGTCCAGCGCGTTGGCGCCTTCGTTAACAAGGGTGGTATTGGGATATTTCGCCAAAACGCCGCGAATGGCGCCCAGCGAGTTCTGGTAGTTCATCATGCCGGGCGCGGTCTTGACCTGCAGACGAGGTGCCAGTTTTTCTCTGCTCTGGGCAACACGCTCGGAGATAGCACTCAGCCACTCTGCCGGTGCTTTCGACGCGCCTTTGAGAGCGGTGCGCAAGGCAGCTACGCTGGAAGCAATATCACCGACAATCGGCGCCGCAATGGGCACGTTGCTGTCGATTTCCTGAGGCAGGATATCAATCTGGATAAACTTCTTCAGTTGGTTACCCCAGGTTGCACCCTGACCATTTCCGAGCAGCCAGTTCAGGCGAGCGCCGATGATGAGAACCACGTCAGCCCCCGGCAGAACGAAAGAACGAACCGCGCCGGCGCACTGCGGATGGTTGTCAGGCAGCAAGCCTTTTGCCATGGACATCGGCAGGAACGGAATGCCGGTTTCTTCAACAAGTGCCTTGATTTCATTGTCAATCTTGGCGTAGGCAGCACCCTTGCCCAGAAGGATCAGCGGATTTTTCGCGCCCTTGAGCAGGTCTGCGGCACGCTGGATAGACGCCGGATCCGGCAACTGCTTCGGTGTAAGATCAACCGGCGTAAACAGCAGTTTTTCGGCTTCTTCAGCCGGCATGGTACCCGTAAGCATTTCGTGCGAAAGATCGACGTATACAGCGCCCGGACGGCCGGAAACGGCGGTACGGACCGCGCGGGTGATACCAATCGGAATGTCTCGTATGTGGTTGATACGGTAAGCCGCCTTGACATGCGGACGCGCAGCATTCAGCTGATCCATTTCCTCGAAAGCGCCCTGTTGCAGGTCAGTATTACGGCGCTGAGCCGCACCGCTGAGCAGAATCATCGGCCAACCGTTGGTGGTGGCATTGGCAGCACCTGCCAAACCGTTCAGAAAACCCGGTGCAGGAGTGGTCAGGCAGACACCCGGCACACCTGTCAGATAACCCGCTACACCTGCAGCCATAGCGGCATTTGTCTCATGACGGCACGCGAAAAACTTTCCGCCGTCAGCCTGCCACGAACGGATAAGTGCCGTGACGGGAATACCGGGAATACCATATATGTTCTGGATACCATTCCGCTTGAGGCTCTCAATGATCATGTAAAAGCTATCAGTCAATTCTACTTCTGTATCTGTACTCATAAGGGTTCCCCTTCTTTGATTGGGTTGGATAAAGTGCAAAGCGCTCCGTGAGTATGGGGTAAACCCGCTGAAAATCGCGTTGACCTAGGTCAACTTGACCGCTTTTTAATGATAAAAAGCGGAGGGCGGGCAGGCAAAAAAGCTTCCCGAATGGTCCGTTTATGTGTAGTAGTTTATGAGCCTGCTTTGCGTCCCGCGCCGAATTGGCACCGGACACGTGCGGCTCATGTTACCGCGAGGATTGCTACTGACGTGCGGCAACAAAATCGCACAGCTGCCGCAGACAGTCTGCATGCGAACCCGTCGGCAGTCCATCCAGGGCCGTACGGGCGCGCGCCATTTCCTCAAGCAGATATCGGTATGTCTGATCCAGTACCCCGCTGTGCCTGACCGCGTGCAGGATGCGGTCAGCATCCTGCACCGACCCTTCCGCAAAGTAGCGCCGAACCAGCTCTTTCTGGTCAAAAGTGCCGTATCGCATCAAATGGATGAGCGGCAACGTCACTTTCCCTTCCCTTATATCGCTTCCCGCCGCTTTTCCGAGCGTGTGTTCCTCTCCGCTGTAATCCAGCATGTCGTCCGCTATCTGAAAAGCGATACCAAAGTGTTTTCCGTACGCTTTTGCCTTCGCAACGATATCCGGCGAAGCGCGGCAAAGCAATGCCCCGAGCGCAGAAGCAACCTCGAACAATTTTGCTGTCTTGGCATAGGCGATGTCCAGGTAAGCCTCTTCGCTCATTTCCACGTCACCAACTCGCATCAACTGCAGCACCTCGCCCTCGGCAATTGTGTTGGTCGCCTCTGCCAACACCTGCATCACCGAAACATCTCCCACTTCAAGCAGCAACTGGAAAGCACGCGTGTGCATGAAGTCTCCAACGAGAACCGCTGCAGCAGCGCCAAAGCGCATGTTGGCACTTTCCAGTCCCCGTCGCAACGGCGATTCGTCCACGACATCGTCGTGCAATAACGAAGCCGTGTGAATCAGTTCAATGACCGCGGCAAGGGTGTGATGTTGCGTCCCGTGATATCCCAGCGCACCCGCCACCAGCAAGAGGAGCATCGGGCGAATCCGTTTTCCGCCTGCCTGCATAACGTGTTCGCCAACAGAACGGACCAGCGGCGCATCCGAATGCAGTTGCGCATGGACAAGCGCGTCCACTGCGGCAATATCCGCCGACAACAGTCCAGAAAAGAGAGGGGCAGGAAACCGGACGGACATATTATCAGGACACCATCCGCGCTTCCACCCCGGACAGGCATGCGGTCATATCAGCACATCCAGCACCCTGCGGCGAAACCTGACACCCAATTCGCCAGCGAGGCGCTCACAGGCTTTTACATCCACACCAGCGAGACCATCCACCGCCGTCGCTGTCACATCGGCACCCGCCCGGCGGGCGTCACGAATGAAGTCCAGTACCGCGGAATACGTCCCGGGCAGTTGCGGGCGACAATGGAGATTATACGTTTCTTCGTCCGATGCATTGAGCGATACGGACATGGACGGAATGTACCGGGCAAGTTCCGCGGCAACATTGCGACCATATACCAGATTGGCAACACCGCTGGTGTTTAAGCGAAGTGCTGCACCCCTGTCGCGCAATGCTTTTGCCACCTGAACAACCGTATCCAGACGCAGGGTTGCCTCACCCATCCCGCAAAAAACTATCTCGTCATAGCTGGCGGGATTACCCGCCGCCTGTATCAGATCGGCAACATCGGGTTCATACTGCAGGCGCATGTTGTACTCCCCAAGCGTCCACTGTCCATTGAATTTCGGGCAGAACCGGCATCGCAAGCTGCAACGATTCGTCACATTCAAGTAGCGGCTGTTTCGAATGGTATAGCCCGTTACGTCTTCCGACCGCGTTTCCTGCTCTCCCACCATTGCGTCCCTCTCTTCTCTTCCGCGTCAGAGCAGTGTGTTGCTATTCAACCGTTACCGATTTTGCCAGATTACGCGGCTTGTCTGCATCTGTTCCCCGCGCCAGCGCTGTGTGATACGCCAGCAATTGCAGAGGAATGACATGCAGAATCGGCGACAACACGCCGTAATTTTCCGGCAGACGGATAACGTGGATTCCCGGCTCGGAGGCGATGTGTGAATTGGAGTCGGCAAAAACATACAGCTGCCCGCCTCTGGAGCGCACTTCCGCCATATTGGACTTCAGTTTTTCCAGCAGATCGTCTTTGGGAGCAATCGTGATGACGGGCATTTGCTCTGTCACCAACGCCAGTGGGCCATGCTTTAACTCACCTGCCGGATAGGCCTCTGCATGGATATAGGACACCTCTTTGAGCTTTAATGCCCCTTCCAGCGCCACAGGATAATGCATCCCTCTCCCAAGAAAAAGCGCGTTGTCGTATCGCGCAAAGACATCCGCCCAGGCAATGATTTGCGGCTCCAGCGCCAAAACCGACGACACCGCTGCGGGCAAATGCCGTAAAAGCCGCAGATATTCCGCTTCTTGTGCGGCACCCAACCGCCCTTTCAGGCGAGCAAAAACCATCGTCAGCAAAAAGAGGCCGACAAGCTGGGTAGTGAATGCTTTCGTTGAAGCAACCGCAATCTCGTGTCCCGCGCGGGTAATGTAAGCCAGCGCGCATTCTCGCACCATGGCGCTGGTTGCCACATTGCAGATGGTCAGTGTGCGCCGCATCCCCTGCGAACGGGCGTGACGGAGTGCCGACAGGGTATCTGCTGTTTCGCCGCTCTGTGTGATGGTAACAACCAGCGTCCTCTCGTTGGGCACGCTGTCGCGGTACAGATACTCACTAGCGATTTCCACACTGACAGGAATACCGACCTTGGATTCGATCCAGTACCTGGCAATCAACCCGGCATAGTAACTGGTCCCGCACGCCAAAATCAGAATGGCATCCACCTGCTCAAAAACACCTTGCGCGTCCGCACCAAACAGGCGGGGCGTAAATTCCTCTATACCCTGCAAGGTGTCCGCCAGCGCACGGGGCTGCTCAAATATTTCTTTCTGCATGTAGTGGCGATAGGGACCCAGTTCCACCGCCACGGTATAGTCGGGAACGACACGAATCTCCCTGTGTGCTTCAACGCCATCCACATCATAAACGCGGACGGCATCCAGACGGACATCCACCACATCGCCATCGTCAAGATAGATAATCCGGTTCGTCGTGCCCGCAAGCGCCATGGCGTCAGAAGCAAGGAAATTGCCGTCCTTGCCCAACCCCACCACCAGCGGGGACCCTTCACGCGCACCAACCATCCGTTGCGGTTCATCGCGACATATCACCGCAATGGCAAAGGCGCCTGTCAGACGGGAAACAGCTCCCTGCACCGCGGGGAGCAAATCGCCCTCGTAGAGCGAATCAATCAGGTGCGCCAATACTTCTGTATCGGTCTGACTGGAGAATACATAGCCCCGGGATAACAACTCTTCCCGCAACTCCGCATAATTTTCGATGATGCCGTTGTGAACCAGCGCGATCCTGTCGCGAGAAAAGTGAGGATGGGCATTGGCGGTGGTGGGCGCGCCGTGTGTCGCCCAGCGCGTGTGAGCGATACCCACACGCCCTCCCAACCCGAAGGCTTTCACCTGTTCTTCCAGATCAGCTACGCGAGCCGTACTGCGCGTTCGCCGCAACCCGCCATCGAAAAAGAAAGCAACCCCGCAAGAATCGTATCCACGATACTCCAGGCGTCGCAGTCCTTCGATCATGACAGAAGACACATCGCTCGCCGCCAGTCCACCCACAATACCACACATCTTAAAATCGGCTCCTTCATGCCGCGCGCATAACCGCAGCTTCCACAAACGGGATACCGTACGCCGTTTTGACCACTCCTGTCAGGCGTACACGGGAAAGGCTTTTGTCAGTTTCCGCACCTCTTCCCGAACCCGATCAATTATCGCCGGGTTATCGTGGTGATCAATCACATCCGCCAGAAGATTAGCCACCTTTTCGGCCTCCTGCTCCTTAAATCCACGCGTTGTCATGGCAGGACTGCCAAGCCGAATGCCCGACGTGACAAATGGCGTTTGCGGATCGTTCGGAATCGCGTTTTTGTTGCAGGTAATGTATCCGCTATTCAAAATTGTCTCCGCATCCCGTCCCGTAATGTTTTTGCTTCTCAGGTCGACCAGCATCACGTGGGATTCTGTCCGCCCCGAAACAATCCTGAAGCCCCTGTTTGTCAGCCCATTTGCCAAAGCACGGGCATTTTTGACAACTTGTTCCTGATAAGCAATGAACTCCGGTTGCAGCGCCTCCTGAAAGGAAACGGCTTTCGCCGCCACCGCGTGCATCAGCGGACCACCCTGCAACCCCGGGAATACGGCGGAATTGATTGCCCGCTCGTGCTCCGGTTTCATCAAAACAAACCCGCCGCGTGGTCCCCTCAACGATTTATGCGTCGTCGAGGTAACAAAATCGGCATGAGGAACCGGATTGGGATAAAGCCCCGCAGCAATCAGCCCGGCATAATGCGCCATATCCACCATGCAGTAAGCGCCGATCTCCTTTGCCACACTGGCAAAGCGCTCGAAATCAATTTTGAGGGAATAAGCGGACGCCCCCGCAATAATCAGTTTCGGTTTTTTTTCGTGAGCCAGCCGCGCCATGGCGTCGTAATCAATTTCCTCTTTTTCGTTCAAGCCGTATGCCACCACGTTAAACCACTTGCCGGACAGGTTCAGGCGCATGCCGTGCGTCAAATGCCCTCCCTCGGCGAGAGACATCCCCATCACCGTATCTCCCGGATTTAGCATGGCGAAAAAAACACTCTGGTTTGCCTGTGAGCCGGAATGTGGCTGCACGTTTGCCGCTTCGGCGCCGAACAGCTTTTTGACCCGCTCCAGCGCCAACTGCTCCACCACATCAACAAATTCGCAACCCCCATAGTAGCGGCGCCCCGGATACCCTTCCGCATACTTGT
>JAISAG010000089.1 GCA_031266815.1 Burkholderiaceae bacterium | reverse complement strand
CTGCCCCAACTGCCGGGGAATATCGTCATAGATCCCCAGCATTCCCTGAAATACCGTCGCACCGACAGCGATTGCCAAAATGGCGATACCCATTCTGGAAAAGCGCCTTAACAGCGCGCTAAAGAGCATCCGGAAGTAAAGGGCGTGTTTTCCGCGGTACATGGTATCGGCCCTATGCGTGATGTGCGGCGCAGTTGTTGGCGCTAGCGTTCATACAACACCTCAACGGGTTGCAGGGAGAGTAATGCCCTAAGCGCCGGGAGACTGCCCGCCAGTGCGACAATGACAGACAACAGCAATACGATGGGGATGACAACGGGCTGTACGGCGATACCGAGACCAAACACCACATACCCCACCCACTGTGCGAACCCCAGTCCCACGCCGTACCCCACTGCCGCACCCGCCAGTGCGGTCAGCACAACTTCCAGCAGGACGAGCAAAATCACGTCGGCATCAGTCGCCCCCACAGCCTTCATCAAGCCGATTTCCTTGTTGCGCTCCATGACATTCATGCTAACCTGGCTGGAAATACCCAGGGCCGATGAAACGAGGCTCATTGCAGTCAGCAGTAACATCAGCAATTTGACTTTGAGCAAAAGGCCTCCCTCGGACTCGGAAACCTGCAAAACCGGTTTTGCCCGCACCTGAGTCAAGACTTCCTCAATCTGATAAGCGATGGAACTGATGTATGCTGTGCAATACCATGCATCCCACTCCTTTCGCGTCAGGCTTTCCGGGTTGGTCGCCGCCCGCCGCGCCAAATCGTTTTCCGGCGTGGTCAGCGCACTGACATCCACTCGCTGCACCAGCCCTTGCCGCCCGGACACCTCCTGCACCCACCGCAGAGGGACGTATATTTCCTCATCCTCCGCTCCGCCGCTGTGAAAGACCCCCTTGACTATCAGCCATTCCCTGCGCCTGTTATCCGTCACCACCTCAATGCGCCCGCCCACATCGATTTTCAGCTTTTCCGCCAGCCGCTGCCCCACCATTGCCTCTGTCTGTCCCGTTGGCGCAGCATCGTCAGAGGGCCAGCCGCCCATCAGGCTCCACCAGGACTTCAAGCCCGAAATGCCTGTGTGAACGGTATAGCCGGTAGGCAAATCCAGTCGCTTGCCAAACCAGGTTCCCACCACCCGCACAGGTTGGGAATAACCGGACACGGATGCGACCATGGGCAGGTAGGGCGCAAAATCCACAATATTAAACGCCCAGAAAATGGTTTTCAGCCGGGGAAGCTCGCTTTCCGCGATATAGCGATCCTCTATTCCCTTGCCCTCGCCAATGCCGTACAGGTTTTCAAGCAGCAGCGTTTCTCGCGGCACCACATTCAGGTTGGCGCCATACACCTTCAACTCCCTGTTGAGCTTGGATTCCACGTCCATCATGACGTTGAGCATGGCCGTTGACAGGGAGACCCCCAGCGCCATTGTTACGGCAATCAGGCAGAGCTTTCTTTTCCTGCGGAAAAGCGCGTGATACAACATCCTCACAAACATTGATCATCCCCCATCACGAAAACGGTGCGCCTCTTTTTCCAGGTCTGCCTGCTGGATAACCAGGCTGGCGGATTGCAGCGCGTGCGCCAGCGGCACAGGGTTGCACCCTCCTTTCAGACCAATCGTGGAAAGGTTGATAACAACATCGCACAAAATGCAAACGACCTTGCCATCCCGCTCATAATACCCGGACGGACCACACACGTCGCAGGCATCCAGACCCACCCCATAGGCGCTGTCATTTTTCCGGATGATGATAAAGCGCACCGGCGTCCCATCCTTTGCGGTATAAACAAAGCGGTGCAAGTGCCCGTCGTTGACCGTTGCAACGGGAACCAGAATCTGTCCCTCCTGTGGCAGTACCGCTGTCGGCGGCGAAAGCACGACTGGCTGTTCGTGCCACCGCTTTCCGAGTGTCAATATCAGGGTAACGAGCACGGTGAGGCACAGCGCCAGCACTCCCCACGCGACTTTCCTGCGCGCCGCCGCACGGTATTTGCGCACTTCGGCGGGATTGCGCGGCAGCGCGTCTGCCGGTCCGCGTCGCCCGCCTCCCCAATACACGCGAATGCCCGCAATGGCGATACAGGCAGAAAGCCCCAACTGCGCGAAAAGGAAAAATGCCTGATACTGCAACAAAAAGACCAGTCCTTCAAAAATCCAGGGAAAAGCGGGAACCCAGTGCCGGGAAAACGCAATTTGCAACAAGAGCACCAACTGCTGGAGCGCCATAATGCCGAGCGCGAGCAGGCAGATTTTTTTGCGGCTTTCCACGCGAAAATGGGCCGCCAGACGGGAGAGTGCGAGCGCGCCCACACTGGTCAGGCACAGGGCAATCAGATACGCCAGACTTTTTTCCAGAACGCAAAAACAGAAAAGGGTGTCCGTATCCTCCGTGAAATCGAACGGATACAAAAAGAGGTCTGGAAAATAAAAGGCGGCCCACAGCGCACCGCATACAAAGAGCATGTTCTGCCGCAGCGGCGTAGCGGAATTGGCAGCGGCCGGGCGTAGACAAAGAAACCCCGTGCAAAGCAATGAGAAAAGGAGGATTGGCGCGTTATACAGTTCGCGGATGACCGCACCGGTCGTCTTTTGCAGCAACACCATCAGGCATGCCGCCAAAAGCCCCACCCCGATGCCAGCAAAAAACCGTTTACGGTTGACATGGGCATACGGCTCCCCGATCAGTGCCGCAAGAAGGGCCAGCACGAAGAGAATGGGAACCAGCGTGCCGCTTACCTCGATCAGATACCGCGCCATAACCTTTGCACTTTCGTCAACCTCTTCTCACCCAAAACAAAAAGGCGCGTGGCACGGCATTCCCACTGGGGGAACACCATCATGCCATGCGCCGCACTGCACAATCAGGCGGGTTTTGCCTGATTGTCGTACCCAAAGGACTTACCAGACCCGTGGAATATAGTTGAAATCCCAGCTAACCTCAATGGGTTCTTTCCAGAATCGGCCCGGAACGCCTGTCGTCTTGTCCGTATGCAGCAGAAACCCCTGTTTTTCAGGATTTTCGATAATGAAGGTGACCTTGTATTTTCCTGCACCATCCAGCTTGAGGTTGCTACCGTAGTGCGGACCGTCGCTGGCGTTCATGGGCATAAACGAACCCCGGATAGTTTTGCCGCCCTGCTTTGCGATAACATATTTCACCGTCAGGTAGGGGACAAAAGCGTCCTTGGGATACCCCAGCTTGTTTCCTTCCACTGCCGCGATATCCGCCTCGACGTGCATATCCGCTTTAGAAGCTGGCAAACCGGACTGCCCGTGCGGTTCCATATCCACCGGTTTGAAATAGACCGCCTTGATTTTCAGCGGACCAACCTGTTTGGGCTCGCCAATCGGAAACTCCTCAAAATCGGCCGCAACAGCCGTACCGCCTGCCAGCAATCCCGCAAGCCCCATACAAACCGCCAAACCCCATTTTCTTTTACCACGTTCCATGTATTCCTCCATCAAAATCAATTTAAGAGAAGACACCGCTTTCCGCCTGCCCCTGAAACCAGCACGACAGATTTAATGAGAATGTATCTCATTATTGTTTTGTGGTCAAGCGATTCCCCTTTTGCAGGGAAACCGCCGGATGCAAGCCGTGCGACATTGTTTGAGGAAATGGCGTTGTTCACAACGAAAGGCTGCGGGTGCAGACCGCTTCAATGTCGCCGGGGTCGTGTGAAACCAGCAGGCAGGTTATCCGGGTTGCTTCAAGAATGTGCCTGACTTCATCCCGTATCCGGGCGCGGAGCGTCATATCCAGGTTGCTGAACGGTTCATCCAGCAACAACAGTTTCGGCGCGGGCGCCAGTGCACGCGCCAGCGCAACCCGCTGTTGCTGTCCGCCGCTCAACTCGTTGGGATAGCGTGTGGCAAATGCCGCCATCTGCGTCATTTCCAGCATTTCCGCCTCCCGCTGCCGACGCGCCTCCCGTTTCAGGCGGTGCAATCCAAAGCCTATATTTTCCCGCACCGTCATATGAGGAAACAGCCCGTAATCCTGAAAGAAAAAACCGACCTGTCGGCGTTCCGGCGGCAGGAAAATTCCTGGGGCGCAAACAGGGGTGCCATCCACGTGAATGCTGCCCGACGAAGGCGATTCGAGGCCTGCCACCAGGCGAAGGAGCGTACTTTTCCCGCTGCCGCTTTTTCCGACAATCCCGTGAATCTCTCCCTGCTCCAGACAGAGACTGAAGTGCTCCAGAACGGGGCACTCCACCGTGTAGGCAAAGCACAAATCCCGGATATCCAGAAACATGGCGGAGTTCCTTTCACGAAAGCGCGTAGCCCGCCCGTTCGGCGTACCACTGGGAAGAAAGAATGACGACGACACACACGGCGATAATGCACAAGGAAGGGAAAGCCGTTTCCGGAATAGCTTCATTGTTGGCATACTCGAACACCCGTGTTCCCAGCGTTTCAAAATTGAATGGTCGGAGCGTCAGCGCCATCGGCAATTCCTTGATGATATCCGCAAAGACCAGTCCACCAGCGCTGGCGATGGCATGGCGAATCAGGGGGGCATCTACCCGCAGGAAAGTTTGCGTTACCCCGTAACCCAGCGTGCGGGATACCTCCGTGTAGATGGGGCCGATTTTGGAAAAGCCGGTATCCAGTACCTGATAGCCAACACAGTAAAACCGGATGCAATAAGCGTAACACAGCATGGCAACCGTCATCCCCAGCAAGGGAAGCGCATGAGAGGGAAACCATCCGGCGAGGACGCTGTCCAGACTGGCGAATGTGGTGACAACGCCCATTGACAGGATGGCGGACGGAACAGCGTATCCCATACCGGCGGCTGATGCGCACAGCGCGTCATATCGCCGCGCGAAAAGACGGTGCACATTTGCGGACACCACCGCGAAAAAGACGATAATCAGCGTTGCCATCCCGCCCACGTACAGCGTATTGCCGATGCAGGGGAGCAAACCCGCGAAGAGGGTAATGTCAACCCTGGTAGACGCCCACGCCAGCATTTGCAAAGTGGGAATGAAAAAAGAAAGCAGGGAAACCAGAAAGCACAGCGAAAACGCCGTCCACTTCAACATACCGCGGGCAGGCTGCGGGCGGTATTCTCGCTCCTTGCTGGAAACGATGCGATACTTTTCGCGGTTCTGCAATCCCCGGATGAGCAGCAAAAAGACCAGCACACTGGCGACCAGCAACAGCGAAAGCCGGATAGCGGTTACCGTATCGCCCGTACCGAACCAGGTAGTAAAAATGGCAGTCGTAAACGTGTGCAGTCCCAGGTAACTGGTCACCCCGTAATCATTCATAACCTCCAGGCTGGCCAGCGTCACCCCTGCCAGCGTTGACGGAATCAGGAGCGGCAGGATAACCCGGAAGAATGTCCTGACGTGCCTGCCTCCTCCCAGCAAGACCGCGTTTTCTATCAGTGTTGCGCTTTGCCGGTGCAAGAAAGTCCGCACAAAAAGATAAACGTACGGAAAAAGCGTTATCGTGAAAATGAAAATGGCAAACGGAATGGAGGGCAGCGCGATATTCGCCTGTGTCGGCGAAAGATGAAAAACATTCCTGAGCAGCGTCTGGCATACGCCGGTATAGCTGAAAATACCGTCATACGTATAGGCAGCAATATAGGGCGGAACCGCCAGCGGCAAAAACAGCGCCACCTCAAAAAGACGTCTTCCGGGAAAGCGATAGAGGCACGTACACCACGCCAGCGCGATACCCAGCGTAGCGCAGGTCAGCGCACTGAAAAAGACCAGGATAACCGTATCGTGCACATAGGTCGTCAGCAAGTGAGCGCTAACCTGTTGCCAGAACGAAGGAGTTTGGGACAAGGCGGTATCGGACGCCGCGAAAAGAGAAGCGGGAACCTGCGCAAGCAAGAAAAGGAAAGGGACAAGCATCCCGGGCAGGACAAGACGGGAGAGCCATACCCAACCGCCCGGGGCACCCCCCGAGCGGTGCCGGCCATTACTTCCAGCCTGCCTCATGGAAAATGCGGATGGCTTCCGGATTGTGTTTACCCAGCAAGGCAAAATCTATTTCCTGCGTGCGGAAACGCCCCAGACTCTTGAGCCACTCTGATTGACGGGCGCGCGGATTGACAGGATATTCAAAATTGCGGGCAGACAACATCTCCTGCGCGGGGACACTGACGAGATACGCCAGCAGTTTTAACGCGTTGTCCCTGTTTTTCCCGTGACGGGTGATCCCTGCGCCGCTGATGTTGATATGCGCGCCGCTGGTTTTCTGGTTGGGGAAAAAGACCCCTGTGTTTTTCGCCACGCGCACCTCCTCCGGGTCGGACGAATGTCGCATAAGGCCGATATAGTACGTATTCACAATCGCCACATCCCCCACACCGGCGGCGATGGCCTTTACTTGATCGCGGTCATTGCCCTTTGGGGCGCGCGCCAGATTGGCAACAATTCCTGCCGCCCACTCCCGCGCCTTTTCATAACCGGAAAGGGATACCAGCGAGGCCAGTAAGGACTGATCGTACAACCCTGCCGAAGAACGAACCAGCACCTTGCCCTTCCAGCGTGGCGAAGTCAAATCCTCGTAAGTGGACAAATCGGCGGGCTTGACCCTGTCCCTGGCATACGCGATGACGCGGGCGCGGGTTGTCACCCCTATCCAGTAATTCTCGCGGTCACGCAACTCGGCGGGAACCGCGTTCACAAAGGTTCCTGCTGGCAGTGCCTCCAAAATCCCCGCCTTTTTTGCCGTATCCAGCACGCCGCCATCCACGGTCACAAACACATCCGCCCCTGTACGCACCCCCTCGCGGCGGATACGCTCTATCAATTCCGGCGCCTTGCCGCTGACCACATTGACGCGAATCCCCGTTTTTTTTGTAAACGCGTCATACAGTGCCCTGTCTGTTTCGTAGTGACGGGCACTGTACACATTCACCTCTGCATCTGCCGCGAACCCTTGCACGGCGCTGGCACACAACAACGCCGCCCATGCCGCACGGCGCAGAATTCGTTTCATCATGGCATTTCCCCTCTCAACGCACCCCGCAAAAACAGCGGGCGACCTGCCGCCCGCTCTTGATGATAATCGCCCTTTCCGGTATAGTCAATGAAAACGACAATCATTACTACTGCAATGGAAAACCATATACTGCCGTCATTGGCAGGAGATCCGTGAACAAGAGAGCGCGCACCATGCACCCGAAGCAAGAAAACGAAACAAGGCAGAAAACCCGCCGGGCGGCAGAAACGGGCCACACGGCATATGCAGCGGGCGGTCGTCTTGCCGTGGGTGTGAGTCTGCTTCTGCTTTTGTCCGCCTGCGGTTCCGACGGAGGCAAGTCTGCGGGTTCCCCGTCCAAAGCGGGATCGGATATTCCCTGCCATCAGGCCTCCCCTGCGGATCAGGCGAGCGGCTGCACGGGTAGCACAAAAGTGGCGCAAGGAGATGAACAGTGGCGGACCGTCACTGTGCTGGAAACCGCTTCTTCCGAAAAGGCGGGCGCATCGGAATGACCGGAGAGCGGCTTTACAAAGCACAAAGCCGTTTCCTGTTTCATTCCCGCATTCGGCTCAAAATTCCGGCGCGTTACGGCGAAGAAGACTTCGACGCTTTCTACCGGGTTCTGGAAACCATAGACAAGCGCTACAACTCCTTTCAGCCCGGCTCGTTTTTCGACAAAATCAACCGTCGCGCCGGGGAATTCGTCCCTGTGGACGCAGAAAGCATCGGCATGATAGCGCGCGCAACCGCTATTTCCGATTTAGTGGACGGCGCTTACGACATCAGCATCATGCCATTGCTTCGCCTGTGGGGATTCTGGCAGACAAGACAAACACTGCCGACGCCGGAAGATATTGCGGCAGCCCGCTCCCGCGTCAATTACCGGCAAATACAAACGCGCGGGCATGCCGTTTGCATCGGAAAAACACAAGAAATCATTACCGGTTCCTTTCTCAAAGCCTATGCGGTAGACCGTCTGGCAGACAAACTGCGCGAAAGCGGCATTCACGATGCCATCATCAACGCGGGGAGCAGCACCATCTGCGCCATCAATTGCGCAGAAAACCCCTATAGCGAAGTAAGCGTTCACGAACCAGAGAGCGACAAACACCTGTTCACACTGAAAATCGCAAACCAGTGTTACGCCACCTCCGCACAAACAAAGACCGCGGTGCACATTGACGGCAAGTCGTACGGACACATTTTGGATCCCCGAACCGGGTTTCCCTCTGGCAATCGCCTGCTGGGCATTATCAGCCGCAACGGCATGACAGGCGACATGCTTTCCACTGCGCTGTACAACGAAACGCCGACAGGTTTTCTCGACAAAATATCCCGTCTGCCTGCCGACTGGCAAATAACGGGATTTTTGATGGACGCCCACGGAAACCTCACCTTCAGCCCGGGTTTTGCCGCACAGCTTCTGTAGCATAGCATCCGCGCTCCCGCGGTCAGCGTTCCCTCCCCTGCATCAACCGCCACAACGTGTAGCGTATCCGCGACGGGCAGATGACTTTCCCGCGCGGCACCCTTGTCCGATTTACCGGAAAACAGGGGTCTGCCCGTCGTCATTTTTGGCATTTTATGCGCCATATAAACATACATAGAGAAGGACGACGATTGGCGCTTAGTGTTGCCAACAGATGCTTATCGCGATATTGGGCATGTCTGATTATTGACAATACGGCAGTAAAAATGTCGCCGCATTCAGCAATAAAAGGAGAACGACATGCCCCAGATTATCAACACCAATATTTCCTCGCTCAATTCGCAGCGGCAC
>JAISAG010000133.1 GCA_031266815.1 Burkholderiaceae bacterium | reverse complement strand
GCCAGTGCCATGCAGGACGTACTCAATAGTATCAAGGAGGAATCGGCGGAAACAGCCGATACGGAAAGCGGGGACGCATAGGGCTGGTGTGGGGCGAGCGCTCCCTCGTCTGCGGCGCGGGAAGTGGGTTCGTCCTCAGTGTGCAGGACAGGATTTCGGGGTGTATTGATGATATCCCGCAAGGAGAAATGACATGGCAGAAATAACGGCGGCACTGGTGGGGCAGTTGCGGGCCAAGACGGACGCTCCCATGATGGAGTGCAAAAAAGCGCTGGTCGAGGCAGGCGGCGATATTGGGAAAGCGGAAGAACTGTTGCGCGTCAGGCTGGGAACCAAAGCGTCCAGGGCGTCGTCCCGTGTTGCTGCGGAAGGGACGCTGGCGGTTTATCTTTCCGGTGGTCGGGGCGCATTGGTGGAGATCAATTGCGAAACCGATTTCGTGACAACAAACGAGGATTTCGTCGCACTGGCGCAGACTTGCGCCAGGCTGGTTGCCGAGAATAACCCTGCGGATGTTGCCGCCCTGTCCGCTTTGCCGCTTGACGGCAAAAGCGTGGATCAGGTACGCACGGAACTGGTGGGGCGTATCGGGGAGAACATGGCAATCCGGCGCTTTCACCGTTATGAGACAACAGGCAAGCTTGCCAGCTATCTGCACAATCGCCGGATTGGGGTATTGCTGGAATATGACGGCGATGACGAACGGGTGGCGCACGATATCGCCATGCATATCGCCGCCATGAAGCCGGTTGCGCTGTCGGCGGGTGACGTGCCCGCCGGGTTGATTGAGCGGGAACGCTCCGTCGCCTTGCAAAAGGCGCATGAAGACGCGGCAAAGGCCGCTGCCGAAGGAAGAAAACCACAATCTCCGGATATTCTGGCAAAACGAATAGAAGGGGCTGTCCAGAAGTATCTGAAGGAGGTTTCCCTGCTCAATCAGCCCTATGTCAGGAACGACAAGCAGACAGTCGAGCAAATGCTCAGGGAAGCCAAAACAGCCGTCAGGTCCTTTGTGATATACACAGTGGGTGAAGGGCTGGAGAAAAAGGAAGACAATTTTGCGGCAGAGGTTGCCGCACAGGTTGCCGCGGCGCAACAGAAGTAACTCCGGCAAAAACGGGCAGAAGTGCCCGTTTTTTTTACGGTGTTTTTGTGGACATCTGCTGACGGTTATGGTTGCCGCAAGGTATAATCCTCTCGTTTGCGCAGGCGAGACGATGAAGGTTGGTCGTTTTGCAGAGGGTGGCGAGGGACAGGAGAGAATATGGCAGTGCCCGTGTACAAGCGAATCTTGTTGAAGCTGTCCGGTGAGGCCCTGATGGGCGAGGATCGGTATGGTATCAGCCGCGGTGCGATTGAGCGCATGGTGTCGGATGTGGTGGAAGCCAAGAACATGGGGGTGGAAATCGCTGTTGTGCTGGGCGGCGGCAACATCTTTCGTGGGGTCGCGCTGGGCGCGCAGGGAATGGATCGCGCGACAGCCGATTACATGGGAATGCTGGCGACGGTGATGAACTCGCTGGCATTGGCGGACGCACTGAAACAGTCGGGGGTTGTGGCGCGGGTTATGTCCGCCATCGGTATTGATCAGGTGGTGGAATCATATGTTCGTCCCAAGGCCCTGCAATATCTGGAGGAGGGCAAGGTCGTTGTGTTTGCCGCAGGAACGGGCAATCCCTTCTTCACAACGGATACCGCAGCAGCCCTGCGGGGTGCCGAAATGGGCGCCGAAGTCGTACTCAAGGCGACAAAGGTGGACGGGGTTTATACGGCGGACCCCATGCAGGATCCTTCTGCGGAGCGCTATCTGACGATCACCTTTGACGAGGTGATTGAGAGGCATCTGGAAGTCATGGATGCCGCCGCGTTCGCGTTGTGCCGCGATCAGCAATTGCCTATCCGAATTTTTTCAACCTTGAAGCCGGGCGCCCTGAAGCGGATTCTGGAGGGCGAAAACGAGGGAACACTGGTACACATGTAGCCCGTTCCGTCGCGGGGTATCGCCAGAAAGGCAGGCTCTTCCGCGTCGGAATCCGTTTTTTTTCGAGAGGGAATGTATGACGATTGCGGATTTGAAAAAGAATGCCGAGCAAAGGATGGGCAAATCCGTTGAGGCGCTGAAAGCAGGGCTTGCGAAGGTGCGGACAGGACGGGCGCACACCGGCGTTCTGGATCATATTCTGGTGGACTACTACGGTTCTCCGATGCCGGTGAATCAGGTCGCCAACGTGACCTTGCTGGATGCCAGAACCATTTCCGTGCAACCCTGGGAAAAGAAAATGATCGCCGTTGTCGAGAAAGCCATCCGTGAATCCGATTTGGGGTTGAATCCCGCCACACAGGGCGACCTGATTCGTGTTCCCTTGCCCCCTCTGACGGAGGAGCGCAGAAAGGAAATGGTCAAGCTCGTGAGAAACGAAGGGGAGGATGCGAAGGTTGCCGTGCGCGGGATAAGACGGGATGCCAATGAAGTATTGAAAAAAATGGTGAAGGACAAAATCTGTTCAGAAGATGACGAGCGCCGCGCGCAGGATGATGTTCAAAAGCTGACGGACCGGTTCGTGCGCGAAGTAGATCAGGTGGTCGTCGAAAAAGAAAAAGAGGTCATGACGGTCTGAGCAGGGTTGCCGATGTCGTCACCCATTGTTCCCGAGGAGAGGGTATTGCCCCGACACATTGCCATTGTGATGGACGGCAATGGACGATGGGCGAGAAAGCGCATGCTCCCCCGTGTGGCAGGGCACGCCAGGGGACTGGAGGCAGTCAGGCGGGTCGTGCGCGCGTGTGCGGAGCGCGGCATTGCCTATCTGACCCTGTTTGCGTTCAGTTCGGAAAACTGGAAGCGCCCCGAGCAGGAGGTGCATTTTCTGATGGATCTGTTCATGACGGCTCTGAAGCAGGAATTGACGCAGATGCACGACAACCAGATTTGCCTTCGGGTTGTGGGCGACATGGCGGGGCTGGAGGCCGGACTGCACGAAACCATACGGCAGGCAGAGGAGATGACAGCAGGTAACACCCGTATGGTGCTGACAGTCTGCGTTGATTATGGCGGGAAATGGGATATCGTGCAGGCGTTGCAAAAAATGACGCAAGAGAACCCCGACCCTTCCCTTTTTACCCAGGAGCGTCTGGCATCCCACCTGGCAATGGCGTATGCGCCCGATCCAGACCTGTTTATCCGGACAGGCGGCGAGCAGCGAATTTCCAATTTTTTATTGTGGCAACTGGCTTATACGGAGCTTTATTTTACGGATGTTTTCTGGCCTGATTTTGACACGGCAACGCTGGATCAGGCAATTGCCGCCTTTCAGTCCAGAGAAAGGCGTTTCGGGCGCATCAGCGAGCAGCTGACAGCATGAGCACGCCATGTTGAAAACGCGTATCGTGACGGCGCTGTGCCTTTTGGCGGCCCTGTTGGCAGTCCTGTTTTTTCCCCTGGCTTGTTCCGTCTTCTTGCTGCTGCTTTTTCTTGCGGCAGCGTGGGAGAATTGCCGCCTGTTCGACAATCGCCATCCTCTTCCCGTCGCCATCGGTTTGACGCTGCTTTTCCTGTTGTGTATTCTCTGGGGAGAGCCGCGGCTTTACGCCGGGTTTGCCGTTTTTTCCGTTGCGGCGTGGCTGTTGTACTTTTTCCCCACCATGGCGCTTCCTTTGCCGATGAAGGGCAGTCTGCGGGATCGTGTGCTGGAACTGATTTATTTTGCCAGTATTGCTGGCGCTTTTCTGTCTTTTCTGTATCTGTACGAACGCTCTCGGGTGTATCTTTTTTCGTCGCTCATTCTGGTGAATCTGGCGGATGTGGGGGCCTATGTGGTGGGGCGCGCTTTTGGCAGACACAAGCTGGCGCCAGCCATTTCGCCGGGAAAAACCTGGGAGGGTGCGTTCGGGGGAGGGCTGACGGTACTTGTGGCGTCTGCCGCGTTTTTGTTTGTCCCGGCGGCAAAGGATTGCGTCACTACACGGATTTATGCGGCGTACGGGTGGGGCGGTTTGCTTGTCGGGATCGGCGTATTGGTCAGCATGAGCATCGTGGGTGATCTGCACGAATCCAGGCTGAAGCGCCGCAGGGGATTCAAGGACAGCAGCCATTTGCTGCCGGGGCATGGCGGCGTGCTGGATCGTTTTGACTCGCTGATTCCCGTTTTCCCCCTTTCTGTTCTGGTTTATTGGTGGACGTGAGCGTATGCGTACCGACAGACGACAGTATTTGACTGTATTGGGCTCGACTGGTTCAATCGGGGTTTCGACGCTGGATGTGGTGGCGCGCCATCCTGACCGTTACCGCGTGTATGCGCTGACGGCAAACAGCCGGATAGAGGGCATTTTTCATCAGTGCATGCGTTTTTACCCCGAAGTGGCAGTGGTCGGCACAGACAGGGATGCGCGTGCGCTGGAAGGGTTGCTGCGGCAAAAGGGGCTGAAAACAACGGTGACATACGGGCTAGACGCGCTGTGCGCGGTTGCCTGTGCGCCGCAGACCGACACGGTTATGGCGGCAATTGTGGGTTCCGCCGGTCTGGCGCCTGCGCTGGCAGCAGCGCAAGCAGGAAAAAAACTGTTGCTGGCGAACAAGGAAGCCCTTGTTATGTCGGGGCAATTGTTCATGGATGCCGTATCGGCGAGTCATGCCACCTTATTGCCGATTGACAGCGAGCATAACGCCATTTTCCAGTGCCTGCCGTTGGGATGCACGCCTTCTTCCCTGGCGAGCTGCGGCGTGAAAAAGGTGCTGTTGACTGCGTCGGGCGGGCCTTTCCTGCACCGCTCGGTGGAGACGCTGGATGCGGTGACTCCCGAGCAGGCCGTGGCGCACCCCAAATGGGCGATGGGACGCAAGATATCGGTGGATTCTGCCACCATGATGAACAAGGGGCTGGAAGTGATAGAGGCGCACTGGCTTTTCGGGATTCCGCCCGCGCAGATAGAGGTATTGGTGCATCCGCAAAGCATCGTCCATTCCATGGTTGCCTATGTGGATGGCTCGGTGATTGCGCAGATGGCGAATCCGGATATGCGGGTTCCCATTGCTTACGCGCTGGCGTATCCCGACAGAATCGCATCGGGTGTGGCGCCCCTGGATTTGGCGGAGATCGGGCGCCTGCAGTTTGAAAAACCGGATGATATCCGCTTCCCGTGTCTGCGGCTGGCGTATCAAGCGCTGCGGGCGGGAGGAACGATGCCGGCGGTGCTGAATGCGGCAAACGAAGTGGCGGTACAGGCGTTTCTTGAAAAGCGTATCGGTTTCAGAAAGATTGCCGATATTGTGGCACGGGTACTGGACATGATCCATGCCGAGAGCAAAACAACCGGACTGGACGGCATTCTGATGTATGACCGGGTAGCAAGGCAGACAGCGGGACAGTTGATATTCTCATGACACTGCTCCATACCATACCGGCGTTTCTTGTTGCGTTGTCCGTGTTGGTTTTCGTTCACGAGTTCGGGCATTATTGCGCGGCGCGGTGTTGCCGTGTCAAGGTATTGCGGTTTTCGCTGGGGATGGGTCGAATTATCTGGTCGCGCCGCTTTGGCAGGGACCAGACCGAGTGGGCCTTGTCCATTTTGCCGTTCGGCGGTTATGTCAAACTGCTGGACGCGCGAACGCAGGACACCGGCACACTCGCTCCGGAGGACGCGGCACGGGAGTTTACCCGTCAGACGGTGTGGCGGCGCATTGCCATCGTTGCTGCTGGCCCGCTTGCCAATTTTTTGCTGGCGCTCGTCTTGCTGGCAGGCATATTTTTGCATGGCTTGCCGGAACCGCTGGCACGCCTGCACACCGTTTCGGAAAACACACCCGCGTGGCAGGCAGGGCTGCGCGGCGGCGAGCGGATTATCGGCGTGAACGGCACAGCGGCAGAAAGCTGGACTGCCGCGCAATGGAAAATACTGGAAGTGCTGATGAGTGAAAAGTCGCTGGTGCTGGAGGTGTTGCCGCCCGCCGCTGATGCTTCCCGTGCGCGCTTTGTAACGATTGCATTACCTGGCGACGCGCGCACGGGCATGGAAACGGAGCAGGCGCTGGGATTGCGGCTTGCGTATCCGCCCATCGTCGTTGCGCGGGTGTTGCCGGGCAAGGCGGCCATGAAAGCAGGGTTGCTGACCGATGACCGGATTGCCAGCATAAACGGCGATGCCGTTCATACTGCGGATGCCTTTGTGGAAGCCGTCAAAAAATTGCCCGGCACACCGTTTGCGCTGGGCATATACCGTGCGGGAAAGCCGCTGACACTGACGTTGACGCCTGAACGGGTGTCCGAGAACGGGCAGGTCGTCGGCAGGATATACGCCGAACTGGCGTCTGTGCCGGAAATGGTGTGGGTACAATACGGTTTCATGGATGCTTTGGGCAAGGGCGCTGAAAAAACATGGGACGTGACGGTGCTCACGTGCCGGGTATTGTGGAAAATGCTGACGGGCGCCGCATCGGTGAAAAATATCGCCGGTCCCCTCACGATTGCCGATTACGCAGGGAAAACAGCGGGGATGGGGCTGGTTCAGTACCTGTCTTTCATTGCGCTTATCAGTATCAGCATCGGATTGATGAATTTGCTTCCCATCCCTGTACTGGATGGCGGCTTTTTGCTATATTACGCTGTCGAGGCAATAAGTGGGTATGTCATCAGTGGGCGAACAGAAGCAATCGCCCAGCGCGTTGGTGTGGCAGTATTGGTCGTTTTGATGGCGATGTCCCTTTTCAGCGATGTTCTCCGTCTGGTCAACTGACGGATTGCGCCGTTTTTTGTTGGCAGATAAAACAAAGGATATGGTCTGTCCCATGAATCTCGTTTCCCGCCTGTTTTCCCCATTGAAAGCGCCATGGATGTTGCCTGTTGCCGTGTCGCTTGCGTGTTATGCCGGGTCCGTCTTTGCCGCGGAGCCATTTGTCGTCAAGGATATCCGCGTGGAAGGTATCCAGCGCACGGAAGCCGGGACGATCTTTAACTACCTTCCCGTCCGCGTGGGAGACACCTTTACAGAGGAAAAATCGTCTGCCGCCATCAGGGCGTTGTATGCGACCGGGTTTTTCAAGGATGTCCGGATTGATGTGGAAGGCAATGTGCTGGTTGTTGTGGTCGAGGAACGCCCTGCCATCGCCAGTGTTGACTTTACCGGGCTCAAGGAATTTGACAAGGCGGCGCTGACCAAGGCGCTAAAGGATGTTGGACTGGGAGAGGCGCGTATCTTCGACCGCGCGCTGGTCGAACGGGCGGAGCAGGAGCTCAAGCGGCAGTACCTGTCGCACGGTTTGTACGGGGTGCAGATTACCACAACGGTTACGCCGGTGGAGCGGAATCGGGTTGCCATCAATTTCAGTATTGACGAGGGAAGTGTGGCGCGAATCCGCCAGATTAAAATTATTGGCAACAACGCTTTCTCCGAGGGAAGTCTGCTTGAGCAGGTCACCCTGACTACACCGGGCTGGCTGACGTGGTACACGAAAAAAGACCAGTATTCCAAGGAAAAACTGGCGGCCGATCTGGAGAAGCTGAAATCGTTCTACCATGACAGGGGCTACATCGAAATGCAGGTGGAGTCCACCCAGGTTTCCATTACGCCGGACAAGAAGGATATCTACATTGCCGTTAACATCAAGGAAGGAGAGCGCTTCACGGTGTCCGATGTGCACCTTGAAGGGGAAGTGTTCAATCTGGGGGATGAAATACGCAATCTGGTCAGCCTGAAAAAGGGCGATGTGTATTCCGGGGCGAAACTGACGGCGAGTTCCAAAAAAATCTCCGACTACCTGAGCAATTTCGGCTACGCCTTTGCCAATGTCAACCCGCAACCGGATATTGACAGGGAAAAGAAAGAGGTGGCGTTTACTTTCTTTATTGATCCGGGCAAGCGTGTTTACGTGCGCAATATCAACATCGGCGGCAATACCAAGACGCGGGACGAGGTGATCCGCCGAGAATTCCGGCAGATGGAAAATTCCTGGTACGACGGAGAAAAAATCAAGCTGTCACGGAGCCGGGTGGACAGATTGGGCTACTTTACCGAGGTGACGGTGGAAACGCCCGAGGTGTCTGGTGTGTCGGATCAGGTGGATGTCAACATGAAGGTGGTTGAAAAACCGACGGGCAACCTGATGGTGGGCGCCGGTTTTTCACAAAGCGACAAATTGATGTTGCAGACCAGTATCGA
>JAISAG010000042.1 GCA_031266815.1 Burkholderiaceae bacterium | reverse complement strand
TCGCGCTTCGTTGCGATTGCGAATGAGGAAAAACGAATCATCTTCCGGCAGGATATCGGTCCGGCTGCCGACGCGCCCTTTGACACGCTTCATCTGATATTCCTCCCAGGACTTTCCCCAGTAGTGATTGACGCGTATGGTTTCGGCGACAGGTGGGCGTGAGCGGCTTCGTACCTTGCGCCGGTTTTCGTTGACAGCGGCGTGATTGCCGACAAAACACGCGTGGTGCGTTTCCATGGAGAATGCGGCACGCGGGTTGATAATCGTCTTCACCCATTCATCCGCCTGCAAGGCGTGCGCAGTAAAGCGCTCAATCACCAGCCCGTCCGAAAAGGATTTGTGACCGCTGTCTCCGTACATCAACCAGTGCGCGGACAAACCGACCTGATCGCTGAAATCCGCCAACACATCGGGAATGCACTGCTTTTTCAGCGGAACAATAAACTCGTCCAGATCAATGAATGCCAGCCAGCGTGTCTCCATCCGGAAGCGTTGCAGCGCAGCGTTATAGACCCGATGTTGCTGGCGCATGCCCGACCACGGCGTGTACACTACGTCCCCTCGCGCAATGTACGGTGCCAGCACTTCCGGTGTATTGTCCGTTGAATCGTTGTCGTAAACGAAAAAGACATCCACACCCACCAGCTTGTGGTATTCGATCCACTCCGCCAGATAAAGCCCTTCGTCCTTGACGATAGCAACAACCGCGAGAAAGTGGGGAAAAGGTCCGGCATCGTCCTGGCGAAAGCGGGGAGAAGCCAGGTAGCGCTTGTGCGCGTAATACTCGCCAATACGACCCTGCGCAATCGCGTCCCGCAAGCCTTTCGACCAGACAAGCCCGCGCGCGATTCTGCGCCACAAAGCGGTTTTCTTCTTGTCTGTCATGAGTAGCGAACGGCGTCAGGAAACGGCTTTCAGCCGGTCTGGCGCAGTGCCCACCCGCTTTCCCGGATTGCGCTGTTCCAGAGCCAGCGCCCCGTATGGAGAGAGGGTTTCTGTCAAATTGTCTGCACACGGCTCACGCATTGTCGTCCGCTTTCGCTCTGTGAATTGTCAACTTATCTGTAACGATTACGCTATCGTTTGACACGTTGCCGTACGGGAGCGGATAAGGAAAGATGCGGGTGTTCTGGCGCCGACTTGAGGCCTAATGTATACTCTTACAAAGAATGCTCAACGAGGCAAACCGGAGTCACCCGATATAGTCGACGTTGTGCCAGACCATACGATGGTTCCTTGTGTGGGTAGTGTTTTACCCATGTACCAAACAGGTGCCAGGCCGCCTGTGATATGACGATAACAGCGTTGCGTCACCGATTCGAAGAGGGAGTTCAAGCAAGGTGTGGTGTCTTGTAGGAGGAATTTGTAGCGATAGCGTAATTGTTGATAGACAAAAACATCTTTGGAAGAAGGAGTACCACTTGCTGTAACGGGTCGCTCGTCAAAGAGAATGGCGGGCGTGGGTTGTTGTGCTGGAATATCTTCCCATGTTTTCAGGACATTGGGGAAACCCAAGGGGGGTTATGCCCTGCTGAAGCAGGAACACTTATGAATACCGCAGAAGAAATTGTTTTTTTGAAAGAAGAACTCTTTATTGGCGAAGGCGAGCACAAAAAGTGTTACGAGCACCCCGGCAACGGGGATTTGTGCGTGAAAGTCATTCATTCTGCGTTTGGCAAAAGGAAAGATGCCATTGACAAGGCCATCAAGCGAGAAGTAGGCTACCAAACGGCGATGAACAAAAATGGCGCCTGTTTGCTTGCACCCATTTCCAGGTACTTTGGGACGGTAAAAACCAATTTTGGCACGGGTTATGTTTTCGAGTTAATCAGAGATGGCGATGGGCGAATATCAAGCAGCTTGCATGAATATCTAAAATCGGATGATGTGTTGAGAAATTTTCTGCCACAGTTGGTCCACGTCCTCTTAAAACTCAGAGAAGACATGTTGTCTCTGAAAATTGTAACAATGAATATATTCCCGAAAAATATTCTTGTTCAAAAAGGCCCCGAAAATATTGTCAAGCTCGTCATAGTGGATAACGTTGGCAGCGCTTCACTGATTCCCCTGGAATACTACATACCCTATTTTGCACTTGCGCGAGTAAATAGACGTTGGGCACGTTTCATGCGATTCCTGGAGGGGCGCTACAAAAATTTGCTGGCTGTTGAATTACTCAAACAACTGGCAGTTGCCCAGCCCAAATAAAACTTCGTAGAGGTTGGGTCAACCCTTCCTTTCAGGAGGAACCGGGCACCTGAAAGCGGTCGGTAGGTGCAGTGCCCACCCGCTTTCCCGGATTGCGCTGTTCCAGAGCCAGTAGCACAGCAGATTGGTCCGCCTCGTCGTAGGCATCCTGTATGCTGTGGTACAGTTCCGTCACTCGCTCGGTGACAGGCAGTTGCAAGTCGTCGGCTTCGGCGGCAGCAATCATCACGTTGTCCAGGTCCTTTGCCTGGCTTTTTACCTGCCCGCCCGGCACAAAATCGCGTTCCAGCATTCTTTGCCCGTGCACTTCCAGGACGCGGCTTTCAGCAAACCCGCCCCGGATGGCCGCACGCACCGCTGCCGGGTCCGCGCCGCCTGCTTCCGCCAGCAAAAGGGCTTCTGCCACAATGCTGATAGTCCCCCCCACAATCAACTGGTTGCACAATTTCGCCAGTTGCCCGCAACCGGTATCGCCCACCCGTGTCGGACGCCCCATGACATTAAAGACGGGCACCGCCCGCGCGAAATCCTCCGGTGCGCCGCCCACCATGATGGCAAGGGTGCCGTCTTTGGCGCCGAGTACGCCGCCGGAAACAGGAGCATCAAGGAAAGCAACCTGCCGCGAAGCCAGCAACTGGTGAATCTGTCTGGCTTCAGACTGGCGGGTTGAACTCATGTCAATCACAAGCGTCCCCGGACGCAGGACAGGCAAAACGTCGGAGAGCACCTGCAAAACCGCCGCGCCATCCGCCAGCATGGTAATCAGAATATCCGCCGTGACCGCGACGGACGGCAGATCAGCAACTTGCGCGCCAAATGCGCGCAACGGCTCTGCCCTGGACAAGGTGCGGTTCCATGCGGTCAAGGGATACCCCGCCTCGCACAGACGGGTTGCCATCGGCAAACCCATCAGCCCGATACCGCAAAAAGCGACGCGGGGCATATCCACAATGGACAAGACCGCTTCTCCCGCAGATGCGCGCGATCCGCCTACCAGCGGTACGCACCCCGGATCAGGATGAGATTCTCTCCGCCGTTGTGATCAGAAATCCCCGCATTGGAATAGTGCTGAATTCGCAGGCCCAGGTCGAACTTGTTATCGAAAACATACCCTACGCCAATATGGTCCGCGAACTCAAAAGAGGTTCCCATCCGTTCGCCGGAATTATTGTAAACCTTGGAGAAAAAGCTGATACCGATGCCTGCCTCAATGTAGGGTCCCTTCTTGTTGTCTTTTTCGAAGCGGAACACCGGCGTCAGCCCGATGACACCCACCTCCTTGCTGTCGCCCTTGCGCTCGTAATCCTGGAGATGCCACCACCCCAGGTTCAGGTCCCAGTATCCGTTCAAGTGGGTACCATTTGACTGAAACCATTTCTTGTCCCAGTCCCACTGCAAGGCAACGCGCCCGATGTACAGGTCGTCTTTCGCCATGCCTACCTCAAAAGAGGCCCCATCCGGCGTCCACCCGCCCGCGTGGGAAACCCCCTGCACAGCGAACAGCGCCAAACCCACTGCCGCCGCGCCCAATACCCGCTTCAAGCTATCCATAATTTTCTCCATCGTTCTCCCTCTCAACTCGTTTGCCGCAATCAAACTTCTTTCGCCAATCGGGCTGCAAGCCCCGTATAAGTCGCAGGCGTCAGTGCCAGCAACGCTTGCCTGGCAGACTCCGGTATATCCAGCCCGCGAATAAACGCGTGCAACTCCGCTTGCCCGATTTCCCTGCCGCGTGTCATCTCTTTTAACCGCTCATACGGGTTTTCCACACCAAAACGCCGCATGACGGTCTGAACAGGCTCCGCCAGTACCTCCCACGCAACAGACAGGTCAGACTGTATCCTGTCTTCGTTTACCGTCAGCTTCTTTAATCCGCGCAAGCAACTGTCATACGCCAGCACGGTGTAACCCAGCGCCATACCGACATTCCGCAACACCGTCGAATCCGTCAAATCCCTTTGCCATCGCGAGATGGGCAACTTCTCCGACATGTGCCGCAACAACGCATTGGCAAGTCCCAGATTGCCCTCCGAGTTTTCAAAGTCAATCGGATTCACCTTGTGCGGCATGGTACTGGAGCCGACTTCACCCGGATTTACCGCCTGGCTGAAGTAGCCAAGCGAAATATAACTCCAGATGTCCCTGTTTAAGTCTATAAGAATAGTGTTGGTTCTCGCAATAGCATCGAACAATTCCGCCATATAATCGTGCGGTTCAATCTGTATGGTGTAGCGGCTGAACGACAAGCCCAGATGTTCCTCCACGACGGCGCGCGAGAAATTTTCCCAATCAAAATCAGGATATGCGGAAAAGTGCGCGTTATAGTTGCCTACCGCACCATTCATTTTTCCCAGAATTTCGACACGGGCAATTTTTTCGCGGGCGCGTTGTAATCTTGCCACAACATTTGCCAATTCCTTTCCGAGTGTTGTCGGCGTTGCTGTCTGACCATGTGTTCTGGAAAGCATGGGCAACGCGGCATACCGGTGCGCCATGTCCCGCAGGCAGGTCACAATGTCCGACAGGGCAGGGAGCACAACCTGGTCGCGCGATGCCTTAATCATCATGCCATGCGACGTGTTATTGATATCTTCGGACGTACAGGCGAAGTGGATAAATTCCGCCGCCTGCTGCAATTCCGCGGCGACCGCACTGTCAAGTTGCAGCGGGCGAGGGCTCAGGCGCGACAACTCCGGCGGCAGTTCCAGCCCAATAGATTCCTTGAGCCAGTATTCCACCGCCTTGACATCGTGGTGCGTAATGGCTTCTATCTCCTTGATACGCAGCGCATCGTTCGCGGAAAATTGCCCGACCAGATTATCCAGGAAATCGCGGGCTGCCCCGGAAAATGGCCTGATTTCGGAAAACCCTGCCTGCGACAGTGCGCACAGCCAGGCGATTTCCACTTTGACCCGGTAGCGCATGAAACCCGCTTCAGACAAAATGGGGCGTAAATGTCCCGTCTTGCTGACGTACCTTCCATCCAGCGGAGAGAGTGCAGACAGTGCAGACAGTTCCATATGACAAAATGTGACAAGGGGGACGCGCTGGTTCGACCTGCCAGTGTAACAGACTTCGTGTTATCAAGCCATGACATGTAGGTGTTCTGTAGGAGCAAAGTTGTAATGTCCGGTTTCAGCAAAGTAGAAATGTCCGGTTAATTAAATTAACGGGGGTTTGGATGTTGGAGCGGATATCGTTAAGTGTTGATGGAGTCAAGCGACTGGAAGTATTGACGCAATTATGTTCGGGCAAGTTGAGCCAGCGTGCTGCTGCGCAAGTTTTTGGCGTAACAGAACGGCATGTCAGGCGATTGCAGAAGTCATACGAAGCGCATGGCGCGAGTGCTTTGGTAAGTGGGCATTGTGGCAAGCAATCGAACAATCGGATGGATGAGACGGTC
>JAISAG010000043.1 GCA_031266815.1 Burkholderiaceae bacterium | reverse complement strand
CATTGTCGGGTACGCTGGGCGCCCTGCTCTTGCTTGCCAGATTCGCCGTGTTTTGGGCAGAGTCCCTGTAGGCACGCTTTTAGTTGTACAAGGTACGTCTGGATATTTGTTACGCATCTATGGTGGCGTCATCCCCGTGCTTTTCCCCAAAATGCAATATTGTCAGGCGGCGCCTCTGTGCTGATGTTTTCCATCCAGACAGCATAGCACTGAACACGATTTCAACTCTTTCCGTCGGACCCTCGTTTGTATCGTTGCATTTGCACCCCCTCACGCAAAAATGGAGTGCAATCTGTTTCTGGCGCATGTAAATGATTTAATGAAAAATCAGGGTAGAGACGCATTTCGCGATAAAGATGATCGCCCGGCAAAGCCAATTTGTTGCGGTGTGCTGTTTTGTATCTGGATGAATTGTCTGGGTGTCATAACACGAAAAGAAGCGGCACGCTGCGTGTGCCGGGAGAGTTTTAGCAGGGCCTTGTCCCAGGTAATCAGACACGCCGCACCCGCGCTGAAAGTCAGTTCGAGGAATTTCTGGTCGTCGCCGTCCTTGCACACGGGGAGTAAAGGATTGGCACGTTTCGGGTGGGGATGACACGAAATGAGACGGTCAAAATCCGACATGCCTTTCTCCCTGCGGGATGAATTGAATGGTAGCGAAGGGCGGCATACGACGCGTAACCATTCATCACGGCAATCTGGGCATGTCGTTGCGCGAAGCGTTTTTTCTTCCAGCATGTCGCGCAGTGGTCGGCTCACCGGGTCATCGAATAAAAAGAGATCCAGGCAGACATTGGTGTCCAGCGTAATTAAGGAAGAAACCATGCCGGGGAAGAGATCAGCAATGCGGGCTTGTGGATTTTTCCATAATCTGCCGGATGAGAGAGTCCACCCCTCCCGCTTGCAAATCGGCTACTAATTGCAAATGATGTTGTTGCGCTTCCTCCCAGGAAGCGTATTGCCAGCGGGGATGCTGCTCGTCGGGCAGCGAAAGCCCGAACAGGATTGTTTCGAAAAGTTGTTTTTCCCCTGTGCCAAAGGCGCGGTCAATACCGGTAAAAACGGTAGAAACACGTACCGCGTCCACGGTTGTTTGCGCCACTATTCTGTTGGATTCCTTTTGCGCATGGATTGCGTATTCGGCAAGCGTACAGGGAACGGGTTTCCTGTTTACCAGTTTGTAAAAATGCCCGTCAATAGGCGTGGCAGAATCGGTCATTTGGGGTCATTGTGATTACGGACAAGGCACTGTAACTGTTTCAAAGATATTTACGGGTATTTTGTTCTACGATGGGCACAATGCTTTCCCGTGTGCCATTCTACCGCTTTTTTCGGGAAACAAACGAACGCTCTCGTTGTAAAAAGAGGGAATGACCGGTGGTTTTCCACTGTTCGCTGTCGTACGGTCTGTTTACCGGTTCCGCGCTGGCGGCAAGACCCGGAGGGGAAACGAGGCAGTCCGCACCGACGCGCTTCCCCTGCCGGATATCCGGGCGTATGCGATTTACGGAATACGTTTGATAGCGGTGATGACCGCCCCATTGCCTGTCAATGTAAAACGCACCTTGTCTCCCGGATTGACCCCTTGCAAAAGAGCGCTGTCGGCGACACGAAAAGGCATGGTCATGGCGGGCCAGTTCAGTTCGCTGATGGGCTGATGGTGGATAACGAGTTTTCCTCCCTGCGTGTCCACACTTCGGACTGTCCCGCTGGCGGTGATTGTCTTTTGGGCGGCGTGGTTGTGTTGCGCGGTTTCCGTCGCGGTCAATGACGCGGTGAAAATCAGGCTGCCTGTTGCCAGTATGCTGATGGCCAGTGTTTTTTTCATGACATATTTCCTTTCATCGTTGGGTTAAAAAAAAGGTTTTGCATCTCGATAACAGTGGGGTTTTTCCGGTTCGGGATGCGCTCAGCGCGGTTCGTTCCCGCCGGGTGCGCATAAGCCGGTATGCTGCCGGTATCACAAACAGGGAAAGAATCGGCGCGGTGATCATTCCGCCCACCATGGGAGCGGCGATGCGACTCATCATTTCCGAACCGGTGCCGCCTCCCCACAAAATCGGAAAGAGTCCGGCCAGGATGACAGACACCGTCATGGCTTTGGGCCGGATACGCAGGACAGCGCCTTCGTGGATGGCTTCATCAACCGCCTGTTGTGTCAGGGGCGAACCGGAACGCTGTCGTGCTTCCAGAGACTGTTTCAGGTAGAGGAGCATCACCACGCCGAATTCTGTAGCGACACCTGCCAGCGCGATGAATCCGACCCCTGTTGCCACGGAAAGGTTGTAACCCAGAAGGTAGAGAAACCAGATGCCGCCTACCAGGGAAAATGGCAGTGATGTCATGATCAGTGCCGCCTCGTCAAAACGGTTGAACGTCAGGTAAAGCAGGACGAAAATGATCAGCAGGGTTGCCGGAACAACCAGCGCCAGCCGTGCGTTGGCGCGTTCCAGATACTCGAACTGACCGGAGTAGGCGATACTGATACCGGGCGGCAACGAAACCTGCGCACTGACTGCCTTGCGCAAGTCCGACACGACAGACGACATGTCGCGGTGACGGACATCCACATAAACCCACCCGCTCAGACGGGCGTCCTCGCTCTTCAGCATGGGAGGCCCTTCCGTGATGCGCAGTGTGGCGATGGTGCCCAGCGTGATCAACTGTTTCATCTCCGTGTAGATGGGCAGATTGCGTACTCTTTCCAGCGAATCCCGTATTTCTCGCGGATAACGGACATTGATGGGGTAGCGTGCCAGTCCCTCGACAGTTTCCCCGATATTCTCTCCGCCTATTGCCGATGCAATGATATTTTGCACATCCATGATATTGAGTCCGTAGCGCGCCGCTGATGTGCGGTCAATCTCCACGTCCACATACCGCCCGCCTGTAAGGCGCTCCGCCAGGGCCGAGCTGACGCCGGGAACCGCTTTTGCGATTTTCTCGACTTTTTGCGCGACACCATCAATCTCGGAAAGATTGCTGCCGTTGACCTTTATCCCGATGGGGCTTTTGATGCCAGTCGAGAGCATGTCCAGGCGATTGCGGATGGGGGGCACCCATATGTTGGACAGGCCGGGTACCTGAACGGTTCTGTCCAGTTCCTCAACCAGCTTTGCGGGAGTCATGCCTGCCCGCCAGGCGCTTCGCGGTTTGAACTGTATCGTTGTTTCCAGCATTTCCATCGGTGCCGGGTCTGTGGCGCTTTCTGCCCGCCCGGCCTTTCCGAAAACACTGTGGACCTCGGGAACCGTTTTGATCAGGCGATCCGTCTGTTGCAGGAGTTCGGACACCTTGGATGCGGAAAGACCGGGCAATGCGGAAGGCATGTAGAGCAGATCGCCTTCATCCATATTCGGAAGGAATTCCCCGCCAAGCTGGCTGAGCGGCCAAAGAGTCGTCAGCAGCGTCAAAAAAGCGAGCGCGAGAGTGCGTTTGGGATAACGCAGCACCTTTTCCAGCAGCGGTTCGTAGCGCCGGATCAGCCATCGGTTCAGCGGATTGCGTGCCTCATCCGGGATTTTCCCTCTGATCAGGTATCCCATCAGGACTGGAATCAGTGTCACAGAAAGACCGGCCGCGCCCGCCATGGCATAGGTTTTTGTAAATGCCAGCGGAGAAAAAAGCCGTCCCTCCTGCGCTTCCAGCGTAAAGACCGGCACGAAAGAGAGGGTGATAATGAGCAGGCAGAAAAACAACGCGGGACCCACTTCGGTTGTGGCGTCAGCAATGACTTTCCAGTGCGTTTCGGCATCCAGCGTTTTTTCGGGATGCTG
>JAISAG010000009.1 GCA_031266815.1 Burkholderiaceae bacterium | reverse complement strand
GTTATGGAGACAAACAGGCCTCAGGTAAGCTTTGGTCATATGGTGCGCGGAGACATCATGAATGCCATGATCCCCATAGAGCGCCAGGGGAAAGTTATCGGATACATCTGGTCAAATGAACTTGTTGCGGATGTTGCCGCCCAGATAGACAAGATGGACCGCAGCATCTTTCTTGTGTTGATTCTGTGCTGCACCATTGTCTTTACGCTTTTCTTCCTGCTGACGCGCCGCTCCATTCGTGACGTGGAACAAATCACCACGGGAATACGGTCCATGCGTGCCGACATGACCCAGCGCATCCCGCATTCATCCGGCATACCGGGTGAAATCACCAACTTTATTAACGAGATGGCGGACAATATCCACCATGCAAAAGAAAAAGCGGGGCGCGCCGTAACCGCCCTGCACGACGTAATGGACCATGCGGCAACCTGCGTCTATATCTGCGACCCGCACACAAAGGAACTGGTCTATGTCAATGAGCACATTGGAAAATTACTGAACCGTCCCAGGCTTCAGGGAAGAACTTGCCATGTTGCCCTGTACGACCACTCAACCCCTTGCGATGCCTGTCCGCAAGCATCCCTGTTTGACGAAAAAGGAAACCCTGTCTTTGAGCCTGTGCGCAGAGATATGTATAACGAAGCGCTGAACATGAATTTTCTTGTGACAGACCGTCTGGTCACATGGCTCGACAACCGCATTCTGCACGTGTCGGTCGCCGTTGACGTTACTGCGCGTAAAACATTGTCCTCGACCGAAACACGAAATTCTGACAGGCACGGTTTTCTCACACAAGTGACGCATAACATCCGCGCGCTGGTCAGCAACGTATTCCAGCTCGCAAAACGGGTTTCGCAATCCCCTCTCTCTGCCGAACAATCGGAGCATCTGGAAAAAATACAATCCATCAGTTCCCTGTTGCTGGACGTTACCAGCGATATCACCGATTTTTCTGCGATAGAAACCGGCGTTCTGACGCTGGAAAAGCAGGTGGTCGACTTGCGTGAAATCGCGGACGACGTAGTAAGAGTCCTCCATCCTTACGCAGAAGAGAAAGAACTGACAGTAACGATTTCTATTGCTAACACCGTGCCGGAACACTGTTTTGGGGATCGTCGTCGTCTGCGTCAAATATTGATGAACCTGGTCAGCAACGCTTTAAAATTCACGCTTCGCGGCGCTGTATCGCTGGAATTAACCGCTGAGCCTCTCCCTGAGAGCAAGGTTCGTATCACTGGCATTGTCAAGGATTCCGGCATTGGCATCAGCAAGGAACAACTGGACATGTTGTTCAAACCTTTTCCAAAACCCATCGCACCCGCGACGGCCATCCAAGCCCTGCCACGGATGGGATTAGGTCTTTTTATCACACGGGCACTCGTCGAACTGATGGAGGGCAATGTATCAGTAAACAGTACGGTAGGAGAAGGAAGCGAATTCCTTTTCTCCGTCAATCTGGCGTGCCTGCCGGAGAAATTTGTCCCCCTGGAAATGCAAAACGAGCAAGATGCCCGTTACGATGGATACAGAGTGTTGCTGGTCGAAAACGAGGCGTCACATCAAGAGGCCATCAGGCAAATGCTCGCCGATACGGGAATGATAGTGACGGTTGCACATGACGGTCTGGACTGCGTAAAAGCATTCCTGCAAAACGATTACGCCCTCATCATCATGAACATGACTCTGCCTCTGATGAACGGGGGGGATACCACCAGCCACATCAGAGCAAGCAACAAGCACGATGCTGCCACCGTCCCCATCATCGCCATCACCAAGGACTTATCGGACGAAAATATACAGTCCATCACCAGCGCTGGCATGAGCGGGTATATGGCGCAACCTGTTGACATTGTCACACTCAGGCACATTCTGTTTCACCATCTGGCAGGACATCACCCTTCCGTTTAGCGTGGCGCCATGCGCGCCCTATGGGCTTTCTTGTACGCACCCCACGACAATTCCTGCACTTGCACCACCTTGGCTTTGATGAAGCCAACCGCAAAATCAATTTCCTGCTGTGAAACGACCAATAGTGCAGCGAATGGCGCCGTGTACCAGCGCACCGCCCTGTGGTGTATGCAGTACCTGAGGCGGCGCAATATGGGCGCGAATCCTCCCGGACGTCCTGTCGCCTGTACAGCGTCGCACTGAAAAAGAACCTCTCTGTCTTGCGCAGGAGGGGAAGAAGGAATTAACGTGACCGGCCTGTGTCCATGTTTTTCCCGGCATCGTTCACTTGCTGGCGCAACATCTTGCGCTCGTGGTGCGACATGGATGTGTTTCTTCGGGAAGATCTGCCACATGAAGCACTTGACTGGTGTGCCGTGTCACAATATCCCTCATAGCGGGCGTCACCCCCGCGTTGCATTCGCCGACCATAGCTTCTGTGCCGCATATCCGAAGTCGTTCGCGGGGCGGGCGAGTCCGTTTCCGATGAAGCCCACGCAAACGGATACCCCACAAGGATTCCCGAAGAAAGCAACACCACCGTTATTCTCGCAGAAAACGTCATCCCGCATCCAACTTGTCAACATCATGGCATATTCTACGGGAATCACTTCTCACGTGAGACGCTGTGGAAGAGAAAGTTTGTAACCCAATGTAACGTTTCAGGTGTACACACCGCAGTTCGACTGCCTTGCGCCGCCATCGCCGAACCGACCGGGACATTCAACTACCGACTTCACTTTGAAATCTTTGCACAAGGGATTTCCCTGATTCACCCCTCCGCACGGGCCCCCTTTTTCCAAGGTTTTTTCTAGTGTCTAATTGTAGAAATTTCGCGCATTATTTTTAAGTTGAGCGCCCTTGATATCGCGCTTTCTCCAAACAAAAGGCTTGGCGCTTTGGTTGTATGATTTAACGAAGCGCTCAATGTGACCAGCCATTTCCTCTGT
>JAISAG010000137.1 GCA_031266815.1 Burkholderiaceae bacterium | reverse complement strand
TGATCTGCACGGGAAGCAGGGCGCCCTCCAAATTTCGCAGCGCCTCAACGGCCATCGCGATTCCCTGCCCAGCGGACAGACTGTACCACCGGTAGGCCTCTACAGGATCCGCGCGCATGCCGATTCCTTTTTCGTACATTACCCCCAGCATGTATTGCGCTCTTGCCTGCCCGTGTTCTGACGCCATCTTCAACCAAATACCGCACGTCAGGTCGTCCTGCTCTATATTCTGCCCACCGCAGTACAGCTCCGCGATGGAAAGCATGGCGCTGGAATCGCCTTTGTCCACTTCCAAAAGCAGACGCTCGATGACTTTCTCACTGGACTCGCATCCAGACAGCACGGCAGCGACCATCATCGTAATACCGGCAACTGCCGCACGTTTCATTGTTTTTTTAATCGATAAGCGCATGTTCTTCCTTTCCAAGTTGCCCGCTGTTATACCATGAAGAACCTTTTCCCTAACGCCGCTTCGCCCTGAGAAGAACGACAAGCGCGCCGGAGCCACCATCTGTCGGCGCGGCCTGAGTAAAGGCAATGACTTCGTCCTTCTGTCTCAACCATTGAGGAACCAGTTTTTTCAGCACGGGCTCCTGATTGACGGAACCCAAACCCTTTCCATGCACAACGCGTACGCAACGCGAATCAGATTGCACGGCATGGTTCAAGAAAAGCCCCAAGCACACCTTTGCGTCTTCGCGTCTCAATCCGTGCAGGTCCAGTTCATCTTGTATTACCCACTTCCCTCGTTTCAATTTTCGCAATACATCCCGCCCAATGCCGCTTCTCAGGTAGGTCGCATCCGGGTCCGTCTCCATAAAATCGGCATCGGATACGCCCGACATGAATTCCATCCGAGCAATGTCTTCATCTTCTTTCCGCTTGAGCGGGACAGGCAGCGGCTTTGGCTTTTCGGGAGCGACCCTGTTGTCCGATAAAACGGGAACAACGCCTCTTACACTGGTTTTAAAAAGATTTCTGTCATCCGCACTCAATTCTTCCCTGACCGAACGGCGCTTCTCGTTGCTGCGTGCCGCTTCCTCCCTCCCTTCCGAAGAAACACCGGGCAACTTCCCCGTATCGTTTTTTTTTGCGGAAGACATGTTCTGTGCCACACCTGTATCTATCCGGAACCGTTTCCCGATTGCTCAAGATAACGTTGCACATCAAGTGCCGCCATGCAGCCCGACCCCGCGCTGGTAATGGCTTGGCGATAGATGTGATCCTGTACATCCCCCGCGGCAAAAACACCGGGCACACTCGTCGCCGTTGCCATGCCATCATGCCCGCTGCGTGTCAGGATATACCCTCCTTTCATGTCCAGCTGCCCTTCGAAAAGGGTTGTATTGGGCACGCGACCAATAGAAACAAAAAGACCTGCTACCGGAATTTCCTGCACCCCGCCATCCACCACAGAGCGAATGCGTATGCCAGTTACGCCTTTCGCGGCATCTCCCAGTACCTCATCTACTACCGAATCAAGCCGCAGGTGCACTTTCCCTGCATTGACCTGTTGCATCAACCGGTCAACCAGTATCGGTTCTGCGCGAAAAGTACTGCGCCGATGTACCAGTGTCACTTTCGACGCGATACGCGACAGGTAAATCGCCTCATCTACTGCCGCGTTCCCCCCTCCCACAACCGCGACATCCTGATCGCGATAGAAAAAACCGTCGCAGGTGGCACAGGCAGAAACCCCTCTGCCCTTGTATTTTTCCTCGGAAGGGATATCCAAATACCTGGCAGACGCGCCCGTCGCGACAATCAGGGCGGCGCAGGTATATTCTCCCGCATCACCCAACAGGTGAAAGGGTTTTTCGTGCAGCCTGGCTGTGTGAATGTGGTCAAAAATAATTTTTGTGTCAAAGCGTTCTGCGTGTTGCAGGAAACGCTGCATCAAATCAGGACCTTGAACGCCAACGGGGTCGGCTGGCCAGTTTTCAATTTCGGATGCCGTCACCAACTGCCCTCCCTGCAACATGCCGGTAACGAGGGTGGGACGAAGGTTGGCCCGTGCCGCGTAAATCGCTGCGGTGTATCCGGCGGGACCTGACCCCAATATCAAGACATTGGCGTGTGTACAAGAAGACATGACATATCCGAAGTTAAACGCGGCACGCTCGCAAAACGAATTACAGGCTACGTAAAGACCGTCTGTTCCACCATTTCGGCCCAAAGTGAACATGCTAGGATTGAGAGCAGATTATAGACGAATATCAGTCAGCCTGCCTGATCACCGGAGGCCATTTACGTCCGTATACCCCACCCCATCCAGAGCGGGGAATTGTCTGTCAGGAGCACGCCGTATGGCATCCGTCACAAGATATACCAACGCACGCGAACACGATAAAACCATAAAGCAACCCCATCCCGCCTCTCCCAGTCGTGTAAGGCGGCTTGTCGTGGAAACCCGGTGGCTTGCACTCGTCTGCCTGACGATTTACTGCATCCTCATCCTGACAACCTACTCCAAAACGGATCCTGCCTGGTCATTTGCCATACAGGCGGATTCTGTTCGCAATATGGGCGGACGCATCGGCGCACGGCTGGCAGACCCGCTTCTCTATTTTTTTGGTCTTTCCGCGTGGTGGGTTGTTTTATGGCTGCTGCGCGCCGTGCTTCGCGGATACCGCCGCATAGCCCGCCTGATCCGGTTGACGCCGCCGCAGCGGCAAGCACTGTTTCGTGACAGAATCTTTCCCAACCTTGGCTTTCTTGTACTCATTCTGTGCAGTTCCGCTGTGGAACACCTGAGAATGTACTCTCTTCGCGCGGAATTGCCGTATCGCCCGGGTGGTGTTCTGGGCGAAATACTGGGAAAGGTGGCAACGTCCTGTCTGGGCTTCACAGGCGCCACACTGCTTCTGGTGGTGCTGGTGGCGCTGGGATTTAGCCTGTTTACCCAGCTTTCCTGGTTGCAGATTGTGGAAAAAACCGGCTTTGTCATCGAAAAAATTGCTTTTCTGTTCATTAAAACCTACCGCATCCGACAGGATAAAAAAATGGGGCAGATTGCCTCTACCGTGCGAGAGGAACATGTTGCACAGGCACGTGTTATCGAGTCTCCGCCAATCCACATTGAGGCACCTATCGTAAAAATTCCTCAATCTGAGCGCGTAGAACAGGAAAAGCAGGTGGTGCTTTTCCCGGAAATGAGGGAACTTCCTCCGCTTTCACTGCTGGACGACCCGCCGGAAATACTCGAAACAATACCAGCGGAAACACTGGAGTACACACGACACCTGATTGAAAAGAGGTTGTCCGACTTTGGCGTCAGCGTCCGTGTTGTCAATGCCTGCCCCGGACCCGTCGTTACCCGCTACGAAATAGAGCCGGCAACGGGTGTCAAGGGAAGCACCATCGTCAACCTCTCCAGAGACCTGGCACGCTCGCTTTCCATGATTTCCATCCGTGTAATTGAAACTATCCCCGGAAAAAATTATATGGCGCTGGAATTGCCCAATACCAAGCGCCAGATTGTACGGCTGACGGAGATACTGGGCTCCCGCCCGTACAGTGACAACGCATCTCCCCTGACTATCGCACTGGGAAAAGATATTGCCGGCAATCCTGTCATTGCCGACCTCTCCAGAATGCCGCATCTGCTTGTTGCCGGCACGACAGGGTC
>JAISAG010000088.1 GCA_031266815.1 Burkholderiaceae bacterium | reverse complement strand
AGAAGCACCGAAGCCAGGGTGGATCTGAAATAATCAGTCATGGCGGAACAAGGCGATCCGGTTGAATCCGACGGTGTGGCGAGAGTGAAAACCCATGCGGTAACGGTTTCCGGAAAAGGGCATGCTGTTGTGATCGGTGGAGGAGAGCCGGTCGTCGTGCAGTCCATGACGAACACGGATACGACGGATGCGGAGGCGACTGCGCAACAGATAGCGGAACTGGTGCAAGCGGGCTCCGAGCTGGTCAGGATAACGGTCAACACACCGGAGGCCGCCCGTGCGGTACCGTTGATACGCGCCAAACTGGATGCGGAAGGTGTCTTTGTCCCGCTGGTTGGCGATTTCCACTTCAACGGACATCTTCTTCTGACAAACTTTCCCGAATGCGCACAGGTGCTTGCCAAGTATCGTGTCAACCCGGGCAATGTGGGGACAGGCGAAAAAAGGAACGCACAGTTTGCTGCTGTAATTGATGTGGCGTGTCGTTACGAAAAGCCCGTGCGTATCGGGGTGAATTGGGGCAGCCTGGATCAGGCGTTGCTCAAGCGTCTGATGGATGAGAATGCCCGCCGGGATGCGCCGCTTGACGTGCGAAGTGTGATGCGTGAGGCACTGGTGTTGTCGGCGCTGGAAAGCGCCGCACAGGCAGAGGAGTTGGGTTTGCCTGCCGACAGGATTGTTCTGTCGTGCAAGGTGTCTGAGGTGCAGGATTTAATTGCCGTGTACAGGGATTTATCCCGCCGGTGCCGTTATGCCTTGCATATGGGACTGACGGAGGCGGGTATCGGCAGCAAGGGGGTTGTCGCCTCGACGGCGGCGCTGTCTGTTTTATTGCAGGAAGGAATCGGCGATACAATTCGCGTGTCAATAACGCCCGAACCGGGAGCGAGCCGCTCTCACGAGGTTTTTGTCGCGCAGGAACTTTTGCAGGCGATGGGTTTGCGTCACTTTGCTCCCGTGGTGACATCGTGCCCCGGGTGTGGGCGAACTTCTTCCACTCTTTTTCAGGAACTGGCGAGTAGTACGCAAAATTTTGTGAGGGAGCGCATGGCATCGTGGCGGAAGCAGTACCACGGTGTGGAGAATATGAAAGTGGCTGTTATGGGATGTGTGGTGAATGGTCCCGGCGAGTCGAAACACGCCGATATTGGTATCAGTTTACCGGGAAGAGGCGAATCACCCGCTGCCATGGTCTTTGAGGATGGCGAAAGAAAAGCCCTGCTGAAAGGGGATGATTTGGGCAGTCATTTTCACGAGATGATCGAGCAATACGTGCAGTCCCGTTATCGTTGATCGTTTCCATGAACGCGAGTGTGACAACAATGTCTGGCAAAAGGAAAGAAGGAAAGGTCAGGAAGATATCCGGGGTGAAAGGAATGAATGATATCCTTCCCGTGGATGCGCCGCTGTGGGACTTTCTGGAAGCTACAGCGGAATCTGTTTTAAAGAGCTATGGCTACCAGCAGATACGTACCCCTATCGTGGAGGAGACGGCATTGTTTGCCAGGGGATTGGGTACGGTGACGGATATCGTTGAGAAAGAGATGTACTCTTTCGAGGACGCCTTAAACGGAGACAATCTGACTCTGCGCCCGGAAAGTACAGCGGGTGTGGTACGCGCTGTGCTGGAACACAAGTTGACTTATAACGGCCCCAAGAGGTTGTGGTATGTGGGAGCCATGTTTCGTCACGAGCGTCCGCAACGGGGGCGTTACAGGCAGTTTCACCAGATTGGCGCGGAAGCAGTTGGTTTTGCGGGGCCCGATATTGACGCGGAACTGATTTTGCTTTGTCAGCGTTTATGGGACGACCTGGGACTTCAGCATATTCATTTGGAACTGAATTCGATAGGAGATGCCGAGGAGCGAAGTCGGCACCGAACAGATTTGATCGCTTATTTTGAGAAGCACAAAAATTTACTGGATGAAGACGCACAAAGGCGCTTGTACACCAATCCCTTGCGTATTCTGGATACAAAAAATCTGGCAATGCAGGATATGGTCAATTCGGCTCCCAAGCTGATGGAGTATTTGGGACGGAAGTCTCTTGCCCACTTCGATGGATTGCAGACTATTTTGCGCGATAACAATATTCCGTTTACAGTGAATACGCGCTTGGTGCGAGGGATGGACTACTATAATCGTACCGTGTTCGAGTGGATCAGTAACGAACTGGGCGCACAGGGTACCGTGTGCGGCGGCGGAAGATATGATCCGCTGTTTGAGATGTCTGGCGGCAGACCGACACCAGCGTGCGGTTTTGCCATGGGCGCGGAACGCCTCATCGAACTGCTCAGGGCAGGAAATACGGCTACTGCGGCGGAATCTCCCGATGTGTATGTGGTACATCATGGGAAGGGAACGCAACTGGAGGCTTTTCGCATAGCCGAAACATTGCGTGGTACGGGGCTTACCGTCATACTGCACTGTCCTCCCGATGGCATGGAAAGCAGTTTCAAGTCCCAGATGAAGCGAGCGGATGACAGTGGCGCCGTGTTTGCCGTCATACTGGGCGAGGACGAAGTAAAGGGCGGTTATGCGGGTGTGAAGGCGTTGCGGTCAGGCATGGAAAACAACCAGCAGCAAGTATCGCTCGATGGATTGACTGATTATTTGATTGACCAGATGGTGGGGCGGGACAGTTCCTGTGAGCAAGCTTGCTCATGTGATCATATCGCCTTGCCGGATTATTGAGGCGTGTTCGCGCCAGTATGAGGAAGTGGTGTCATGGCATATGATCTGGAAGAACAAGAAACACTGGCAGAACTGAAAGCCTGGTGGAAGAAGTACGGTAACTGGACGCTGTGGGCGGCGATCGTGGTACTTGCCGCATATGCGGCGTGGATGTTTTGGGGAAACTACCAGCGCAGGCAGTCCGAGCAGGCGTCCCACTTGTATTATGAGATACAGAAAGCGGTACAGGCTAACGACAATGCGCATGTCCAGCGTATTGCGACGGATGTGCAGGAAAAATTTGGCGGAACCGCTTATGCCGCCATGGCGAGCTTGCTGGCGTCACGTATGGCGTATGAGTTAAAAGATATGGATGCGGCGAAACGACAGTTGCGGTGGGTTGCTGATAATGGGGATGGTGAGGGATACCGGGCGTTGGCACGCCTCCGGCTGGCAGGCATACTGTTCGATGAAAAAGCGTATGCGCCTGCCCTGGAATTGCTTTCCGCAGAAGTGCCGGAGGCTTTTGTCAGCCTGGTGGAAGATCGCAAGGGAGATATCTTGTACGCACAGAACAAGATGGATGAAGCGAAAGTCGCATACGAAACAGCGTTGAAAAAAGCGGTTGCGGACGATCCCGGCAAGGCAGTCATCCGGCTGAAGCTGGAAGATTTGGGCGTTGCCGCGCCAGAAACGGAGTGATGGACGTGAAACAATACCGAACTTTCCCGTCGCTCGTCCTGCTGGTAGCCTTTGTTTTATCGCTTTCCGGGTGTTCCTGGGAAACAGTCAGCCCCATCATTGAGAAGGTCAACCCGTTTTCATCGCCGCCTACCCGGAATTTGCCCGCAGAATTGACGGACCTTACGCCGACTCGGCGCCTTGCCGAATCGTGGTCGGTACGCGTGGGGGATTCCGGGAATTTTATGTTCGTTCCCGTATACACTTACGACGCGGTTTACGCCGCTTCGGCGGGAGGAACCCTCGTCAGGGTTGATGTGGAAACCGGACGGGAGGTGTGGCGTGTGAATGCAGGACGCTTGACTGCCGGTGTCGGTTCGGACGGGCGTATCGTTGTCGTTGCCGGCGAAAAGGGCACATTGCTGGCGTACGATGCGGATGGTCAGCAGAAGTGGAAAGCGCGTTTGTCCAGCGAGGCGTTATCCTCTCCTGTTGTGGGAGAAGGAGTCGTGGTTGTCAGGAGCCAGGACAACCGCATTGCCGGGTTTGACGCTGCTTCCGGCGAACGAAAATGGATGTTGCAGCGCCGCTCTCCGGCGTTGATGTTGCGATCCTCTCCGGGCATTGTCACTGTGGGGCCGACTGCAGTCGTTGCCTTGCCGGGCGGGCGCATGATTTCCCTGTTGCTGGGTAATGGGGCGACCCGTTGGGATGCCATGGTAGCCGATCCGCGTGGCACAACAGAATTGGAGCGTATTGCCGATACTTCCGGCACACCTGCCGTGTATGATCGCCTGGTCTGTGCCTCTGCCTTTCAGGGGCGGATTGCCTGTTTTGACGTTGTAACCGGAAGAGGGGTTTGGGCAAAGGAATTCTCCAGTGATGTCGGTGTGGGGCTGGATAACCAATTTGTGTACGCCGTAAACGAGAGCAGCCATGTTCATGCGTTTTCCGCTTTGCGTGGACAAAGTGTATGGCGCAACGAACGCCTTTCTCACCGCAGACTGACAACGCCAATTCCATTTGAGGGTACCGTTGCGGTTGGTGATTTGCAGGGGTTCGTCCACTTTCTTTCGCGGGAAGACGGTTCTTTTGTTGCGCGTGCAGCGACCGATGGTACACCCATTCGCGCGACACCTCTCGTTGCGGGAAGCCGCCTGATCGTTCAGACGACCGGTGGGGCTTTGCAGGCGCTGATGATAAACTGACATGAAGCCGGTCATAGCGCTGGTTGGTCGCCCCAATGTGGGCAAATCCACCTTGTTTAATCGTCTGACACGCTCACGGGCGGCGCTGGTTGCCGATTTCCCGGGGCTGACGCGGGATCGGCATTACGGCGAAGGACGTATTGGCGGGGAGGCGTTTCTCGTCGTTGATACAGGAGGGTTTGAGCCTGTTGCCAGGGACGGTATCCTGCACGAAATGGCAAAACAAACGAAGCAGGCAATTGCGGAGTCCGACGTGGTCGTGTTCCTGGTGGACGCCCGTCAGGGGATTACCCCACACGACAAGGCCATTGCCGACCATCTTCGCCGCTCAGGCTGCCCTATCCTTCTGGTCGTCAATAAAGCGGAAGGCATGTCGTACACAGTCGCCGCTCCGGATTTTTACGAGATGGGGCTGGGGGAGCCCATCACCATTTCCTCTGCGCACGGTGATGGTGTGCATACCATGCTGGAGCAGGCGCTTGAGAAGTGTCGGCAGCCGGAGAAATATCCCGCAGAGACTGACGGCGAGCCTGACCCGGGTGAAGAGCGAGTCAGACTGGCGATTGTGGGGCGTCCCAATGTGGGTAAATCCACCCTGGTCAATACCTTGCTGGGTGAAGAGCGGGTTATCGCCTTTGATTCGCCCGGGACAACGCGGGACGCGATTGAAATCCCTCTTGAGCGGGATGGCGGGCAATATTTGCTGATTGACACAGCAGGGTTGCGGCGAAAAGGCAAAGTATTTCATGCCATGGAAAAATTTTCCGTCGTCAAAACGTTGCAGGCGATTTCGGATGCGCATGTAGTGCTCTTGCTGCTTGATGCCCGCCAGGATATTTCGGAGCAGGATGCGCACATTGGCGGTTTCATACTGGAAAGCGGCCGGGCACTGGTCGTCGCTGTCAACAAGTGTGACGGGTTGTCTGCCGATACCCGACAGCAATTGAAAAACACGGTGGAGCGAAAATTGCCTTTTCTCTCGTTCGCCCGGTTTCATTATATTTCCGCGTTAAAGGCAACGGGAACGACAGCGCTCATGCGCTCGGTTCGTTCCGCCTACACCGCCGCAATGGCAAATTTGGCGACACCCAGATTGACGCGAGTGCTGAAGGATGCCATTGACCATCAGCCGCCGCCGAGAGGAAGCGGTCGTGCGCGTCCCAAAATGCGTTACGCACACCAGGGTGGGAAAAATCCACCGATTGTCGTTGTTCACGGTAACGGGCTTGACAAGGTTAGCCAGGACTACAAGCGTTATCTGGAGCGGCACTTTCGGGATGCGTTTTCGCTGATAGGCACTCCCTTGCGCGTCGAATTTCGCACGGGCAGGAACCCTTTTGTCTCGTGACACCGCTTTGCGTGTTATGCGCCAGAAAGATATTGCACTCCATTTCGATGTTTGGCAGGAGAAGGGAAAAACAGAACAGCAGCGACAACGGCATAACCGCAGGGAAACCATGCATCTTGTTCTATCCATGCTAGAGGGTGTCGTCACGTGATATGAGACATAAAAATGCCGGTATTCAGAAGATAGGTAAAAATAAAAGGAGTAGAGAATTATTGCTACGCCCACCTTTTGAAAGGACACCGCCATGCTT
>JAISAG010000015.1 GCA_031266815.1 Burkholderiaceae bacterium | reverse complement strand
CAGCATTGACTTTGAAATCACCTGCCATATGACGCAGACGGACTACACCGCTTATCTGGATACACGCCAGGCTGTCAACCTCGCGCTGATGGCGCGCTTAAGCCAGGAGAAAATCCAGTGGACTGAAATCCTCTGACGAGGAATTCGGACAGGTCTCAGACAGGCTTGCCGCAGGGAATTGATGAAAGCAGCGCGCGGGTATAGGGGTGAGCCGGTTCGCGGTACAGCATGTCCGCATCCGCCATCTCCACCACTTCCCCGTGCCTGAGCACCATCACGCGGTCAGACATGTATCTGACGACAGACAGGTCGTGCGAAATGAACAGATAGCTGATACCCAGCTCGTCCTGCAAATCCTGCAACAGATTCAGCACCTGCGCTTGTACGGAGACGTCCAGTGCGGAAACCGACTCGTCGCAAACCAGCATGTCTGGACACAAGGTCAAACAACGGGCAATGGCAATTCGCTGCCGCTGTCCTCCAGAAAATTCGTGCGGATAGCGGGAAAGCGCGTCTGGCGACAAACCCACACGACGCAACCATTCCACTGCCTCATCAGCACGCTCTTGCGCACTTTCGCCAATACGGTGAATTATCATCGGCTCCGTCATGATCTGCCCCACCGTGAACCGCGGGTTCAGCGAAGCGAAGGGGTTCTGAAACACGATCTGCATCCGTTTTTTGTACGCCATAAAAGCGGCGTCCGGCATGGAGAAAATATCCTGCCCATCAAAAACCGCCTGCCCCCCCGTTGGAGAATGAATACGCAACAAGGTCAGTCCCAGCGTCGTTTTTCCCGAACCGGATTCGCCCACTACCCCCAAGGTTTTTCCGCGCGGCAATGTGAACGATATGCCCTTGACTGCCGGCAGGGCTTTTCGCCCGAACAGGCCATCCCGCAGATAAAAACACTTTTGTAAATTGTTCACTACCAGTAACGGCGCATCTTTTTCGGTATATCCCCGCAGACGTACGTCCGCTGGCGCCAGCGCAGAAACAGGTTCGTTCTCCAACACATCCTCGATGACGGGCAAGCGCCACGGTCTGCCCACCAGCGGGGGATGACACGCCAGCAAGGCGCGGGTGTAAGGATGCGCCGGCGCGTGCAGCACCTGGTCCGCACTGCCCTGTTCCTGTATCTCTCCGTGCCGCATTACGATGACGCGATCCGCAACTTCGGCAACCAGTTTCAGGTTGTGCGTGATAAAGAGGACCGACATGCGGTGCCGCTCCTGCAACGAACGAATCAATTCCATAATCTGGTGTTGAATGGTCACATCCAGTGCAGTGGTCGGCTCATCGGCAATCAGGAGCTTGGGTGCACAGGCAATCGCCATGGCGATCATCACCCTTTGCTGCTGCCCGCCTGACATCTGGTGCGGGTAGTAATCCATGCGACTTCCCGGATCAGGAATACCCACCTCGTCCAGCAAGGCAATTGCCCGCTCCCGCGCCTGACGTTTTCCCATCCCCATATGCAGACGCAGTACCTCCATTATCTGGAATCCGGTTGTCAGTACCGGGTTTAACGACGACATGGGTTCCTGAAAAATCATGGTCATGGCTTTGCCGCGAATCTGGCGCCGCGCCCTCGCTGACAGGGACAACAGGTCTATTCCGTCAAAAAGCACCCGGGATGCAGGCGAAATGATGGACACATCGGGCGGCAGCAACCCCATTACCGCCAGGCTGCTGACCGATTTGCCGCTGCCCGATTCCCCCACCAGCGCAACCGTGGTATGAGACGGAACATCAAAAGACACCTGTCTGACTGCGTGCACCACGCGGCGGGCGGATATCCTGAAGGAAACGCTCAGGTCTCTCACTTGCAAGAGGGAAGCGGGTGCCATCATCATCCCTGCCTGAGACGAGGATCCAACGCATCCCGCAATCCATCCGTGAACAGGGAAAACGCCGTTACCAGCACCGCCATTGCCGCTGTGGCCGAAACCAACTGCCACCATTTGCCCAAAATCAACTCGTTTTGCGCCTCATTGAGCATGCTGCCCCACGACACCACCCCAACGGGAACACCAAAGCCCAGAAAGCTGAGGATGACTTCCGACTTGATGAATCCTACCGAGAGAATGGACATCTGCACCAGCGGAATATGGCTGATATTGGGAAAAATGTGCGAAAACATCCGCCGCAGATGAGAAGCGCCTATCGCGCTGGCAGCCATCACATATTCCCGTTCCTTGTGGCGGATATATTCTGCGCGTACCAGACGGAATACGCCTGTCCAGCCGGTCAGCCCCAAAATCAGCACTATCGTAATAACCCCCTTTTTCTGTAAAACCGCCGCAACCGCCAGTATCAGCAAAAGATACGGGATGGAGGTGAAAATGTTATAAAACCAGTTCAGCGCATCGTCGGTGCGCCCCCCCCAATATCCCGCACAGGCCCCCATGAGCGTTCCCAGGAAGGTCGCCAGAAAAGAAGCCGTCAATCCGACCAGAATAGATGTTTCCGCGCCTTTGATCGTCTTCTTGACAATGTCGTGTCCCCATTTGTCTGCACCAAACGGCAGTGTCGGCTTTCGTGCCGCCCCTGCCCGATCTCCCGGCATCGTCAAGCGGGAGCGAATGACGGCTATCTCATCCGCCAGCGGATCGGCAACCTCCGCAACGTTTGTCGCGTCACTTTTCCCGGCAGCATCAGCTTTTCTCTCCCTGAACGCCTGAATGACATCCCGTAACGGGTCACGCGGATTTTGCGGCGGCACCAGCGCGGGGGAAACGGTGGCCCCGGCAGACGCTGTCTGCCCGATAAACGAAGGGGGTGCGTAGTGGGCGCCGACTTCGTCCGACCAATCCGCCGCAACGAACCCGAAAGCGGAAAGCAGCAGCAATACCAGGAAAGCCAGCACAACAAAAAGCGACGCCATGGATATCTTGTCGGCACACAACCGCCTCCAGGCTGCTTTCCACAACGAAGCCGATGACGCAGCGTCCGTCATGCGCTACTCCAGCCTGACACGCGGATCAGCCAGATGGTACATCAGGTCGGCCAGCAAATTGAACAGCATGGTCGCCACCGCCACCAGCAGGGTAATCGCCTTGATAACAGGGAAATCACTCCGTTCTACTGCTAAAATGATTTCGCGCCCGATACCGGGAATGGAAAAAAAACGCTCTACCAAAAAAGCCCCTATCAGTAGCGCGGGCAAATTGGACATCACGTGCGTAATAATCGGAATTGCCGCGTTCCGCAAAACGTGCACCCACATCACGCGCCCCTCGCTCATCCCTTTGGCACGTGCCGTCCGCACATAATCCTGCCCGATCTCGTCCAGCATGAATGTCCTGAACAGGCGCAAGTTGGGGGCAATGCTGACCACTAACAGAATCAACACGGGAAGCAGCGCGTAGCGGGACAAATTCTGCGCAACGGTATCGCCCCACCCTTGCACGGGGAATAATCCCCATTGGTATGCCAGCACGTACTGGAACACGATGATGTACACCAGAATGGAAACCGACATTCCCACCGTGCACACCATCATGACCATCCTGTCTGTCAGCGAACCATGCAGATAAGCCAGCACCAGTCCCAACAAAACGGCTATTGCCGTCTCCAGCAACGTCAGCGGAATCAGCAGCGTCAGCGACGGCCCCAGGCGGGTTCCTACAATATGTGAAACGGATTCCCCCGTGCTCCAGCTATTGCCGAAATCAAGTGTTGCCGCTTGCTTGAGCAAAATCCAGAACTGGACGTAGTACGGCTCGTCAATGCCAAGCTGCCTGCGGATATTGGCAACCTGTTCAGGACTGGCGATTTTCCCCGCCAGAATGTAGGCGGGATCGCCGCCCACCCAATTAAACAACACAAATACCAGTAAAAGTACGCCCAGCAAAGTGGGTATCATCTGCCATGCACGGCGAATCAGGTAAGCGGCCATATGTTCCCGTCAGAGGCGATACCCGTCAACGCGGCAATTTGCCTGTAATCTCCTGATAAAAAGCCTTGTTGTCCGGCTCACGATTCAGGAAAGCGCGCACCAGTTCGCTGGCGGTTGCCTCTCCCCCTCTTTGCAGGACTGTACTACGGTAGCGCCGCCCCACATCCGCATTCATCAGATTGCCCTCAAAACGGGAAAGCATGTCCAGCGCAAGCACCTCTGCCCACAGATACCCATAGTATCCCGCAGCATAGCCGCTCATCGTATGCGAAAACTGTCCCGGAAACAGGGTTCCCGGCGTGTGCCCCAGCGGGGTTTCCTTCTCCATTTGTTCCCACAACGCCATCACATCCGGCACCTGATCTCCGTACAACGCCATATCGTACCGGGCGTACAGCAACTGGCGGGAATAAAAAAGACCACGTCCGTACCGGCGCGCCAGATTGAGCCGTTTCAACAATCCTTCATCCACCGCCGGGCACCCTGTCTGGCAATACTGAGGGAATCGGGACAAGGTTTGACCGGCATATGCCCACCACTCAAACATCTGGGAAGGCGCTTCCACGAAATCTCGCTCGACACTGGTTCCCGCCTGATCCACAAAGCGCGTTTTCGACAGCACCCCATGAAGGACGTGACCAAATTCGTGCAGAAGCGTTTCCAGTTCACGCATATCCAGCCCGGCTCGATTGAAATTGGCAACCAGTACCGAAATGGGTTTGCGATTCTCCTGCGTGCTGGATCCCCTCGCCTGAAACGCTGCTGCGTGCCCGTACTTGCCCTCACGCGGGAAAATATCCAGATAAATCCCCCCGATGGATTGCTTCGTTTCTTTGTCAATCACGGCAAAAAACTGCACATCCTCGTGCCAGCGCGGCACTTTGCCCGGAACAAAATCAATTCCGTACAGACTGGAAGCCAACCCCATCACCCAAGGCACCGCAGCAGATGTCGGGAAATAACGGCGCATATCGTTCTGATCAATACGAAAACGGCTCTGTTTCAGTTTTTCCTGCCAATACGCCACATCCCACCGTGCCAGCGCGGTACTGTCATACGGCGTTCCCTCTTCCCTTGCCCTGAAATGGCGCAACTCTTCCAGCTCTTCTTTCTCCGCACCGCGGATGGCGTTCTCGATTTCATTCAGGAACGCGGATACCCGCGCAGGTTTTTTGGCCATACGACGGTGCAAAACGTAATCCGCGTAACTGCGATATCCGAGCAGTTCCGCCAATTCATGGCGCAAGGTTGCTGCTTCCTGCAAGAGCGCAACGTTCTCCGGTGTGCCCCTGTTCAAAAAGGCGTGCTGATACTGTTTGCGGGCCTCGCCATCGTGCGCGTACTGCATGAACGGAATATAGAGCGGGTACGAGAAATCCAGCACGTAATTTCCCTGCTCATCCCGCTTTGCCGCAGAAAGGGTAGACTGGGGCAGCCCCGCCATTTGCTCCGGCGAAAACACCATCCGTGCGGGATTATCCCGAATGTGGCGGGAAAACGTCTGCTGCAACACCGTCAAACGCTCGCGAATCTCCCGCATGCGTACCTGCTTTTGCGGCATGATGGATACTCCGCCATCCTCGAAGCTGTCCAGAGCGTCCCGTCGAAACTTCTTTTCCACGTTGTCGCGCACCCGCAAAAATCGCATGTTCCTATACAGTTTTCCGTTTTGGAACAGTGCGGCGCCGAATTTGCGAATCTCCGCATCACAGGTCTCTGCCGCCGTGCGCACCGCCTCGTCAGGGGACACATTGGCAAGCAGATAAACGACTCCCTGCACGTCCTCCACTGCCACCTGCAAGCGATTCCACCCCTTAATGAAGCGTACCGAGCCTTCCGGCGTGCGGGCGGGAACGGCCTCCAGTTCGGCAATGGAGGCTTTCCACTGTGTCACGGCACGGGAGCAGGTATCGGCTATTTCTTCTGCACCCAACAGTGGCAGCGCATCGTGCCGCGCCAACACCTGCACAGGCAGCCATACCGACAGCAGCACCACGCCTGTCCCCAGAAAACGGGATATCTTCATCTTGGTTTTCCCCTCAGCAAACGCAACATCCCCCGATTGTATCGGCAAACACCCCCCCTGCCAAACCAGCAAGGGCAGGGCACATCAACGCGATGGCGCACGCGTCATGTCCAGATCAATGTAAACCCATTCGTGATGCATAACCGGGTGTTTTTTATACCCCACGACGTAAGGTTGCACCAGCATATTGCGATAGCGGGCATATCCCAGGCGAGTGGGCGCGTACACCTCCAGTATTCGCGTCATTTTGCGATACAGCCGGTTTCGCGCCTCCCCATCCGGAAGGGAAACCGACTGTTCGTACAAAGCATCAAACGCGGGAATCGCCGTGCAGCCATTATTGCTCTTTCCCGTATGCGGCCCATAAAACAACTGCATGAAATTGTCGCCGTCCGGGTAATCGGCAATCCACGGGCTGGTACGCATCATCAAACGACACTGTTTTTCTTCCTTGAGCAGCTCGGGGAAAAGGCGCCTGTCACTTTGCATGCGAATGCCGATGGCATCAAAGGTCTTTTTCCACATCTCGCTTTGTTGCTGCCCGACGGAATCCGCCCGCGCGGAAAAAATCACCGTCAACGGGTGTCCGTTCGGCAGTGTGCGCCAGCCATCTTCCCCTTTTTTGTAACCCAAATGATCCAGCAGGGCGTTTGCCATCACCGGGTCGTGGCGGACACTGCTCCGGTACGACGGGTCATGACCGGCTACCCCCGGCGGAACAGGATACGCCAGCGGAACCGCTTCACCATTCCAGACCACCCTGATTTCCTCTTCCACATCGTGCGCCATGGCAATTGCCCGCCGCAGCGCAATTTTTTCCTTGCCGAGTCCCCCCAGAATCGGATCCTGCATATTGAAATAATAGTGGCTCAATTCCGGGTCCACCATACGGGATAGCTTAACGCCCCTTGCCTGCCACTCGGGACGCAATCGCCCCTCCACCAGCGCACGAGGCGCCAGCGGTCCATCCAGATTGAGCAAATCAATCTCCCCCTTTTCAAAGGCCAGCCAGCGCGATTGATTTTCCGGTATCACACTGATTTCGACCCGCCCTATCTGCGGCAAACGCTTTCCCCGCATGTCCGCCGCAATTGCCCTGTCTTCCGGATCGTGGCTGCCCCTGAAATCCCATGTCAATCCCCGATACGCCGGATTGGCTTCCAGTACAATCCGCAACCCGCGATCCCAGAGCGCCAGACGATAAGGTCCTGTTCCGACCAGATTCGCCATTACGTGCGTATTCTCGTCCCCGTACCGCATCACGACTTCCCGCGCAATCGCACAAGTCGGATAATGCGCCAGAATATGCGTAAAGTGGTGGTCCGGGCGATTCAAGTGAAAACGCAGGGTATAACGGTCCAGCACTTCCAGCCCATCCTGCTTCTTTCCGCCCGCGGTACTCCCTGATCGCCCGATTTTGCCATCCACCAGCCAACTCCACGCCGAACGAACCCGCGGGTCAACCAGTCTGCGGATGGCATAGGCGTAATCTTCGGCAGTCAGCTCACGCCTTTTGCCGTTAAACGCCGGATCATCCGAAAAGAAAATCCCTTTTTTCAGGCGGACAGTGTATGTTTTCCCGCCATGGCTTACCTGCGGCAGTGCCGCTGCGGTCAAGGGAACCAGTTTGACCGGACGCGCCAAATAATCGTATGCAAACAACGGTTCACAGACAGAGCGGATGACCTGGGAAGAATACAGGTCGTGCGCAACAGCCGGATCAAGCCCGGAAACCTCTGCGGGAAAAGCATAACGCAGCACCTTGCTCCCGTCTGCGGGAAAGGCCGCGCCGGAAAACCCCAGCATGAACAGACAGTACCCGCACAGTATTCTGCCCACCCCCATGCGGCGTGTTTGAATGTACTGACCGGACCATGCCATGACGCCTGCTCTAAAACAGGCGCGCCACATACACGCAGAGGGACAGAAATGTGTTACTGTGACGCATTCTGGACGGTGGCACGCTGTGCCATCTTATGATGAAAGCCTGTTTGTTTCTCTAACCCGCCGTTTCTCCCGAATGCCCCGCATGCAAGCGGGCCTCCGGCAACGGAATACAAAGGATATATCATGCACATGAAAATGCCCCGTGTTTTACTGTCATTGCTCGCCTTCGCCAGTCTACCTCTCTTTGCGGGAAATGTCGCTACCGTCAATGGCAAACCCATTCCGGGGTCCCATCTGGAAAACCTGGTCAAATCCGCCACAGAGCGGGGACAACCCGACACGCCGGAGCTGCGTGCTTCCGTTAAGGAAACGCTCATCGTGCGGGAAGTGCTGGTGCAGGAAGCAGAAAAACGCAAACTGGCAAACCAGCCCACTGTCAAGGCGCAACTGGCTATTACCCGGAGAAACGTGCTGATTACCGCGCTGATGCTGGATTACCTGTCCAAACACCCCGTTTCCGACGCTGAAGTCCAGAAAGAATACGACAAAGCCAAAACGGAGGCAGGTGAGGTGGAATACCATGTTCTGCACATCCTGCTGGAAAAAGAGGACGATGCCAAGGAAACTATCGCCAAACTCAAGGGAGGCGCCGATTTCAAGGAAGTGGCAAAGGAGAAATCGAAGGACAACAGCACCGCCGCCAGAGGAGGGGACCTCGCGTGGGGAACACTCAACTCCTACGTGACGCCCTTCGCCAATGCCGTCAAGACACTCAAGAAGGGAGAAACAACCCAAACCCCCGTCAAGAGCGACTACGGGTGGCACATCATTCGCGTGGAGGACACTCGTGCCTACGTTTTCCCCGACCTGAAAGATCTCAAGCCGCGCATTACCCGCGCCATTCAGGAGCGTCAGTGGGAACAGTACGCATCCGCCCTGCGCAAACAGGCAAAAGTTAAATAAACCTCTTTCACTGACAGGCAGGAGCATGCTCCTGCCTGTTCGGAGCGGGTATGTCCAGGGTGACGTGGAAATCCCGTTTGGGATTTATTCTGGCAGCATCCGGTTCAGCAATTGGGCTGGGCGCCATATGGAAATTCCCCTATATTGCCGCGGAAAATGGCGGGGGCATTTTCCTGTTGCTCTTTTTTGCCATCTGTTTCACCCTGGGTCTTGCCATCATGCTGTCCGAGATGGTGGTTGGGCAGGTTTCCACTCAAAACCCTGCGGGCGCCTATCGCTACTTTGGCGGTACCTCCTGGTCCCTTGTCGGATATCTCGGCGTCCTGTGCGGATTTCTGATTCTTTCTTTCTACAGTGTGGTCGGCGGATGGACGCTGTT